>NZ_JBEYZK010000019.1:0-202250 GCF_040646035.1 Streptomyces sp. NPDC046465
GGCGCCAAAGCCTCGGCAACCTCACCCATCACCCCAGCAAACACCGGCGAACTGTCCAACAAATCCACCGCCATCCCCACCCACTGCGTCCCCTGCCCCGGAAACACAAACACCCGCTTGCCATCCACATCAGCGACCCCGCTCACCACCTGCGCAGCAGGCACACCCTGCGCCAGAGCATCCAGCCCCGCCAACGCCCCCTCACCCGAACCGGCCAGCACGACAGCCCGGTCACTCAGTTGAGCCCGCGTCGACACCAGGGACCGGCCGGTCTCGGCCAGGGGAATGCCGTCGGCGTCCCGTACGTGCGCGGCGAGCTTCTCCGCCTGCGCGGACAGCGCCGCAGCGCCACGACCCGACAGCACCCAGGGAACGACGCCGGAAGGCTCGACATCGCTCGACTCGGGTGTTTCCTCTGGGACTTGTTCCAGGATGACGTGGGCGTTGGTGCCGCTCACACCGAACGAGGAGACCCCCGCGCGCCGCACCCGGTCCACCTCCGGCCATGCCCGCGACTCCGCCAGAAGCTCCACTCCGCCCGTCGACCAGTCCACATGCGACGAGGGCTCATCCACATGCAGCATGCGGGGAAGGACCCCGCGTCGCAGCGCCTCCACCATCTTGATCACACCGGCCACACCGGCCGCCGCCTGCGTATGCCCGATGTTCGACTTCAACGACCCCAGCCACAACGGCTGTTCACTGGAGTGCGCCTGACCGTACGTGGCAAGAACGGCCTGCGCCTCGATCGGATCACCGAGCTTGGTCCCCGTGCCGTGCGCCTCCACCACATCCACATCGGCGCCCGACACCCCCGCACTGGCCAGGGCGGCCCGGATCACCCGCTCCTGCGAAGGACCGTTCGGCGCCGTCAGACCGTTCGACGCACCGTCCTGGTTCACCGCCGAACCCCGCACCACCGCGAGCACCCGATGCCCGAGCCGACGCGCGTCCGACAGCCGCTCCACCAGCAACACCCCGACACCCTCGGACCAGTTGGTTCCGTCGGCCGCTTCGGCGAACGGCTTGCAGCGGCCGTCCGCGGCGAGGGCCTGCTGGCGGGAGAACTCGACGAAGGAGGTCGGCTGGGACATGACGGCGACACCGCCGGCCAGGGCCATCGTGCACTCACCGCTGCGCAGCGCCTGCGCCGCCAGGTGCAACGCCACCAGCGACGACGAGCACGCCGTGTCCACCGTCACCGCGGGACCCTCGAGCCCCAGCGTGTAGGACACCCGGCCGGAGGCCACGCTGCCCGAATTGCCCGTACCCAAGTAGCCTTCGAGGTCTTCGGGCGCCTGGTCCAGCCTGCTCGCGTAGTCGTGGTACATCACTCCGGAGAAGACTCCGACGTCCTGCCCCTTGAGGGAGGTCGGGTCGATACCGGCCCGTTCGAACGCCTCCCAGGACACTTCGAGCAGCAGCCGCTGCTGCGGATCCATCGCCAGCGCCTCACGCGGCGACACCCCGAACAGCTCCGCGTCGAAGTCGCCCACGCCGTCGAGGAAGCCGCCCTTGCGGACGTACGAGGTTCCCGGCCGGGTGGAGTCCGGGTCGTACAGCCCGTCGAGGTCCCAGCCGCGGTCGGCGGGGAAGTCGGTGAGGCCTTCCCGGCCTTCCGCCACCAGGTTCCACAGGTCCTCGGGGGAGGTGACTTTCCCGGGCAGCCGGCAGGCCATGGCGACGATCGCGATCGGCTCGTCGTAGGCGGCGGCGCGCGGCCGCGCCTGCGTCGAGGCCTCCTCGCCGCCGAACAGCAGGTCCCGCAGATGGCGGGCGACGGCAGCCGGGGTGGGGTGGTCGAAGGCAAGGGTCACGGGCAGCGCGAGGCCGGTGGACCCGGTGAGGCGGTTGCGGAGTTCGACCGCGGTCAGCGAGGTGAATCCGAGTTCCTTGAATGCCCTCTCCGCTGCGACGACACCCTCCAGGGGGCGGACCTCGGCGGCGGCGGAGCGCACCAGTTCCAGGAGCTCGTGGTCCTGTTCGGAACGGCTCAACACGGCGAGCCTGCGGCCGAGTTCGGTGGTCGTGCCCGCGTCGGCGCGCGCGGCCCTCGCCGGGGTCTCGATGAGACCGCGCAGAGGTGCCGGGACGGTGCCGGAACCGAGCGCGTCGGCCTGCGGGCGGATGGCCACCAGGTGGGTCCCACCGGCCAGCAGGGCCGCCTCGAACGTGGCGAGGCTCTCCTGAAGGGGTAGGACACCGACACCGGTCGGGGCGGGCAGGTCGGCGCTGTCCCACGGGCCCCAGGCCAGCGAGAGGGCGGGCATGCCGAGGGACGCGCGGTGCCGTACCAGGGCGTCCAGGGCCGCGGCGGCCGCGGACTGCTCCTCGTGTCCCGCGGTGCCGAGAAGTCCGCCGGCGGACGAGAAGACGACGAACTCGGTGTCGTACCCGATGAGTCGGTGGAGGTTGAAGGCACCGTCGATCACCCGCTCCAGGCCCGCGGCCGGGGTGGCGCCCGCCGCGTGCACGACGGCGGTGAGCGGATGGGCGTAGCCGGCCAGGGTCTGGGCGAGCGCCTCGTGGTCGGCGGGCTCGCACGCCACGAGCGTCACGTCGGCATCGGCGGCGCGCAGTTCGGCGGCCAGGTCGTCGGCCACGTGATCACCGCTGCCGCAGGAGCTCAGCAGGAGCAGCCGGCGCACGCCGCGCGCGTGCACCAGGTGGCGCGCGACAGCGCCTCCCCTGGCCTCGCCGGCACCGGTCACCAGAACGGTCGCGTCCGGGCCCAGCCGGTGGGCGGAATCCTGCTGGGCCGCCGGGGCGATCCGGGCGAGCCGGGGCCGCAGGACGACGCCGGCGCGGACGGCGACCTGCGGTTCGCCGGAGGCCAGGGCCAGCGGCAGGGCCGCCATGGACCGCGGGTCGTCGTCCACGTCGGCCAGCACGATCCGGTCCGGGTGCGCGGCCTGGAGGCTGCGCACCAGCCCCCACGCGGGAAGGTCGCCGATGGGGCCCGCGTGCTCGTCCCCGCCTGTCGCGACGGCGCCGCGTGTGAGCAGCAAAAGGCGTGCGGAGTCCGTGAGTTCGCTCTCCAGCCAGTTCTGTGTCCGGCACCTGAGTGCGTCCAGCGACGTGCGCAGGTCCGCTGCCGGGTGCGGCCCGTGCGCGGCGAACGGAACGTTGTCCGAGGAGAGAACGGTGACATCGGCGGCGGCGGGCGGGAGGCCTTCGTGGTGTTCGACCGTCAGGGCCGTGTCGGCCTGCGCCGGGGCAAGGCCGAAGACGTCCGGCCCCGACACCGCCCAGCGGCCCTCGGCGGGCGGCTGCGGGGCGGGGACGGACGGGAGGGGTTCCCAGTCGAGGCGGAACAGCGACTCGTAGTGGCTCGCGCCCACCGCGCGCAGCCGGGCGGGCAGGTCGAGCAGGACGTGCCGGGTGGTCTTGCCGGAGGCGGTGCGCGGGACGCGGTCGATCTCGTACAGCTCCTCCGGGATCTTGTAGTACGAGAGCTGTTCGCGGCAGGCGGCGAGGGCGAGTTCCGGGACGATGCCCTGGGGCCCGGCGACCAGGAACGCGACGGGAACTTCGCCGAGCACCTCGTGGGGCTTGCCGACGACCGCGGCGTCCGCGACGCCGGGGACGCCGCGCAGAACCTCCTCCACCTCGCCGGGGTGGATGTTCTCGCCGCCGCGGATGATGAGTTCCTTGATGCGGCCGGTGATGGTGAAGTAGCCGTCCGCGTCGCGGCGGGCCAGGTCGCCGGTGCGGTACCAGCCGTCGCGCAGGACCTCGGCGGTCGCCTCGGGCTGGTTGTGGTAGCCGGCCATGACGCTCGGGCCGCGCACCCACACCTCACCCTCGGCGCCGGGGGCGGCGTCCAGTCCGGTCTCCGTGTCGACGAGCCGTACGCCGAGGCCGGGCACCGGCAGGCCGCAGGAGCCCTCGACGCGGGCGCCGACCGGCCAGTTGATGGTGATGGAGCCACAGGTCTCGGTGGAGCCGTAGGCATCGAGGAGCGGGGCGTGGAAGGCCTCCTCGAAGGAGCGGCGCAGCGCAGCCGTGGTGATCGCGCCGCCGACCAGGCACATGCGCAGGTCGGGGGCTTCGAAGCCGCCCTCGCGGGCGGCCCGCACCAGGTAGTGGTACATGGTGGGGACACCGGCGAGGAAGGTGGCGGAGTCGGCTCGCAGCGCGTCGAGCACCTCGTCGGCCGAGAAGCCGTCGACGATGCGGGCAGTCGCGCCGACCGCCGTGACCCCGAGGACACAGACGATGTGCGACAGGCTGTGGAAGAGCGGCAGCGGCCATACGACCCGGTCCTCGGCGCTGAGCCCGGGGATCGGCACGTAGCAGGCGGCCACCGACCAGAGGCAGTTGCGCTGGCTGGACATGACGCCCTTGGGGCGCCCGGTGGTGCCCGAGGTGTAGAGGGTCCAGGCGATGTCGTCCAGGCCGAGATCGTCACGGGCCTGCGCGGCGGGTTCGGTGGCCGCCATGGTCTCGAAGGAGACGGTGCCGAGCGGTGCGCCCTCCGGGATGCCGCCGGTGGCGACGACGACGACCCGCAGATCGGGGCGGTCGGTGACCAGCCGTCCGACCAGCTCGACGTGGGCCGCGTCGGTGATGACGACGCGGGCTCCGCTGTCGTCCAGGAGGTAGCCGATCTCGGCCTCGGTGGCCTGCGGGTTGAGGGGGACGCCGACCGCGCTCGCGCGCACGACGGCGAGGTAGCTCTCCACCGTCTCCACGCGGTTGCCGAGCAGGATGGCCGCACGGTCGCCGGGCTGCAGGCGCAGTCCTGCCAGGTGTCCGGCGATCCTGCGGGTGCGCAGTTCGAGTTCGGCATAGGTCACACCGCGCCGACTGTCGTGGAAGGCAGTCTTCTCCCCGTAGCGTTCGGCGTGCGACCGGAGCAACTCGGGCAGCGGCCGAATGAGTTCGGTGCGCAGCATGTCCCCACATCCCCTTGTGAACGGGCCAACCGATAAGCGGGCGGGCGTATTTCGGACCACAGTCCGCAAACGCTCCGTACCGCACACGATTCTGTACGGGTATTACGCGCGCACCACCCCTGCACCACCCCCTACGACATCCCTAACTTTTATCCGCGGCACCCTTTCGTCCGGGCCGTCTGGAATTGGGTCCGCCGGGAACACTACGCTCGGTTTCATGACGCGCAATTGGTTGTTCGTCCGGCTCCTCGAACCCCTGACACCGAGGGAGGCAGCAGGCTCGATTCAGCGCTCGGAAGAATCCGTTCCAGAAATACCTCCCCTGGTCCACGAAATAGTCGATCTGCTCTACGCGGAGGACAACGAGGCCCTTTGGTACTTCGAGCGACTCGAGGACCATTACG
Source organism: Streptomyces sp. NPDC046465 (assembly GCF_040646035.1). Classification (NCBI taxonomy): domain Bacteria; kingdom Bacillati; phylum Actinomycetota; class Actinomycetes; order Kitasatosporales; family Streptomycetaceae; genus Streptomyces; species Streptomyces sp. NPDC046465. The sequence continues at coordinate 5,303 of NZ_JBEYZK010000019.1, forward strand.
GCCCGCACCTCGCGCTGTGGCTGCGAGCGCGGCCGGAGGTCGTCCAGCGCATCGGCCAGGAAATCGGGCGGACCTCCGGCACGTACCAGCAGTCCGTCGTCTGGGACCACTACGAACCCCCCACCGCCAAATATCTCGATCCCGGCACGGTGGAACTCGCCGCCGCGCTCGCCTCGGCCTCCAGCGATCTGGCGCTGGGACTGCGGCGCGGGGAGGACTTCAAGGGCTCGGGGCTCGGGGTGGCGTTCCTCCACCTCGCCCAGATCACCGAGCTGCTCGCGCCCAAGGACCGCTCGGCGTTCCTCTTCCAGTGCTGGCAGCACTGGACGGGCGGCCTGTCCGGCCGCTCCCGTGCGGAGCTCGCCCGGCGGCGCGGCCCCGCCGTGGAGACGGCGGCCCTGCAGGCGGCCGACCTCCGATGGAACGGCGTCGCGTGCTGGGAGCGGTACGGCCACACCTTGCGGACGCTGGTCGCTGAGCACTCCGGGCCCGCCCCGCTCGGCTATCTGCTCTTCGATCACGCCCGGCTGACCCACCGCAGGCTGGGCGTCGGTGTCGCGGACGAGACGCTGGCCGCGCACGCGCTGCGCTCGGCCCTGGCGCCGGACGCCGGCCTTCCCGGTCACGTGCGTGAGTTGCTCGCCGGGGCACCACTGCCCGTCTGAGGCGGCGTCGTCCATGACGAGAGGGCCCACGCGATGCGACGCGTGGGCCCCCTTTTTTGCTGTCCGTACGCATTTCCGTCCGTACGCATTTCCGTCCGTACGGCCGCTCCTCAGTGCACCGGCACCCGGGGTAGCAGTTCGTGCAGCTCACGCGGGCTGTGCAGCGCCGCGTCCGGATGCTGGGCGAGCAGGTCCGCCTCGGGCGCCTCGCCCCACAGGGCGGCCACCGCGCGGACCCCGGCGGCACGGGCGCTCTGCAGGTCGGTGACGGCGTCGCCGATCATCAGGGCCTGTTCGGCGCGCACATCGAGGAGGTCGAGGGCGCGCAGGACCATGTCGGGGGCCGGCTTGGCCCTGGGCACCTCATCGCCGCCGATGACGTGGTCGAAGAGTGCCAGGATGCCGACCTTGTCGAGCAGCGATCTGGCCCGCGCCCCGCTCTTGCCGGTGGCGACGGCGAGCCCGATGCCGCGCCCGCGCAGGCTCGTCAGGAGGTCGGGGATGCCCTCGAACATGGTGACCCGGTGGGCGAGCCGGTAGCTCTCCCGGACGAACGGCTCCTCCATCTCCAGGGGCAGCCCCATGATCCGCATGATGTCGGGGAAGTAGCGCCCCAGGTGTCGGTTGTACTCCTGGAAGGGGGGTGGTCCCGCACCGACGACCTCCGCGTACGCGATCGTGAACGCCTCGCGCATCACGGCGAAGCTGTCCACGAGCACCCCGTCCATGTCGAAGACGACGGCCTGGACGTCGGGGTCCTCGCGCTGGTCGGGGCCGCCGGTCAGGGGAAGGTTGCTGTACTCCATGAGGTCTCCTCCTCCGGGCCGCGCCGGGGTACCGGCGCGGCCGCAGGTCAGGACGGGCCGTGTCCCGCCGGCTCGGCGGTCCGGTCGGCGAGGCGTGCGGAGCGGTAGAGGCGTTCGATCGCCCCGATGGTGAGCCGCACCTCGGCGATCGCCCGGCCGTGGACCGCGGGATCGGCCAGCATGGCGGGCAGTTCGTCGAGCTGACGGTCGTACTCGGCGCCGACGGGCTCTCCCGGCACCGGCACCGGCTCGGTCCGGCCCTCCCGGGTGACGGTGAGCCGGGAGTCGCCCTCGCGGTTGGGGCTGAACCCGAAGGTGCAGCGGAGCACGGCGGTTCCGGCGGCGCCTTCGACCGTGACGCGGGTGGTGTCGTACTGCTCGTGAGAGGCCCAGCTCGCGTGCAGTGCGAGGGAGGTCCCGTTGTCCGCGACGAGGAATCCGCGGGCGGTGTCCTCTACGTCCCCGGCGATCCCGTCGTCCGAGGGGGTGTCCCGCCAGGCCGCTCTGGAGGCCGCACTCCGCAGGAAGTCCCCGGAGACGGTCCCGGTGGCCTGAGGGAAAGCGGCGACCTCGCCGAGGAGGGGGAGCGCGGTGTCGAGAAGGTGCCAGCCGAGGTCGACCAGAGCACCGCCGCCGGACAGGAGGCGCCGGGTGAACCAGCCGCCCGCGTCGGGCACCCCGCGGGCCCGTACCCATGCCGCTTCGACATGGCGGACGGGCCCCAGCGTCGCGGTGAGGTCGCGCAGGGCGCGTACGTCGGCGCGGTGGCGGGCGGCGCTGCCGGACAGCAGGACCGCGCCGCCCGCCCGCTCGGCCAGGGCCAGCCGCTCGGCCTCGATGGAGTCGAGGCAGACGGGCTTCTCGACGAAGACCGAGGTGGACTGGGCGAGCAGCCGCGCTGCCACCTCGGCGTGCAGATGGTTGGGCACCGCGACGACGGCCAGGTCCACCGAGCCCGGACCCAACTCACCCGGTTCCGAGAGGAGCCTGGCTCCGGGAGCCAAGGTGGCCGCCTGGGCCCGTGCCGCCTCGCTCGGGTCGACGACGGCCATCACCTCGAAGGCGGGATGAGCTTGGAGGCGTGGCAGCCAGATACTGCGCCCGGCCCAGCCGAGACCGACGATGGCGACCCGTACGGGCGGGGCGAAGCTCACGGGGTGGCCAGGGTGTCGGCGACGATGTCCGCGATCCGGCCGACCTGCTCCTGGGTACCGAGCAGGGTGCGGTGGTGCAGCCAGATCGCGTCGGCGCTGATGGCCTCCGAGTGGGGGCAGCGGCGGGCGACGTCGGCCACGGACTCCCGCGGTGCGCCGGTCTCCCAGAAGCCGTCGGTGCGGTAGATCGCCCGGAAGCCGGCGAAGGCGGGCAGGCCCCGTGCCACGAGGGCGTCCACCACGGCGTTGCGCCGCTCCTCGGTGATGCCAGGGACCCGGAACATCGCCATGTAGTGCGGGACCCTGTCGTTGCGGGGGTCGGTGGACTGGGGCACGACGCCCGGCACCTCGGCGAGCTGTCCGGCCAGTTCGGGCCAGCGCTGTTCGCGGCTGGCTATCTGCTCGTCCAGGCGGCGCAGTTGGGCGCGGAGCACCGACGCGGAGAACTCGTTGAGACGGAAGTTGGAGCCGGACGTCTGGTGGAAGTAGCGCCGGTCCGTCGGCGGCCGTCCGCAGCTGTGCCGCAGGAACGCGGCGTCGTATCCCTCGCGGTCGGGGAAGAGCACGGCACCCCCCTCGCCGGCGGTCATCAGTTTGCCGTTCTGGAAGCTGAACGCGGCGACCGAGCCCAGCTCGCCGACCTTCTTGCCCTGCCACTGGGCACCGTGGGCGTGCGCCGCATCCTGGATCAGCGGCACTCCGGTGGCGGCCGACAGCTTGTTCAGAGCGTCCATGTCGGCGAAGTGCCCGGCCATGTGGACCGGCATGATCGCGCGGGTGCGCTCGGTGATGGCCGCCTCGACGGCCGCGGGATCGATCGCGTACGTGTCGGGGTCCACGTCCACGGGGACGGCGACCGCGCCCAGCCGCTGTGCCGCCTGGGACGAGGAGATGAACGTGAAGGCGGGGACGATGACCTCGGTGCCGGGGCCGACGCCGAGGACCTGGAGGGCCAGTTCGAGAGCATGCGTGCCGTTGGTGGTGGCCAGCGCGTACGGGGCGCCGTGGTACTCGGCGAACTCGCTCTCGAACGCGTTGACCTCACCGCCGCCCATACGCCACCACTGTCCCTGCTCCAGGGCCCGGATCAGAGCGGTCCGTTCCTCGTCGCCGTACTGGGGCCAGGCGGGGAATTCCGGCGCCTGCATAGGATTCCCACTCATGAGTCAACCGTCTCTCTATCGGGTTCTGCACCGGGGAAAAGGCATGTGTCACGCCATACGGAATGCCCTCCACTCGATGCAATGCACGGACGGGCACCGTCGGCGGATAGCACGCTAGCGAATGCCGCAGGGCATGTCATCTCCCCTATGGGCACCCCTAGAGCCCCCTTGACCCACATTTCCCGCGGGCCTCGAACTCTGCTTTCCGAGCTCACCCGTTAACCTTTTTCTACCGTCGACCTCGCAATGAGTCGACCCGTCGAACGAGGTGAAATAGTGGGCAGCGTGCTCCTGTTGAACGGACCCAACCTGGGCATACTCGGACGCCGGGAACCGGAGATCTACGGAACGGACACGCTGGACGATGTCGAGGCGGCTGTCGGCGAGGAAATCGCATCCCTCGGCTGGCGGACCCGGTCGATTCAGCACGACGGCGAGGGGGAACTCGTCCGGGCCGTGCACGAGAACTACGACACGGTGGGGGCGATCGTGAATCCCGGGGCGCTGATGATCGCCGGCTGGAGCCTGCGGGACGCGCTCGCCGCGTATCCCAACCCGTTCGTGGAAGTGCACATATCGAATGTGTGGGCTCGCGAGTCGTTCCGGCACGAGTCGGTGCTCGCCCCGCTGGCCGACGGCGTCATCGTGGGGCTCGGCACACTGGGCTACCGGCTGGCGGCCCGCGCTCTGGTGGCGAAGGTCCCCCGCTGAGTGGGGCGTCGCGGGCGCCCACGTCCCCGTCCACGAAGCAGTGGACGCCCGCGACCCGGGGTAGTCGATCCGCTCAACTACCGACACTCTGCGGGTGGTTGAAGAAATTGCTCGGGTCGTAGGACCGCTTCACCGAGACGAGCCGGTCGTAGTTGCCGCCGTAGTAGGCCTCGCGCCAGTCGGTGAGCCGCTCGTCGGGGAAGTTGAGGTAGGAGTGACCGTTGGAGAGCGGGTCCATGACTCCGTAGCCGCGGTCCACCCAGGCCTTGGTGACGGCCTCGTCCTCGGCGGACGGTGTGGCGGTGGGCAGCGCTACGCCGATGCCGATCAGGAACTCGGTGTCACGGTGCCAGAACGCGGTGTCGGTGCGGCCGGGCCGGGTGGCGGCGCCGCCCAAATGGTTGAAGCCGAGGAAGCGCACATGTCCGGCGTGACGATCGGCGTCGAAGGCCGCGAGGGTCGCTGCGAGGGCCGAGCCCGCGAGCGGCTTGGAGAAGAGGCGGTGCCGCTCGCGCAGGGCGCCGCCGCGCGGGATGGTCGCCTCGTCGTTCTGCCCGACACGGTGGCACTGCTTCACGGTGACCTGCTCGCAGCCGTACACGCGCATCATGACGTCGTCGTATGCCAGCTCGGTGACCGAGCGGCTCAGCGGCGCGGCGCCTATGTTCGCGGCCAGCGCGTCGAGGCCGGCCTCCAACTGCGCCTGGGTGCCCCAGTACCCGCCGTTGATCGTGACGCTGGGCACGGTGCCCGGCTTGGCGTCGACGAGGGTGACGCCGAGCGAGGAGCCCAGCTCGCCTTCCTCGGCCGTGCTCCACGCCTGCCATGCCTCGACGAGCTCCTTGGTCTTGTCCCACGGCCAGGAGGTGGCGAAGTAGACGCCGCGCGGCTGGTCGATCGGCCTCACCTCGAAGTCGACGAGAACGCCGAAGTTTCCGCCGCCACCGCCGCGCAGCGCCCAGTACAGGTCGGGTTCCTCGGTCGCGGACGCGGTGACCAGCCGGCCGTCGGCGAGCACGGCTCGCGCTGAGACCAGCCGGTCACTGCCCAGCCCGAACTTCGCGGTCTGGTAGCCGATGCCCCCGCCGGTCAGGAAGCCACCGGGGCAGACGGTCGGACAGGTGCCGCTGACGATCTGCTTGTTGTACGGCTTGAGGGCGGCGAGCGCCTCGACGGACATCGCGCCGGGGCCGACACGCACCGTCGAGGAGCCGACCCGGACGTGCTTGATCCGGGAGACGTCGATGACCAGGCCCTCGCCGGTGGACCAGCCGGCGAAGTTGTGGCCGCCGCTGCGGGTGCGCGCGGGGATGGAGTGAACCTGCGCGAACTTCACGACGGCCGCCACGTCGGCGGGCGTCGCGCAGTAGGCGATGCCCTGCGGGTGGATGGCGTCGTACTCCGCGACGGCCAACTGCTTGGCGAGGTCGTAGCCGCTGTCGGAAGGAAGGACGAGATCGCCTTGCAACTGGGCGCGTAGTTTGCCCCAGGGCGCTCCGGCGGCGTGGGCCCGGACCGCTTGGGGCGCTGCGGCTCCCACCGCCCCTGCCACTGCCAAAGTGCCGCCCAGCTGGAGAACAGTTCGTCGGCTGATCACGAGTCGCTACCCATCTTTCGAGATGCTGGTTCGGGTACGTCACGGGTTCTCCCGGCGTACGTGCGTCGCGTCCGAAGCTAGGTAGCAGCGCCTCGCGTCAGTAACCCCTATCTCTCCCCTGACCTGCGAAGACAGCGCCGCACATGGCCGACCGAGAGCCTAGTGTGCACCTGACGCCGCGACCGGTCGGCGCAGGGGCGCTCGGAGGAGTCATGGGGCATTCGGGCACGGGACATCTGGGGATCGATGTCGGCGGCACGAAGGTGGCGCTGCGGATCGAGGCGGACGGTCACGCTCCCCTGGAGACCGCCTTCCGTTGGCCCGGTCCCGAGGCGGGCGCCGAGCGGGATTTTCGGACGCTCGCGTCCAACGTCCGTACGTTGCTGTCCAGTTGGGGGCGCTCACCGGCGGCGGTCGGCGTGGCGATGCCGGCGACGACGGACAGCGCGGGGCGGGTGGTCGCCTGGCCGGGGCGGCCCGGCTGGCGCGGAGCGGACCTGCGGGGGGCGCTGCGGGACCTCTTCCCGGGCATCCCGGTGCAGGTGGCGGACGACGGCGACCTGGCGGCACTGGCCGAGGCCCGGGTGGCCGGGCGCGCGCACCTCGTCTATCTCGGAGTCGGCACCGGGATCGGCGGCGGAATCGTGCGCGAGGGACGTCCGTTCCCGGGGCCGGAGGCGGGTTCCTGCGAGATCGGCCATATGGCGATCGACTATTTCGGGCCAACGTGTGACTGCGGTCGGCAGGGCTGCCTGCAGGCCGTCGCCTCCGGCCCCGCGACCTTACGCAGAGCCGCTCTGCTGCGGGGTGGCCCGGTCGACTTCGTACTGCTCCGGAGCGCCGTGGCCGAGCGCGAGCCCTGGGCGGTGGCCGCCGTCGAGAAGAGCTGTGCGGCGCTCGCGGCCGCGGCGATGAGCCTCGCGGAACTGGCCCGTCCGGAGTTGGTCGTGATCGGCGGCGGATTCGCCGAAGGCATCAAGGGTCTGGTCTCCGATGTCGCAGCCCGCACAACGGCGTTGAGCAGGCCCGGACATCCTGCACCACGCGTCGCAGGGGCCTCACTGGGTGGCCTCTCCTCCCTCCACGGCGCCGTGCTGCTCGCCCGTATCGGCTGACCCACGCGTCAACTGCCTTCACAGGGAGGGGTTTTGGCCACAGTCCCGGCGACCGTTGAGAATGTACAGGACACTTTGATTCACTGGTCTATGACCTCGGGGGTCTCAAGGGAGCGGCTCTTCCCCATCAAAGTGCGATCCTGACTCACCCGGATGTTTTTGCGGGACGGGGGCTGTTATGCGGTTCAAGATCCTGGGTTCTCTCGAAGTACTGGCCGGTGAGGAGCCGATACCACTGGGTGGGCTCCATCAGCGGGCCGTTCTCGGCTATCTGCTGCTCAATCCCAACAAAGCCGTCGCGACCAGCAACATCATCCGCGCTGTATGGGGGCACGACGCCCCGCCCACGTGCCGCAAGATGGTGCAGAACGCGGTCTCGGGACTGCGCCGGATCCTCGCCCCCGCCCCGGACGTGGCACTGCTGACGCGCTCCCCCGGCTACCTCCTGAGCATCGATCCGCGCCAGATCGACCTCCCCGTGTTCCGGGCCCTCGCGGACGAGGGCCGCAAGCACCTCGCCGCCGAACAATGGGAACCGGCCTCTGTCGCGCTGCGCAAGGCGCTCAGCCTGTGGCGCGATCCGGTCCTCTCCGACCTGGCGGAGGAGGGCATCGTCTGGCCGGAGCACGACGTGGTACAGAACCAGCGGCTGACCGCCTTCGAGGACTGCATGCAGGCCGAGTTGGCGCTCGGCAGGCACTGGGACCTGGTGGGCGAGTTGGAGCGCACCTTCTCGTGCTCGCCGGCCCGCGAGCGGCTGAGCGGCCAGCTGATGCTGGCGCTGTACCGCTGCGGCCGCCAGCCCGAGGCGCTCGCCGCCTACCAGCGGACCCGGACCGCGCTCACCGAGGAGTTCGGCCTCGACCCGGGGCGTGAGCTGCGCAGCCTGGAGCGGGCGATCCTCACCCACGCCCCGGAACTCGACCTCGCGGGCCCGGCCCGCGAAGAGACTGCCGACGCACCGTCCAACCTGCGCTGGCTCAGCCCCCGCCAGCGGCCGCTGCACGCCGCTCCGCCTCCGGCGCCGCCCCCGGCGGCGACGTCGGCCGCCGCTGTCTCCTCCGCCCCCTCCTCGTCCTCCGTGATGGTGGAACGCAAGCGGGTGTCCGTCCTTCTCGTGCGGGCTCAGGTACCACAGACCTCGGGGCGCGAGGACCCCGAGCAGGCCGACGCCGTGCAGAAGGAGGTGGCGGCCGTCGTCAGGAACGAGGTGGAGCGGTTCGGCGGAGTGCTCCGCACTTCGGTGGGAGCCAACTGGCTCGCCCTGTTCGGCGTGCCGAAGATGCACGAGAACGACCCCGAGCGAGCCGTCCGTGCCGCGCTGGCCATCCGTCACCGCATCGCCACCGAGCTGGCCGGCAACGGTGTCGCGCCGGTCGCACTGCTGCGCGGCTGCCGACTGGCCGTCGCCACGGGCGAGGTGATGGTCACCTACGACAGCGACGACGACAGCGAGCCCGCCGAGGTGATGGGTCAGGTCTTCGACCGGTGCCAGCAGCTGCTGGCAGGCGCTCCGCCGGCCGGGCTCCGGATCTGTGACTGCACGGTCAAGATCGGCGGCGACGTGTTCGGCGCGGCCTGGACGAACGACCCCCAGCAGGGCTGGGAGATCAAGCGGGTCGAGCAGCCCACCCCCATGTCCAAGGTGTTCTTTCCCTTTCTCGGCCGCGAGCGGGAGATGGAGATACTGACCGGCCTGCTCGGCGACACGCTGCGGCGCCGGCGCCCGCACCTGGTGACGGTGATCGGCGAACCGGGGATCGGCAAGACCCGGCTGTCCGGCGAGTTCCTGCGGGCCGTCGAGGATCCGGACCTGTCCGTCCCGGACCTGGCGAGCCGCACGTGCTCCGTACTCATCGGGCGGGTATCCCCGTTCGGCGGGGGACACGGCGTGGAGCCCCTGGTCGCGACCGTCCAGGCGCACGCCGGGATCGACGCCTCCGACAGTCCCATCGTCGCCGACCACAAACTGGTCGAGGCGGTGCACAGGCTGGTCGGCAGCGGAGTCCCGGGCGCTGAGCTGCTGCGCGGGCTGCGCCGGTGCCTCGCGGTGGGCCGGCAGTCGGCGCCGCTGGACCGCGACACCTTCGACTCGGTCTTTGCCGCCTGGCGTCAGTTCATCGAGGAGATCGCGGCCCAGCGGCCGCTCGTGGTCGTCCTTGAGGACATTCATCTGGCCGGAGAGGCTCTGATGGACTCCGTGGCCGACGTGGTGGAACAGCTGACGACGATGCCGTTGATGCTGCTCGTGACCGGCCGTCCCGAGCTGCTGCAGGCCCGGCCGCGGTGGAGTTGCGGCAAGCGGGACGCCTTGATCCTCACCCTGGACCCACTGCCGGACCGGGTGACGGGCTACCTCATGGACACCCTCGTCGAGGGGTGCACGCGCGGCACGCTGGATCCCGACCTGGTCGCCCGCGTCGGCGGCAACCCGCTGTTCGCCAAGGAGTACGTGCACGCGCTGCGGGCGGAACGGAACCTGGAGCGGGCCCCGACGCCGGTTCCGCTGCCCGGCACGGTGCAGACCGTGATCGCCGCCCACCTCGACACGCTGTTGCCCGTGCAGAAGGCGGTGCTGCGGGACGCCTCGGTGGTGGGCAACACGGTATGGGTGAGCGCGGTGGCCGCGCTCGGCAACCGCGACCAGGATGAAGTGGCCCGCCATTTGGCCCACTTGGAGCGTAAGCAGCTGCTGCACCGGCGTCGCCCGACGTCCATCCCCGGCGAGGTCGAGTACGCCTTCCGGCAGCCCCTCGTGCGCGAGGTGGCGTACTCCCAGCTCCCCGGCAAGACCCGGGCGGCGAAGCAGCACCTCGCCGACGACTGGCTCCAGGAGGCCACGGCGCAGCGTACGGTCCGGGCCACCACGGACCATCGGCAGAGCAGGGCCTTCGGCCGCAAGGCGACGCGTCAGCCCAACGTGGGCTGACGCACCGGCCCGTCCTTTGCGCCGGGGACCGCCGCCCCGGAGGGGTTCTACGCGTACGCGTAGAACCCCCGCCCCGACTTCTTGCCGAGCATCCCGCCCTCAACCATGCGCAGCAGCAGCGCGGGCGGCGCGTACAGCGGCTCCTTGAACTCCTCGTACATGGCGCTGGCGATCGCGACGGTGGTGTCGAGCCCGATCAGGTCCGCGAGCCGCAGCGGCCCCATGGGGTGCGAGCAGCCCTGCACCATGCCCTGGTCCACGGTCTCGGCGGTGGCGAGCCCGGACTCGACCATCCGGATCGCGGAGAGCAGATACGGAAAGAGCAGCGCGTTGACAAGGAAGCCCGCCCGGTCCGGGGACCGCACCGGCTTCTTGCCCAGTACGTCGGTGACGAACTGCTGTACGTCATCGGCGACTTGGTCACCTGTCAGTACCGAGGCGACTACTTCCACCAGCGGCAGCACGGGGGCCGGGTTGAAGAAGTGCGTGCCGACGACCCGGCCGGGAGTGCCGGTGGCGCGGGCCAGGCGGACGATGGGAATGGAAGAAGTGTTGGACGCCAGGATCGCGTCGGGGCTCTCGACGATCTTGTCGAGCTTCGCGAACAGCTCGAGTTTCAGTGGTTCGCTCTCCTTCACCGCCTCGATGACCAGGTGACGGTCGGCGAGTTCACCCAGATCCGTCGTGAAGGAGACCCGGCCGAACGCCGCGTCACGCTCCTGCGGTGTGAGCCGCCCCTTGGCGACGGCCCGGTCGAGCGAGCCCGCGACGCGGCGCGGCCCCGACTCCAGGGATGCGGCGGCGGACACCGCGACGACGACGTCGAGTCCCGCTTTCGCACACACTTCGGCGATGCCGCTTCCCATGATGCCGCTGCCGATGACGCCGACCCGGTCGATGACGCGCGCCGGCTGTGCCGTGGTCGTGGATGCGGACGTGGACGTGGTCATACAGCCCTGCTTTCTTGAGAGGATCTCGCGAGTTCGTGGCCCCGGGACTGCGCGGGTGGGACGGGGCGGTGGGCGGGGCGGGGAGTGCGCCGCGCACGGATCAGGCGGTGGCTCCCCAGATCAGTAGCGACGCCCCGATGGACATGCCGCCGCCGAATCCGGCGAGCAGCACGAGGTCACCCGGCGAGACGGCTCCGGAGCGGTTGGCCTCGTCGAGCGCGACGGGGACAGAGGCACTGCCCATGTTTCCGTGGGTGCCCAGAGTGCGGTGGGTGTGTGCGCGCTCCAGGCCCGCCCGGGCGACGAGTTCGTCGAGCATCACTCCGTTCGCCTGGTGCGGGACGAAGTGGACCACCTCGTCGAGCGTGACGCCGGCGCGCTCCGCGAGGGTGGTCAGCACGGGCGGAACGTGTTCAGCGACGAAGTCGCGCACCTCGCGGCCTTCCATACGGAAGAAGTGGCCGCCTTCGGCGACGGTGCGCGCCGAGGCCGGATTCCTGCTGCCACCGGCTTCGACTCGGATCAGCCCGTGGGCATCGCCCCGGCTGGCGAGTTCGACGCCGATCATCCCGTACGGCGCCGGAACGGACCCGACGAGCGCGGCACCGGCCCCGTCCGCGAACAGCACGGCGGTCCTGCGGTCGTCGAAGTCGAGGACGCGGGAGTAGAGGTCGGCGCCGATGACCAGGACGATCGCCTCGGGTCGGACGGCGACCAGGCTCTGGGCGAGGGCCAGCGCGTAGACGAATCCGCTGCAGACCACGTTGACGTCGAAACAGGCGGCGCTGCGGGCGTCGAGGCCGTCCTGCACCAGGTAGGAGGTGGGGGGCTGCGGAAAGTCGCCGGTGGAGGTCGACACGATGATGTAGTCGAGCCGGTCGGCGCTCAGGCCGGCCCGCGCCAGAGCCTCGGCGCCGGCCCGGATCGCGAGGTCGGACGTCGCCTCGTGCGGGGCCGCGAACCGGCGGGACCGGATCTGCGTCTTGCGCTCGATCCACTCCGCGGTGACCCCGGCGCGAGCCGCGATCGCCTCGTTGCCGACCTCGTTCTTCGGCACGTACGAACCGGTCGCGAGAATTCCCACGTTGCGGTGCGGCACGTCAGACCGCCTCGGTGCGACGGAATTCACGCAGGGGATTGATCCGCTGTTCTCCTATACGGGACCGAAGTTCCGGGTCGGTGACACCGAGGCCCTCCTCCGGCGCCAGACACAACACTCCCACCTTCCCGATATGCCCGTTCGTCTGTACCAGCCGGGCGGCTTCGGCAACGCCCTCCAGCGGATAGACATCGCAGAGAGTCGGAAAAAGGCGGCCGAGCCTCACGAGGCGGTTGCATTCCGCCTGTTCCTGAAGATTCGCGGCATGACTACCGATGATCCGCTTCAGGTTCATCCAGAGATAGCGGTTGTCGAAATGGTGATCATATCCGGTGCTCGAACCACAGGTGATCACGATTCCGCCCTTACGGACCACGAAGACGGAGATTCCGAAGGTGGCCCGTCCTATGTAGTCGAAGACGACGTGCGGGTCCTCACCCACCTGTCGCCGGATCTCACGGCCGAGTCGTTTGCCGAGTTCGATGGTCCGCTCGGGAGTGAGGGGATCGTCACCCCCCATGCCGATCTCGCCGCGGTTGATGATCACGTCGCAGCCGAGCCGCCGCAGCACGTCGGCGCGGCGCTCGGAACCGACCACCCCCACCGGGATCCCACCCGCGTTCTTCACCAGTTGCACGGCGAAGGCGCCGAGTCCGCCGGCAGCCCCCCAGATCAGCACGACGTCGCCCTGCTTGATCCGCGAACCCGCGTCGCTGACCAGCATCCGGTAGGACGTGGCAGCCGTGAGCATCACACCGGCCGCCTCCTCCCACGTCAAGTGCGGGGGCTTGGGCAGCAGTTGGCCGGCCCGGACGACCGCGTAGTGGGCGAGCCCGCCGAAGTTGGTCTCGAACCCCCAGATGCGCTGCTGCTCCCCGAGCATGGCATCGGCGTGGGTGGCCGGCTCCTCGTCGTCGACCTGCACACAGGTGACGACGGCGTGGTCGCCGACCCGCCAGCGCCGCACCCCCGCGCCGACCCGCACGACGACTCCGGCGGCGTCCGAACCGACGACGTGGTACGGCAGATCGTGCCGGGCCGCGTAACCGCCCTGTCCGGCATTGCGCTTGAGGAAGGCAAAGGTGGGTACCGGCTCGAAGGTCGCCGACCAGACCGTGTTGTAGTTGATGGAACTCGCCATGACCGCCACGACGACTTCGTCGGGAGCGATGTCCGGCATCGGCACCATTCCCACATGCAGGGATTTCCGTACGTCCTTGTCCGGCACTCCGTCGAACATTCCGACGTCCGACGCCCGTAAATGCGCGGCCAGATATTCTCCGGGAAGTGCCAGTCTTTCCAGTTCCTCGGGACCGGCATCCGCGAGCAGTGCCTCAGCCAGAGAGTCCATGCTTCCCCTTCCACCATGATGAACGGGCCGACGGATTCCCCAAAACGGCCTCGCGGGCCACCCAAACGATACGGATACCGCCAGGGCCCGCCTACCCTTACTGGCCCCCTAGGCCTTGTATCGAAAGTGGATTCTGGACGACAGCGGCAGCGGCGGCGGCAGGCGCTCAGGGACCGACATGCCGAGAGCCCCGACCTCTCCGGATCGGGGCTCTCCACGTCAGGGGCGAGGTCAGACCTCGCCGCGCCACGCGCCGGTCTCCACGCCGCCGCGCTCCTCGATGAACTGCTTGAACCGACCCAGGTCGCCCGTCACCTGCCGCTTGACGAGGCCGAGCTTGTCGCCGACCGTTTCGGCCAGGCCCTCGGGGTCGTACTTCAGCTGCAGCATGACCTTGGTGCGGGTGTCGTCCAGGCGGTGGAAAGTGACGACGCCTGCCTGCTTGGCCTGGCCCTCGACGGTGGTCCAGGCCACGCGCTCGTCGGGGATCTGCTCGGTGATCGCCGCGTCGAACTCCCGCTCCACGCCGTCGATCTTCGTCACCCAGTGGGTGAGTTTGTCGGTGCGCTGCTCGATTCGCTGCACGCCCTCCATGAAACGGGGGAACGACTCGAACTGGGTCCACTGGTTGTACGCGGTGCGGACCGGCACGTTGACTTCGATGGACTCTTCGACCTGCGACACGGATGACACCTTTCCTCGTGGACGTGCGCCTTCTGCCTTCACCCCCGCGAGTGCCCAGGGCCTCTGTTTTCACTCACGTCCCGCCCAGTGGGTAGGGGAACCGCATGAACGCACCGACACCCGCACCGACGCCCCCATCGGCCCCGGCCTCCGCCACGCCGCACCTCGACGCCGACGCCGTGCGGCGGCTCGTCCCCATGTCCGCCGCGGTCGGCGCGCTGGAGGCCGTCCTCGCCGCCGGGCTCGATCCGGCGGCGGAAGCGCCGCGTTCGGTCGTCGAGGTGCCCGGCGGTCAGCTGCTCCTGATGCCGTCGGCCACGGCCTCGTACGCAGGGGTGAAGGTCGCCACGGTCACGCCGGGCAACGCGGAGCGCGGGCTGCCGCGCGTCCAAGGGCTGTACCTCCTCCTGGACGGCATGACCCACACACCGGTGGCGCTCCTGGACGGGATCGCGCTGACGTCGTTGCGCACTCCGGCCGTGTCCGGGGTGGCGGTCGGGCGGCTCGCGGTCCCCGGGGCCGAGCGGCTGCTGGTCTTCGGGACGGGCCCGCAGGCGTGGGGGCACGTCGAGGCGGTACGGGCGGTGCGTCCGGCGCTGCGGCACGTCGACGTGGTCGCGCGGAACGCCGGCCGGGTCGCCGCTTTCGTCGACCGCTGCCGTGCCGCGGGGCTCTCCGCGGCCGCGGCGACGGCGGAGGCGGTGGCCCACGCGGACGTGGTCTGCTGCTGCACCACGGCCCGCGAGCCCCTCTTCGACAGCTCGCTGCTGCCCGACCACGCGACGGTCGCCGCGGTCGGCTCGCACGAGCCGGACGCCCGTGAGGTGGACGCCCGCCTCGTGGGCCGCGCCACGGTGGTGGCTGAGTCCCGCGAGGTCGCGGAGCGGGAGTGCGGCGACCTGGTCCTCGCGGCCGCCGAAGGAGCCTTCGCCATGGAGCGGCTGCACACCCTTGACGCTCTGGTCCGGGGCGAGGTGCGGCCGGTCGAGGGGCGGCCCCGGCTGTTCAAGTCGGCGGGGATGGCCTGGGAGGACCTGGCGGTGGCGGCCGCCGTCTACGAGGGGTGGGCGGCCGCCGGGTGAGTGCGTCAGGCCCCCACCGTCACCGCGTGCCGCACCACCGCGTCGAACAGGTACCCCTGCGTGTTGTGCACCGTCGTCTCCGGCTGGGTCCGGCCCGTGGAGTCCGTGGCGCGGGAGAGGAGTTCGACGGGGCCGGGCTTGCCGGGGGTCCACGGCGTCGACCAGCGGGTCCATGAGCCGGGGTGCGAGGAATCGTGCAGGTGGGCCCGGCGCCAGGAGGCGCCGCCGTCCGTGCTGACCTCGACCCGGGTGATCGCGCCCGACGCGGACCAGGCGCGGCCGGTGAGCCGGTGCCTGGTGTGCGCGGGCAGGGTCGCGTTCCAGGGGAGTTCGAAGGCGGACTTGAGGGTCTGGCGGGTCAGCGGGGCGCTGCCCTCGGGTGGGTACGCGTCGCCGTACAGCCGGTAGAAGTCGGTGTTCCAGGGCGAGTAGAGGGGCACGGACGAGACCTCGATGTCGCCGAGCCACTTGATCGAGGAGATGCCCACCCAGGACGGGGCGAGGACCCGGACCGGGTACCCGTGGTCGAGGGGAAGGGGCTCGCCGTTCATCTCGTACGCGAGGAGGACGTCGTCCAGGGCCTTGGAGACCGGCATGGGGCGGCGCACACGGCCGTAGTTCGTGCCGTTCGACGTGACGTACTCGTCGTCGAGGCCGCGCGGCATCACGTCCACCGCGCGGTGGGAGAGGCCCGCCCGGCGCAGGACGTCGGAGAGGCGTGCGCCGCGCCAGCGGGCCGTGCCGATCGCACCCGTGGTCCAGGGCGTGCCGGAGGCCGGCTGGTTCTGCTGGGTCTTGAAGAAGTTCCTGGCGTTGCCCGCGCACTCGACGAACGCGGTACGCGTCACCGAGGGGAGACTCCGCAGGTCCGCGAGGCTGAACTGCCGTGCGCCGCCCGCGAGTCCGTCGCCCCAGATGCTCAGCCGCCAGGTCGCGGCGTCGATCCGCGGCGTCGTCGTGTGGTTGCGGACGAAGAAGTGGGAGGCGGGCGTGAGGTGGCCGGTGTCCGCGAGGGCCTCGAAGCGGGTCTCCGCGTTGGTGCCGTGCACGATGAACCGTTCCGGGGGCAGCGGCTTGACGATGCCCTCCCCCGCCACGCCCGAAGCACCCGCTGTGCCCGCCGCGGTCGCCGTGTTCGTCGACAAAGCGACCGGCGCCGTGGAGGCGAGGCCCGCGGCTGCCAGGAGCCGCAGGAGGTCACGGCGCGCCACCCCGTCGGCGCGGGCCCGGCCGCCCGCCCACTGGTGCAGCCTGCGCCGGTCGTACGCCGCTTCTGATTCCGGGAATCTGGTCATGGCCACACGCTATGAGGGCCGTGCTGAGGCGCACCGGAGAACGCCCTGATCCGTCCGCACCGGTCAGGGTGTCGTCGACGACACCACGTAGATCATCGGGTGCTGCGCGTTGGAGCGGTCCACGACCACGTCCTGCGTCGGCGCCGGGTTCTTCCGGTCGTGGGTCAGGCCGGACCAGGGGCCGGGGCCCGTGAACTCCCAGCCGACGACCTTGCGGTCCCGCTTGCTGATGGTGATGTCGTTCGGCTTGAGCTTGTCCTCGGTGGTGCCGATCTCCTTGAGGAACTTCCGCAGGCCCTCGTTGCTGGTGAGGAACTGTACGTAGAGACGGCTGGTGCGCCAGTTGTTCGTCTCGTAGTACGCGACCTCCGCCGAGTACGGCTGGACCGGCACGTCGTACAGGCGGCGCTGCACCTTCGAGGGCCAGCCCGCGGTGAGGCCGGTCGCGGAGTACTTGTCCTCCTTGTCCCGGCCGCTGTTGCGACTTTGGTTCGCGGAGATCATCAGATAGCCGGCGGGGACGCCGATGAGCAGCACGATGATGATCGCCGTCAGCCAGCGGCGGCGGATCATGTGGCGGCGGTCCTCGGTCTTGCTGGCCTTGCCTCCGTCGCGGTGGTCCGGCTCGGGATGGCCGGAGCGGTCCGGGGACGAGGGCTGGCGGGGCACGGTCATCTACTGGGTTCCCTGGGAGGTGCGGTCGTTGGTGCGGCGCGCCTCTGCGTAGCGCTCGTAACGTTCGTAGCGTTCCACGCGGCGCCGGTTGGCGCGGCGGAAGCGGCGGGCGACCAGGCGGGACAGGTCGGCGGCGCCCACCATGCCGGCCTCGGGGCCGAGCTGGGCGCGGGCGATGCGGGCCTCGGGGCGGTAGCCGCGGCCGGTGAGGTGGCGGCGGAAGGCGTCGCGGGCCGGGCCGATCAGGAGGTCGTCGGCGGCGCTCACGCCACCGCCGATCACGAAGCAGGAGGGGTCGAGCGCGGCGGCGAGGTTGGCGATGCCGACGCCGAGCCACTGGCCGATGTCCTGGAGGAGCTCGACGCACATGGCGTCGCCCTCGCGGGCCAGCTCGGTGATGAGGGGGCCGGTGATGTCGGGGACGTTGCCCTTCACGCGCTCGATGATGCCGTACGCGACCGGGGAGTCGGCGGCGGCGAGCTCGCGGGCCTCGCGGACGAGGGCGTTGCCCGAGCTGTACTGCTCCCAGCAGCCGCGGTTGCCGCACGGGCAGCGGTGACCGCCCGGCACGACCTGCATATGGCCGAACTCGCCGGCCACGCCGAACTTGCCGCGCTTGACCTGGCCGTCCTCCAGGATCGCGCCGCCGATGCCGGTGCCGAGCGTGATCATGACCAGGTGGTCCTCGCCGCGGCCCGCGCCGAAGCGCCACTCCGCCCAGGCGGCGGTGTTGGCGTCGTTGTCCACCATGACGGGCACGGCGAGGCGGCCCGAGATGCGGTCGCGCAGGGGTTCGTTGCGCCAGGACAGGTGGGGCGCGAAGAGCACGCGGTTGCGGTCCGCGTCGACCCAGCCCGCCGCGCCGATGCCGACGGCGTGCACGTCGTGCCGGTCCGAGAGGTCGAGGACCAGCTCGACGATGGTGTCCTCGACGACCTTGGGGCTCTTCGACTTGTCCGGGGTCTCCGTGCGGAGGGTCTCCAGGATGTTGCCGTCGGGGTCGACGACCCCCGCCATCACCTTGGTGCCGCCGATGTCGATGCCGACGGTGTTGACGCGTGGCGCCGTGAGGTGTGATCGGCGTTCGCGGGTGCCCACGGTCCGCAGGACGGTGGCTCGTGCGGAGCCGCGGTGCGCGAGGTCGCGGTAGGTGCTCATTGCGGCGATTCTGCCTCACGCTCGCGGGGGCGCGCACAACGGGACCCCGGGGCCGGGGGCCCATTTCGGTGTCCCTGGGCCGGAGAGCCTGAAGGGGCGCGGGGAACTGCGCGCCCGGCCCGCGAAAAGCCGCAGTCGCAACTGCCGGGCCACCCCGCAGACGCGACTGCGGGTCGTTCGTGGTCGCTCGCGCAGTTCCCCGCGCCCCTAACAGGGCCTCGCGGCCCTCCCCGGAAGGGCTCCGGAGAAGCCGCAGGCGCGGCTGCGGCCATGTCGTGGTTGCTCGCGCAGTTCCCCGCGCCCCTAGAGGGCCTCCCGGCCCTCCAGCTCGTGGCGGAGGTCGTCCAGTTCGGAGCCGCCCGCCATCTGGCGGGTCAGCTCGTCGAGGGTGGTTTCGTCGCGGGCGTAGCTGCCGAACATCGTGCCGCGCTTGAGGAGTACGAAACGGTCACCGACCAGGTACGCGTGGTGCGGGTTGTGGGTGATCAGGACCACACCCAGGCCCGCGTCCCGCGCCGCGGCCACGTACTTCAGGACGACGCCCGACTGCTTGACGCCGAGCGCGGCGGTCGGCTCGTCAAGGACGAGGACCTTCGCGCCGAAGTACACGGCGCGGGCGATCGCCACGCACTGGCGCTCGCCGCCCGAGAGCGTGCCGATGGGCTGGTCGACGTCGCGCAGGTCGATGCCCATGCGCAGGAGCTCCGCGCGGGTCGTCCTGCGCATGAGGTCGACGTCCATGCGGCGGAAGGGACCCGTGCCCTTCGTCGGCTCGGAGCCGAGGAAGAAGTTCCGCCAGACCGGCATCAGGGGGACCACGGCGAGGTCCTGGTAGACCGTGGCGATGCCGAGGTCCAGGGCCGCGCGCGGCGAGCTGAGCCGCATGTCCTCGCCCTCGATGCGCAGGGCACCCGCATCGTGCCGGTGCAGCCCTGCGATGATCTTGATGAGCGTGGACTTGCCGGCGCCGTTGTCGCCGAGGACGCAGGAGATCTCCCCCGCGTGCACTTCGAGGGAGACGCCTTCGAGCGCGCGGATGTTGCCGTAGTACTTGCTGACGTCGTCCAGCTCGACGAGCGGCGTGCGGCCGCCCTCGTCCTCGGGGTCCGCGTCGGTCTTCGTCATGTCCGTGGTCACTTCGTCGCCTCCGCGCGCTTGCGGACCCAGTGGTTGAGCAGGGTCGCCAGGAGCAGCATCACGCCGAGGAAGAACTTGAACCAGTCCGAGTTCCACTCGGCGTACACGATGCCCTTGCTGACCATGCCGAAGATCAGCGCACCGACGGCCGCGCCCACCGCGGACCCGTACCCACCGGTGATGAGGCAGCCGCCGATGACGGCCGCGACGATGTAGATCAGTTCGTTGCCGACGCCCTCGCCTGACTGCACGGTGTCGTACGAGAACAGCAGGTGCTGGCCGGAGATCCAGGCGCCGAACGCGACGCCCATGTAGAGGCCGATCTTCGTCTTGGCGACCGGGACGCCGACCGCGCGGGCCGCGTCCTCGCCGCCGCCCACCGCGAAGATCCAGTTGCCGACACGGGTACGCAGCAGGATCCACGTGGCGACCGCGATAAGGGCGAGCCACCACAGGATCGTGACCTTGAAGCCGACGCCGCCGATCGTGATCGTCTCGGCGAAGATCTTCTTGGCGGACGAGAAGCCCTCCATGTCGGAGATCGACTTGGTGGAGACCGTGCCGCTGATCATCTTGGTGAAGCCGAGGTTCATGCCGGTCAGCATCAGGAACGTGCCGAGCGTGATGATGAAGCTCGGCGGGTCCGTGCGGGTCAGCATGACGCCGTTGAAGACGCCGATGGCGAGGGTGACGAGCAGCGAGACGCCGACGCCCACCCAGACATTCGCCGTCATCTGATAGCTGAACATCGACGAGACGAGGGCGGAGGTCGTCACGAGGACACCCGCCGACAGGTCGAACTCGCCGCCGATCATGAGCAGGGCCACCGGCACCGCCATGATGCCGAGCGTCGAGGCCGCGTACAGGACCGTCGCCAGGCTGGTGGCCTGCAGGAAGCTGTCCGCGATGAGCGAGAAGAAGATGAAGACGGCGATGGCGCCGACGACGGAGCCGAGCTCGGGGCGGCCCATCAGCTTCTTCAGCGGCGACGCCTTCACCAGGCGCTCGTCGGCCTTGGCGTCGGGCTCGGGTGCGGGTGCGGGCGCGGTCATCGGGTTCCTCGCTTCGCGTATTCCTCCAGCTCGGCGGCCTGGTCCTTGGTGACGATCTGCGGGCCGGTGAGGACGGGCTTGCCGCCGCCGAGGACGTCGGCGTTGTACTTGTACAGCCAGAGCAGGTCGACGGCCTCGTAGCCCTGGAGGTAGGGCTGCTGGTCGACGGCGAAGCCGAGGTCGCCGGACTTCAGGCCGGCCGCGACCTTCTCGTTCAGGTCGAAGGTGTCGACCTCCGCCTTGCTGCCCGCGCTGTCCGCGGCCTTCACCGCGGTGTCCGCGAAGGGCGCGCCGAGCGTGACGACCGCGTCGACCGACTTGTCGGACTGCAGCTTGGCCTCGATGGAGGACTGCACGTCGGGCATGTTGGTGCCGGTCACGTACAGGTTCTGCATCGTGCCGTCGAAGGTCTTCTTCGCGCCCTCGCAGCGCTGCTCGTGGCCGACGTTGCCCTGCTCGTGCAGGATGCAGAGCGCCTTCTTCTTGCCGCGCTTGTTGAGCTCCTCGCCGACGGCCTCGCCCGCGATCGTCTCGTCCTGGCCGATGTGGGTGAGCGCGCCGAACTCCTTGGACTCCGCGGAGCCCGAGTTCACCGTGATCACCGGGATGCCGGCCTTCTTGGCGCGGGCCAGGGCACCCTTCATCGCGGCGGGCTTGGCGAGGGTGACGATGATCCCGTCGACCTTCTTGTCGATGTAGGAGTCCACGAGCTGGGCCTGCTGCTGAGCCTCGTCGTCGTGCGCGTACAGAAACTTGATGTTGTCCTTGACCGCGGCCTGCTTGGCGCCGCTCTGGACGATGTCCCAGAAGGTGTCGCCATCGCCCGAGTGGGTGACCATGCCGAAGGTCCAGCGGGGGGTGTCCACCGCGGCCTTCCCGCCCGCCGCTGCCGCCTTGCGGGCGTCCTCGGCGCGCTTTCCGCCGGTGCTGCTGCAGCCGGTCAGTCCGGCGGTCACACCGAGCACCGCCACCAGCACGGCGCCTACCGCTCGTACCCCTGTCTTCACCCTTGCCACGACGCCGTGCCCTTCTTGCTCTGCTGCTCTGTGCGGCCGGTCCGGATCCCCGGCCCCAGCCGCCCAAGTATCGACCACGCGGATCACGCATGTGTTCATCGGGTACCGCGAGCGGTGTACTTCTCCAGCTTCGGCACGTCCTTCCCGGTGACGATCGCGGGTCCGGTGAGGACGGGCTTGCCGCCACCGATGACGTTGGCGTTGGTCTTGTGGAGCCACAGCTCGTCGAGGGCGAGGTACCCCTGGAGGTAGGGCTGCTGGTCGACGGCGAAGCCGACCGCCTTCGCCTTCAGCTGCTTGACGACGTCGGCGTTCAGGTCGAACGTGTCGACCTCCGCCTTGCTCCCCGTCTCGTCCTTGGCCTTCACCGAGTACGCGGCGATCGGCGCGCCGAGCGTGACGACGGCGTCGATATCCTTGGTGGCCTGGAGCTTCGCGCTGATGGAGGACTGGGCGCCCGGCGCGTTGGTGCCCTCGACGTTCAGGTTCTCGACCGATCCTTCGAAGGTCTTCTTGACCCCGGCACAGCGCTGTTCGAGGGAGACGTTGCCCTGTTCGTGGATGACGCAGAGCGCCTTCTTCTTCCCGCGCGTGTTGAGCTCCTCACCGACGGCCTCGCCCGCGACGGACTCGTCCTGGCCGATGTGGCCGAGCGCGCCGAACCGCGCGGAGAACTCGCCGCCGGAGTTGATCGTGACGACCGGTATGCCCGCCTCCGCGGCCTTGGCGAGCACGGCCCGCATCGCCTCGGGCTTGGCGAGCGTCACGACGATCCCGTCGACCTTCTTGTCGACGAAGGACTGGACGAGCTCGGCCTGGCCCTTGGCCTCCTTGTCGTTGGCGTAGAGGAACTGGATGTTGTCCTTCCGGGCCGCCTGCTTGGCGCCGCTGCGCACGATGTCCCAGAAGGTGTCGCCCTCGCCGGAGTGCGTGACCATCGCGATCTTGAGGCGGGGCGTGTTCACGCCCGTGCCGCCCCCGCCCCCGCCGCCGTCCCCGGACCCGTCCTCGTCGTCCTTGCCGCCGGAGCTGCTACAGCCGGCGGCGAGCGCGATCGCCGCCAGACAGGCCGTGACGCTCCTCGCCGTACGGGATGTGCGCATGGTGGACCACCCCTCTTCTTCCGGCCGCCTCGGTGCGGCTGGAGGAGTTCTAGCGGGGGGCGCGTGGGAGCGTCAATGGCTTTGTCAGAACATTCTGACGGCGGCCTCACCCGTCGCCGGACCGCTACGGCCGTACGAGGAGCTGGAACTCGAAGGAGTAGCGCGAGGCCCGGTAGACGTGCGCGCCGTACTCGACGGCCCGTCCCGTGTCGTCGAAGGTCGTGCGCCGCATCGTGAGCAGCGGCGCCCCGGCGGGCTCGGCGAGCAGCTCGCCCTCCGCCGCGGTGGCGGCGCGGGCGCCGACGGACTGGCGCGCGCTGTGCAGGGTGTGGCCCGCGGCGCGCATCAGGCGGTAGAGCCCGGTGGCCTCGAGGCGTGCGGTGTCGAGGTCGAGGAGCCCGGTCGGCAGGTGGTTGCACAGGTGCGCCATGGGTTCGCCGTGGGCGAGCCTGAGCCGCTCGACGAGGTGCACGTCGTCGCCCTCGGCGACGCCGAGGGCGGCTGCGACCTCGGCGGAGGCCGGTTCGACGGTGTTGCGCAGGACGCGTGTCTCGGGGCGCTGGCCCGCGGCTTCCAGGTCGTCGAAGAGACTGCTGAGCTCAAGGGGCCGCTTGATCTGGCTGTGCACGACCTGGGTGCCGATGCCGCGGCGGCGCACGAGCAGGCCCTTGTCGACGAGGGACTGGATGGCCTGGCGGACGGTGGGCCGGGACAGGCCGAGCCGTCCGGCGAGCTCGATCTCGTTGCCGAGGAGGCTGCCCGGCGTGAGGGCGCCGCGCTCGATCGCCGCTTCGAGCTGTTGGGCCAGCTGGAAGTAGAGCGGGACGGGGCTGCTGCGGTCGACGCCGAGCCGGAGGTCCACGGTGGGGTCCTGGACCGGCTTGTCCTGAGCTGCTTTGGCGACTGGTTTGGACACGGGGCGAGCGTAGTCCCAGGAGAGGATGACGGGAAGTTCTTAAGTTCTGTTGTCCGGACAATCCATTGACAGCGGGGGCGGGCGTCGCGAGGGTGGGTCCATGCGCATCGGACTGATCGGAACCGGCCGGATCGGCACCTTTCACTCGGCGGCCCTGCTCCGCCATCCGGCGGTGACGTCCCTGGTGATCGCCGACGTGGATGCGGCGAGAGCGGCCGACCTCGCGGCGCGGACCGGCGCGACGGCCGTGCCCTCGGTCGACGAGGTCTTCGCCGCCGGGGTGGACGCCGTGGTGATCACGGCGGCGACCTCGGCGCACGCCGCGCTCATCGGCAGGGCGGCGCGCGCCGGGCTCCCGGTGTTCTGCGAGAAGCCCATCGCCCTCGACCTGCCGGGCACGCTGGCCGCCCTCGCCGAGGTCGAGGCGGCGGGCACGGTGCTGCAACTCGGCTTCCAGCGGCGCTTCGACGCGGGGTACGCGGCGGCGCGCGAGGCGGTGCGCACGGGCCGGCTCGGACGGCTCCACACGGTGCGGGCGATCACCTCGGACCCGGCGCCGCCGCCCGCCGCGTACCTGCCGCTCTCCGGCGGGCTCTACCGCGACTGCCTGGTCCACGACTTCGACATCCTGCGGTGGGTCACGGGGCGCGAGGTCGCGGTGGTGTACGCGACCGGTTCCGACAGGGGCCCCGCGATGTTCCGCGAGGCCGGTGACGTCGACACGGCGGCCGCGGTCCTGACGCTGGACGACGGCACGCTCGTCACGGCGACCGCGACCCGCACCAACGGCGCGGGCTACGACGTCCGCATGGAACTGGCCGGTGAGCGCGACCAGTTGGCGGTCGGCATGGACGAGCGCACGCCCCTCACCTCGGCGGAGCCGACGGGTCCGGCCGCCCCGGTCAAGCCCTGGCCCGGTTTCCTGGAGCGCTTCGCCCCCGCGTACGAGGCGGAGCTCGCCGCCTTCGTCGATGTCGTACGCGGCGAGCGGGCGAACCCCTGCGACGGCCGCGAGGCGCTGCACGCGCTGCGGATCGCGGAGGCCTGCGAACTGTCGCGGCGGGAGCGGCGGCCGGTACGGATGTCCGAGATCCCGCGGGACTCCGAGGGTTACGAGGGTTACGAGGGCTGAGCCCCCTGAGGCTCAGGGGGCTCAAGGGGCTCAGGAGGCTCAGGCCGTCGAGAGCACCGTGCCCTGCGCGATCGCGCACAGCGTCTCCGTGCCCTCGTCGCCCACGGCGGAGAGCTCGCAGCGGACCACCGCCTGGCGGCGGCCCGAGTGGGCGACGACGGCGCGGGCGACCAGTCTGACGCCGGTCGCCGGGCGTACGTACTGGATGGAGAAGCCCGAGGTCAGCACGGCGGGCCCGAGTGTCGTACCGGCCGCGAACGTGATGCTGTTGTCGGCGGCGTACGCGAGCACGCCGCCGTGCAGGAAGCCGTTCTGCTGGTGGAGTTCCTCGCGGATGCCGATCTCCAGCGTGGCCGCCCCCTCCCCGAACCGCGTGAGGCGGGCCCGGACCAGAGCGCTGAACGGCTGGGCGTCCAGGACCTTCTGGGCTCTGGCGAGGTCGAGGGGGTCGGTCGGCTGCGCGGGCGAGGGCTCGGTCATGACCGACTACTACCACCGGACGGGGAGGCTCCGCACCCCTCTGATCAGGGTGCCCGGCAGCCACTCCCCCGGCGGCCCGTCCGGGGCGAGGTCCGGGCAGCGGGTCAGGAGGGAGCCGAGCGCGATCTTCGCCTCCGCCCGGGCAAGGGGCGCGCCGAGGCAGTGGTGCAGGCCGTGGCCGAAGGCGACGTGGCCGCGCGGGGCGCGCCGGATGTCGAAGCGGTCCGGGTCGGGGAAGCGGGCGGGGTCCCTGTCGGCCGCGAGGAGGGCGATCCGGACGACGGAGCCCCGCGGGATGACGAGGCCGCCCAACTCCGTGTCCTCGGTGGCGAAGCGGTACGTCGCGCCCTCCACCGGGCCCTCGAAACGCAGGCCTTCCTCGATCGCGCCGTCGAGAAGGCTCATGTCGGCACGCAGGGCGGCGAGTTGCTCGGGGTGGGTGAAGAGGGCGTGCACGGTGTTGGCGATCAGGTTGACCGTGGTCTCGTGCCCGGCGATCAATAGTACGAAGGCCATGGCGCGCAGTTCGGCGGGCGAGAGGCGGTCGTCGTCCTCGTGGCCGGTGGTGCGGATCAGGGCGCTCAGCAGGTCCTCGCCGGGCGCAGAGCGCTTCTCCTCGACCAGGTCGGCGAGATAGCCCGCCAGTGCCACGAAGGAGGCGCGCTCCTCCTCCTGGTTCGGCGAGGCCACGACGCCGTTCGACATGCGGCGGAAGGCCTCGCGGTCGATGTCGGGGACGCCGAGCAGCTCACATATGACGGTGATGGGCAGCGGGAAGGCCAGCACTTCGAGCAGATCGCCGCGGCGTTCGTGAGCCGTGCCGCCCTCGGTGAGCATCGCGTCGAGGAGACCGTCGGTGATGTGCTGGATGCGGGGGCGCAGGGCCTCGACCCGGCGGGGGGTGAACTCGCGGGTGATGAGCCCCCGAAGGCGCGTGTGGTGGGGCGGGTCGGCGATCAGCAGATGCGTGCCGATCAGCTCCTCCTCGTGGAAGGCGAAGCCGGCCGCCGCCGACGAACTGGCGAAGCGGGGGTCGGCGAGCGCGGCCCTGCACTCCTCGTACCCGACGACCAGATAGGCCTCGCCCGTGTCCTCCGGGGGTGGCAGGCGGACGCGGTGGACGGGTCCGAGGGCGCGCAGTTCCGCGTACACGGAGTGCGGGTCCTGTCTGAAGCGCGGGCCGTACGTCGCCAGGTCGATGCTGTCCGCCATGCAGGTCTCCTCCAGAGGCTCAGCCGGACAACGCGCCGGTCGAGGCGTTCTGTTCCCCCCGGCCCCGACCGCCTCGATCCCGCTCAGCCGTCCTGGTCGAGAAGTCCCGCGTCGTGCGCAAGGAGAGCGATCTGCACACGGTTGTTGAGGTCCAGTTTCGTCAGGATCCGGGAGACGTGCGCCTTGACCGTGGCGACGCTGAGGAACAGCCCGGCCGCGATGTCCGCGTTGGACCCGCCACGGCCGACCGCGACCGCCACCTCGCGCTCGCGCTCCCCCAGTGAGTCGAGCCGCTCCAGCGCCCGCCGCCTGCGGTCCAGTTGCGGGTCCACGCCGGTCACCCGCGTGATCAGCTGCTGGGTGACCGTCGGCGAGAGCACCGGCTCCCCGGCGGCCACCGCCCGCACCGCCGCGACGATCTCGGCCGGCGCCGTGTCCTTGAGGACGAACCCCGCCGCGCCTGCGCGCAGGGCACGCAGGACCTGCTCGTCGGCGTGGAAGGTGGTGAGGACGATGACCTCGGGGGCGCCCGGGCGCCTGCGCAGGGCCTCCGTGGCGGCGAGGCCGTCCATCGTGGGCATGCGGATATCCATCAGGACGACGTCGGGGCGGACTTCACCGACCAGGCCGGCGACCTCGGTGCCGTCGCCCGCCTCGCCCACGATCTCGATGTCGTCCGCGCCGCCGAGCATGAAGGAGAGCCCGGCGCGCACCAGCGGATCGTCGTCGACGAGCAGCAGCTTGATCGGTTTCATGGCGCCCACGGTAGCCAGGCCTCCAGATGGAATCCTCCGTCGGGGCCCGGCGCGTGGTCCAGCCGGCCGCCCGCGAGCGAGGCGCGTTCGGCGAGCCCGATCAGGCCCTGTCCCGAGCCGGGCACGTGGGGCACGTCGCCGGGTGGCGCGGGGTTGCGCACGGACAGGGTCAGGCCCTCGTCGGGCGTGCCCGTGACGGCGACCGTCACCTCGGCGCCGGGGGCGTGCTTGCGGGCATTGGTCAGGCCTTCCTGTGCGATGCGGTAGGCGGTGCGGCCGAGCGCCGCGGGGACGGCGGCGGGGTCGGGGACGCGGTTGTCGAGGACGACCTTCATGCCCGCCTCGCGGGACTCGGCGACCAGGGTGTCCAGGGCGGTGAGGGTGGGCTGCGGGCGGCCCGAGGCGTCCGCGTCGCCGCCGCGCAGGACGCCGATCACCTGGCGCAGGTCCTGCAGGGCCTCGTGGGCGCTCTCCCGGATGACACCGGCCGCCCTTGCGATCTCCGCGCGGGGCGCGTCGGGGCGGAATTCGAGGGCGCCCGCGTGCACGCTGAGCAGGGTGAGGCGGTGTGCGAGCACGTCGTGCATCTCGCGGGCGATGTCCTCGCGGGCGAGCCGCTGGGCCTGTTCGGCGCGGAGCGCGGCCTCGTTCTCGGCGCGGACGGCGCGGTCCCTGAGGCTGACCAGGAGCTCGCGCCGGGAGCGTACGAACATGCCCCAGCCGATGACCGCCGCGCTCACCACGACGCCGAAGCCGATGGCGACCCCGTACGGCATGTCCGCGTCGGGCCGTAGCCGGTAGACGAGGGGCAAGGTGGCGATCGAGGCGCCGCCGGCCCACGCGACGTACCGGAACGGCCGGTGCACGGCGAGGGTGAAGAGGGCCACCGCCGAGGCGCCGCCCGCCGTGTCGGAGATCAGCGAGACCGGCACCATCGCGAGGGCGAAGCCGAGCGGCCAGCGCCTGCGCAGCCAGACCGCGGCGCAGGCGAGCGCGCCGACCACCTGGTCGAGCTCGGCGGCTGCCGGGGAGACGTGCGGGTTGGCGCTGACGGCGTCGGCGCCGATCATCCCGATGAGGACGGCGGCCAGGAAGCAGCCGAAGTCGGTGAACCAGTCCCGCGCGGTCCGCCGTGACGTGCGCCCCGCACGACCCGGGTCGAACTCCCGGGCGACGGCGGAGGGCAGCGCCCACGCGTTCCCGGCCAGGGGCGTACGGCCGGGCGCGGGCTCCGGCCCGGGCTCGGGCCTTCGCGTGGGGTCAGTGCCGCTCATGGTCGACAAATCTACGCACCGGTGACCGCCGCGGCTCGCTCCGCGCGTGATCGGCTACCAAAGTCACGCAGGTCACCGACTTTCGGACCGCTCACAGGGGAGATCCTCGCCCCGCGGCCGATGCCCGCGCGAACGGTACGGGACGACGATCTCCCCATGAAGCAGCTACTGGAGTTCCTCGGTGTGTTCCTGCTGTTCCAGGGCGCGGTCGGCCTGCTCCACGAGCTCACCGGCACACTGCGCGGCTGGGGCCTGGTGCAGCGTCTCGGCTTCCTCGACGGCCACGAGCTCTACGCGAGCGTGGCTCTGACCGTACTGGCCTGCGCGCTGTTCGCCGCCGTGCGGAGCCGACGGGCGGACTGACCGTGCCCGGGCGGACCGACCGTGCCGAGGTTGCCCGCGAGGGGTCAGCAGCCGTGGTCGACCCGGTCGAACGACGCGTAGTGGTCGGCCGTGTAGTAGTCCTCCTGACTCTGTTCGCCGGTGACGATGCGGCGGGCGCCGCGGTCGTCCGAGCCCGGCGTGACGACCGTGTACTCGTGGTAGTAGCCGGAGCCCTGCTGCGGCAGCTCGTTCTCACGGTTCTGGAAGACGGTGCCGTCCTGAGGGAACGGGTAGGGGCCGCCCGCCTCGATCAGGTCGAAGGTGTCGTGCGCCTGGGAGGGCAGCGCGGAGTAGCAGATCTTGCCGACGGCGGTGACGGAGTGCGCGACCGGGGCGACCGGCGCGGCGCTCGCGGTGGCCGCGGCAACGGGGCCGCCGACGAGGAGGGCGGCGGCAAGGGCGGTGGCGCCGAGGAGACGGCTTCGTGGGGGGATTCGCATGGGTCCAGTGTGACGCGCGTAGAGGTTGGCGTGTCAACGTCAAGTTCGTGAAGTTTTCCGGGAGTTCACCACGCGGCGGGCCCAGAACGCACCGGACCCACCACCGCCTCGGCCTAGTAACTGCCGTACTCCGGGCGCCCCTCGCGCTCGTACGTGCTGATGACGACGCCCGTGGAGGTCGTACGCGACCGGGTGTGCCGGAAGGCGGTGGGCAGGGCGCCCTCGGTGAAGAGGCGCTTGCCCGTGCCGATGACGACGGGGAACGTCATCAAGTGCAGGGTGTCGATCAGGTCGTGCGCCATCAGGGAGCGCGCGAGACCGGCGCTGCCGTGCATCTGCAGCTCGCGGCCCGGCTGTTCCTTGAGCGCGGTGACGTCCTTGACCAGGTCGTCCCGGCCGATGACGCGCGTGCCCTGCCATGCGGGGTCGGTCAGGGTGGTGCTCGCCACGTACTTCGGCAGGGAGTTGAGGCGCGAGGCGATCGGGTCGGTGGGGTCCGTCATCCGGGGCCAGTATCCGGCGAAGATGTCGTACGTCGCCCTGCCGAGCAGGAAGGCGTCGACCCGGTCGAAGTTCTCCTCCATGAAGGCGCCGAAGTCATCGTCCCCGTAGGGCACCGACCAGCCGCCGTGTTCGAATCCGCCGTCGCGGTCCTCGTCCGGGCCGCCCGGGGCCTGGATGACGCCGTCGAGGGTGAGGAACTGGGTGAGGGTGAGCTTCATGGCGCGTGCCTTCTCTCCGATGAGGGGCCTTCCGAGGCCGTCTTCGTACGGCTCTCACCCACTCAGACCCCGCGACCGCGCCGAAGTCATCGCTCCGCGAGAGCCGTGTCCGATTGCCGCCAGCCGATGCGCGCCCCGGCGACTTTCATTGAACCCGCAAGCACTTCTCGCCCAGAGCGGTGCGGAACCACCGATACACATGCGGAAGAGGTACGGACATGTCTTCACTCAGCGGCAAGACCGCCCTGGTCACCGGCGGCAGCCGCGGCATGGGCGCGGCGATCGCGCTGCGCCTTGCCGAGGAGGGCGCGGACGTGGCGATCACCTACGTCCACAGCGAGGACGCGGCCCGCCGGATCGTCGCGAAGATCGAGTCGATGGGGCGGCGCGGCATCGCGCTGAAGGCCGACGCGGCGCACGCCGGGGACGCGGCGGGAGCCGTGGACCGGGCCGCCGACGACCTGGGCGGCCTGGACATCCTGGTCAACAACGCGGGGATCGGGGTCCTGGGCCCCGTGGGCGATCTGACGCTCGCCGACATCGACCGGGTCCTCGCCGTCAACGTCCGCGGGGTCTTCCTGGCCTCGCAGACCGCGGCCGGTCTGCTGCGGGACGGCGGCCGGATCATCACCATCGGCAGCTGCATGGCCCAGCGCGTTCCCGGCCCCGGCGGCACGCTGTACGCGACGAGCAAGGCCGCGCTGATCGGCCTCAACAAGGCGCTCGCGCGGGAGTTGGGCGGGCGCGGGATCACGGCGAACCTCGTACAGCCGGGCCCGATCGACACCGACATGAACCCGGCGGACGGCCCCTTCGCCGATGGCCAGAGCGCCATGACCGCCCTCGGCCGCTTCGGCTCCGCCGACGAGGTGGCGTCCCTGGTCGGCTATCTCGCCGGGGCCGACGCGGCGTACGTCACCGGCACCGAGCTGTCGGTGGACGGCGGTCACGCGGCCTGACGTGCCCGTACCCGGGCATGGGTGTGGGTGTGGGGCGCACCGGGGCTGTCCACCCGGTGCGCCCCACGTTCGGGGGGCGGATCAGCCGCCCAGCTCCTGGTGACGGGCGGCCAGCCTGGCCGCGCCGTCCTCGGTCAGCGAACCGAACAGGCGCAGGCGGGAGATGCCGCCGTCCGGGAAGATGTCGACGCGGACGTGCGTGCCGACGACCGGCGCGTCGAGGACGAAGCGGTGGTTGGTGTCGGGTTGCAGGCGGGTGCGGGGCAGCGCCTCGGCCCACTCGCCCGACTCGCCGTCGCGTACCGAAAGGGCGGCCCAGCCTGCCGAGTTGCCCTTGAGGTAGGCGGTGTCGATCTCGACGACCCGGATCTCGGACTGCTGGACCAGCTGGTAGCGGATCCAGTCGTTGCCGTTGTCGCGGCGCCGGCGGGTCTCCCAGCCGTCGTCCATCTTGCGGGAGCGGCCCGGCTGGATGGTGTTGGTGGCCGGGGAGTAGAAGCGGTCGGAGGCGTCCTCGACCTGGCCGCCGTTCTCCAGGGCGATGACGTCGAACGTGCCGAGCGCGGCGAGCCACTTGGGGTCGGCTACGACCTCGCCGTACACGCGGAGGCGGGCGATGCCGCCGTCGGGGTGCTGGTTGACGCGCAGGTGCGTGAAGCGCTGCTCGACGTCGACGGCGAAGCCGTTGGCGGCGTGGCCGCCGACCGGCGTGCGCGGCACGAGGGTCGTCCACTTCACGTCGTCGCCGCAGAGCTCCTCGGGCGTCGGCGAACCGTCGACGCTGGTGCCCTCCACGGAGACGGCCTGCGGGTAGTTGCCGCGGAAGTGGGCGGTGTCGATGACGATGCCGCGCACGACGCCCGGGGCGCCGAGCCGGACGAGCGCCCAGTCGTGGTCGTCCGCGGTGGGCCAGGGGTGCTCGCCGGAGACGCCGCGCCTGCGGCGGGTCTCCCAGCCGTCCATGACCTTGCCCTTGTGCCCGAAGTGCTCGGGGTCGAACACGGCGGGGTGCGCGAGCAGCAGGTTCTCGCGCATCGCGAAGAACTCGTCGTTGGCGGCGATCACACCGGCGCCGAGCTGCCGGTCGGCGAGGTTGGCGTACTGGGTGAAGGGGAAGTCGGCCGTGCGGTAGTCGGCGTAGGGCTCGCCGCCGCCGTAGGGGCTTGCGTCGCCGGTGAAGTGAGGTATCGCCGTCACGATCTCAGTTGTTCCTTTCCAGAAGTCGGCCTGCGGGTTCGCTGAACTCGCCGCCGTGCAGAATGCGTTCGCCGCGCAGCCAGGTGGACTTCACGACGCCGCTGAGGGTCTTGCCCGCGTACGCCGTGACCCGGTTCCGGTGCTGCAGCTCCGCGGGGTCCACGGTGAAGGTCTCGTCGGGCGCGAGGACCGCGAAGTCGGCGTCGCGGCCGGCCTCGATGGCGCCCTTCCGGCTCAGTCCGACCAGCTCCGCGGTGCGGGCGGACATCCACCGCACCACGTCGTCGAGGCTGTGGCCGCGCTTGCGGGCCTCGGTCCAGATCGCGGGGAGGCTGAGCTGGAGCCCGGAGATGCCGCCCCACGCGGTCGCGAAGTCGTCGGTCTTGAGGTCTGCGGTGGACGGCGAGTGGTCCGTCACGATGCAGTCGATGGTGCCCTCGGCGAGCGCCTCCCAGAGCAGGTCCTGGTTGGCGGCCTCACGGATGGGCGGGCAGCACTTGAACTCGCTGGCGCCGTCGGGGACTTCCTCGGCGGTCAGGGTCAGGTAGTGCGGGCAGGTCTCGACGGTCAGCTCGACGCCCGCACGCTTGGCGGCGGCGACGAGCGGGAGCGCGTCGGAGGAGGACAGGTGCAGTACGTGGACCCGCGCGCCGATCCGCTTGGCGACGGCGATGAGCCCCTCGATCGCGGTGTCCTCCGAGATACGGGGCCGGGTCTCCAGGTAGTCCGCGTAACGGGGGCCGCTCTTGTGCGGGGCGGCGTCCAGCTCGTGGGCGTCCTCGGCGTGCACGATGAGGAGCCCGCCGAACCCGGCGATCTCGGCCATGGAGGAGGCGAGCTCGTCCTGGTTCAGCGAGGGGAACTCGTCGACACCCGACGGCGAGAGGAAGCACTTGAAGCCGTAGACACCGGCGTCGTGCAGCGGCTTGAGGT
This sequence comes from Streptomyces sp. NPDC046465, assembly GCF_040646035.1. Taxonomy (NCBI): domain Bacteria; kingdom Bacillati; phylum Actinomycetota; class Actinomycetes; order Kitasatosporales; family Streptomycetaceae; genus Streptomyces; species Streptomyces sp. NPDC046465. Next base: position 38,449 of record NZ_JBEYZK010000019.1, read on the forward strand.
CGGCCACGTTGTCGGGCAGTGCGCCGCCCCAGAACCCCACGTCGATGTGGGCCTTGGCGCGGGCGACCTCCTGCTTGGTGCGCAGGTTGTCCACCGTCGTCGTGGGCGGCAGGGAGTTGAGGGGCATGTCGACCAGGGTGGTGATGCCACCGGCGGCCGCGGCGCGGGTGGCGGTCCAGAAGCCTTCCCACTCGGTGCGGCCCGGGTCGTTCACGTGGACGTGCGTGTCGACCAGGCCGGGCAGCAGCGCGTCGTCGCCGAGGTCCTCGAGGCGCGCGCCGTCCGGCACTTCGGCGTCGTACGCGGCGACCGCCACGATCCGGCCGCCGGAGACGGCGACCGAGGCGGCCCGCGTTCCCCGCGGAGTGACGACACGGGTCGAGCGGAGCACCAGCTCCACCTCAGCACCCACCGTCGCGTCCACGTCCACGTCCACGTCCTGTCCGGACACCCGCGTCCCCTCTCTTCTGTTCCGCTACACAGACCTTTTGCTTCCGCTTAACGGAATTCAACGTTCTGTTGAAGGAGTTTTCACGCTTGTGCCCACGGCGTCAAGGGTGCGCTTCGGCACTGGACGTTTCCACAACGTGGAATTAGAATTCCGCTTACCAGAACGTAGCTACGCACAACGCGAGCGCCGAGGGGGCGCGGGACAACCCTGCGAAGACGGGGACAAAGGCCCCCTGACCGGCGATGACGGCAGGCCGAGCAACAGCCCTCGTGAAGAACCGACCGGTAGGCTGCTTCCTTGCCCGCCAGCACCGAAAGGAACGCGCCGTGCCGACGTCAAGCGCCAGCGACGCCCCCGCTGAAATCGCCGCCTCCAAGACGCCCGCCGCGAGCGGTGGCGTCCAGTCCCTCGAGCGCGCCTTCGATCTGCTCGAGCGGATGGCGGACGCGGGGGGCGAGGTCGGTCTCAGCGAACTCTCCGCCAGCAGCGGCCTGCCGCTCCCCACGATCCACCGTCTCATGCGCACACTCGTCGCCTGCGGGTACGTACGCCAGCAGACCAACCGCCGCTACTCGCTCGGCCCCCGCCTGATCCGCCTCGGCGAATCCGCGTCGCGCCTGCTCGGCACGTGGGCCCGGCCCTACCTCGCCCGGCTCGTCGAGGAGACCGGCGAGACGGCGAACATGGCCCTGCTCGACGGCGACGAGATCGTGTACGTCGCGCAGGTGCCGTCCAAGCACTCCATGCGGATGTTCACCGAGGTCGGCCGCCGGGTCCTGCCGCACTCCACGGGAGTCGGCAAGGCGCTGCTCGCCCACGCGTCCCCCGACGAGGTACGGGCGCTGCTCGCCCGCACCGGGATGCCGGCCGCCACGGAGAAGACGATCACTACGCCGGAAGGCTTCCTCGCGGCCCTCGAAGACGTCCGCCGCACCGGATACGCGGTCGACGACAACGAACAGGAGATCGGCGTCCGGTGCCTGGCCGTGCCGGTCCCCGACTCCCCCACGGCCGCGGCGATCTCCATCTCGGGTCCCGCAGGCCGGGTCACCGAGGCGGCCACGGACAAGATCGTGCCGGTGCTGCAGCAGGTGGCGGTGGAACTGTCGGCGGCCCTGGCCAGCGCGGGGTCGGGCTCCTGAGCCTTGGGCAGGGCCCTGGTGCGCGTCGGCCGTGCGGGCGCGCCCGGCTTTAGTGGCTCACCAGGGCGAAGTCCTGCGGGGTCATCCTCCGCAGGGTCCTGCGGAAGCCGCGCGGCTTGCGGGGGGCCGGGACCGTGAGGACCGCGCAGGGCGCGTGGGCACGGAGGTAGCGGTGGATGCCGGTCGTGCCGTGCCGGGCGGGGCGCGTGCCGAGGACCAGGAGGTCGTCCGGGTCCGCGGCGAGGCCGCACAGGGCGGGGCCCGGCCGGGACCTGATCACCCGGCGCTCGGCCACGACGCCGGGCGGCATACCGCCGAAGGCCTCGTCGAAAGCGCGGTCGAGGCGGCCCCGCGCCTCCATCCACCAGTGCCGGGCCCACTCCGGGTCGGGCCGGTGCAGATACCTCCCCTCCCCCTCCGGCGGCTCCCAGGCCAGCACCGCGACGAGGACCCGGCCCCCGCGCCGCGCCTGCTCCGCGCCCGCCCGCAGCGCCGCGAGGCTCGCGAGCGAACCGCCGACCCCGACCACGACGCGCCCCTCGCGCCGCTTCCCCCCGGATACCGATCCGGTCTCTGCTCCTGCTCCTGCTCCCGCCTCGTGCCGCGCCATCAGTGGTGCCCCTTCCCAGGCCAGAACAGCCGTCCGGACTCGTCCGAAGATCTCTGAGAGGGAGTCTGTACGCTGATTGGCCTGGAAGGCAGGGCCAATCAGCGGGAGTTGGCATGGAAGACGTACGAGTGGTCCATCCCATGGACAGGACGGCCAGGGCGGACAGGGCCGACAGGAGACTCGGAAGCCGTCAGCTCGCCGGTCTCCTTACCGGCACCTGCGGCGAGCGCCCCGGCTACCGCGCCCTCGCCCACGGCGTCCGCACCCTCCTGCTCGACGGCCGCATCCCGCTGCACACCCGGCTGCCCGCCGAGCGCGAGCTGGCCTCGGTGCTGACCGTCAGCCGGGCCACCGTCACGGCGGCGTACGACGTGCTGCGCGAGGGCGGCTACGCGCGCAGTCGCCGCGGCGCCGGTACCTGGACCGAGCTGCCGCAGGGGCGCCGCCCGTCCAGCGTGGCGGCGTTCCCCGCGGGCGACGACGTCCTCGACCTGGCCGTGGCGGCGCCCGGCGCGCCGGAGGCCGAGCTCACGGCGGCGCTGGCCTCGGCGGGCGCGCTGCTGGCCGCGCACGCGCCGACGCCGGGCTACCACCCGTACGGGATACCGGAGTTGCGGGCCGCCGTCGCCGAGCGATTCACGCGGCGCGGGCTGCCCACGCTGCCGGACCAGATCCTCATCACCACCGGCGCCCAGCACGCGCTGTCCCTGGTCCTGGCCCTCCTGGGCAGGCAGGGCGACCGGGTGCTCGTCGAGAACCCCTCGTACCCGAACGCCCTGGACGCGATCCGTGACGCGCGGCTGCGGGCGGTGCCGGTTCCGGTCACGGAGGACGGCTGGGACAGCGGTCTCGTCGAGTCGTCGCTGCGGCAGGCGGCGCCCCGCATCGCGTATCTCGTCCCCGACTTCCAGAATCCGACGGGCAGTCTGATGCCGCACGAGCAGCGGGTACGCATCCTGGAGACGGCCCGCGCCACGGGCACCTGGCTGCTGATCGACGAGACCATCGCGGACATCGCCCTGGACGGGCCGCCACCCGTCCCGTTCGCCTCGCTCGCGCCGCACGGGGTGGGCGAACAGGTCCTCACCGTGGGGTCGTTGAGCAAGACACACTGGGGCGGGCTGCGGATCGGCTGGGTGCGGGCCGGGTCGGGGCTGATCACCGAACTGGCGACGAAGCGGGTGGCGCGCGACATGGCGACGCCCGTCATCGAGCAGTTGGTGGCACTGCACCTGCTGCGCGGGATGGACGACGTGCTGCGGGAGCGGCTGCCCCGGCTGCGGGCGCAGCGGGACGCGCTTGCCGCGTCGCTCGCCCGCCATCTGCCCGAGTGGCGCTGGCAGTCGCCGCCCGGCGGGCTCTCGCTCTGGGTGGATCTGGGGCGGCCGATCGCGTCGTCGCTGGCCCGCGCGGTGCTCGCGCACGGCGTGCGGATCGAGGGCGGTTCGCGCTTCGGCGCGGACCCGGGGACGCACGAGCACCGGCTGCGCATCCCGTACACGCTGTCGCCGGAGCGCTCGGAGCAGGCCGTGCTCCGTCTGGCGACCGCGCTCTCCGGCGACCTGCGGGCCGCGGGCGCCCCGGGGACGGACGTGCACCGCCGCCACTGGGTGGCCTGACGCCCGCCCGCAGGGGAAGGGCTCAGCCCCTCCCCGGCTCCCCGAACATCTCCACCGCGACCCGTACCGCCGCGAGGCCCGCGGCCAGCGCGCTGACCGAGCCGATCGCGCCCGCGACGAGCAGCAGGGAGCGGCGCATCCTGGGGATCTCGGGGGCGCCGCCGTACGCCATCTCGGCGAGCGCGGCCAGCTCGTCCTCGGCGATGCCGCGGTCCGTGAACTCCGCCGGGTGCGCGGCGAGTTCACGGCGCAACCGGGCCACAGCGGTGTGCAGTTCCGCCACCCGCGGGTCCTCGTCGCTGCCGTTCACTCGCATCTGCCCCACACTCGGCAACACCGTTCTCCCCCTCTTCCCGCTCTGGCTTCTCACTCTGGCTTCTCTTTCCGGCTCCAGCGGTCCTCGTGGTGCTGGTCGGGCACGTGAGGACCGCGGGTCAGTAAACCTTCCCCGATAGTGATGCGCCACATTGCGAGCGCTGTGAAGGACGTGACTACTGCCACGTACGCGTGGAGCCCGTTGGGTGTATCCAGGAGGCATGACGACTGGAGCGACGAACGCGCGGGCCGACGGGGCGGGAGAGGTCGTCGGGCTGCTGCTCGCCGCGGGGGGCGGGCGGCGCCTCGGCGGGCGGCCGAAGGCCCTCCTGGAACACCGGGGCCGGCCACTGGTGGAGCACGCCGTACGGGTGCTGCGCGAGGCCGGGTGCGAGCGGGTGCACGTGGTCCTCGGCGCGGCCGCCGACGCCGTGCGCGCGCGGGCCTCGCTCCCCGGCTGCGTACTGATCGACAACCCGGAGTGGGAGGAGGGGATGGGCTCCTCGCTCCGGGCGGGGATCGACTCGCTGCGGGGCACCGGCGCGGCCGCCGCGCTGGTCTCGCTCGTCGACCAGCCGGGGATCGGCGCGGCGGCCACCGCCCGCGTGCGCGCCGCGTACCGCTCGCCCTCGACGCTCGCGGCGGCCGCGTACGACGGGCGCCGGGGCCATCCGGTCCTGTTCGGGTCCGCGCATTGGGCGGGAATCGAGGCGAGTGCGGTGGGTGACCGTGGGGCACGCGACTACGTGCGGGAGCACGCGAGTGAGATCTCTCTCGTCGAGTGCGGGGACGTGGCGCAGGCGTACGACATCGACACGGCCGAGGACCTCAGCCGCTTGGACCCCGCACCTCGGCCCGAGCCCGGAATCGCAGCCTCCGGGGCGCCAGGGACACCGGCCCACATGGAGTGACCGCCATGGCACTCAGCGACACGTTCTGTCGACGAGAAGAATCTCGACATCAACAAACCATTGAACTTCCACCATGAGGAAACTAGTATCCACTGACCAGAAGGCCCGTTACCTCGGACGGGGCCCCTCAGCCGTACCTCGGCCCCTGTGGCACCCAGTGCCACTGCGTCTGCCCGGCGGCTCGACCGGCACCCTCCGTGCAGCTCTCTGAAGGAAGTGACAGCTCATGTCCGCACTAGCGCCGTCGCCGCTGGCCATCGTCGACGCAGAGCCCCTGCCCCGACAGGAAGAGGTGCTCACCGACGCGGCCCTCGCCTTTGTGGCCGAGCTGCACCGGTTGTTCACGCCCCGGCGTGACGAGCTCCTCGCCCGCCGCGGCGAGCGCCGTGCCGAGATCGCCCGCACCTCCACCCTGGACTTCCTCCCGGAGACCGCCGCGATCCGCGAGGACGACTCCTGGAAGGTCGCACCGGCCCCGGCCGCGCTGAACGACCGCCGCGTGGAGATCACGGGCCCGACCGACCGCAAGATGACCATCAACGCCCTCAACTCGGGCGCCAAGGTCTGGCTCGCCGACTTCGAGGACGCGTCCGCCCCCACGTGGGAGAACGTGATCCTCGGCCAGCTCAACCTCACCGACGCCTATGAGCGCCGCATCGACTTCACGGACGAGCGCAGCGGCAAGTCGTACGCCCTCAAGGGCGCCGACGAGCTCGCCACGGTCGTCATGCGCCCGCGCGGCTGGCACCTGGACGAGCGGCACCTGCAGGTCGACGGCAAGCCGGTGCCCGGCGCACTCGTCGACTTCGGCCTGTACTTCTTCCACAACGCCAAGCGCCTCATCGAGCTCGGCAAGGGCCCGTACTTCTACCTCCCGAAGACGGAGTCGTACCTGGAGGCCCGCCTCTGGAACGACATCTTCGTCTTCGCGCAGGACTACGTCGGCATCCCGCAGGGCACGGTCCGCGCGACCGTCCTGATCGAGACGATCACCGCCGCGTACCAGATGGAGGAGATCCTCTACGAGCTGCGCGACCACGCCTCCGGGCTGAACGCGGGACGCTGGGACTACCTCTTCTCCATCGTCAAGAACTTCCGTGACGGCGGCTCGAAGTTCGTCCTGCCGGACCGCAACCTGGTGACGATGACCGCCCCGTTCATGCGGGCGTACACCGAACTCCTCGTCCGCACCTGCCACAAGCGCGGCGCGCACGCGATCGGCGGCATGGCGGCGTTCATCCCGTCCCGCAAGGACGCGGAGGTCAACAAGGTCGCGTTCGAGAAGGTCAAGAACGACAAGGACCGTGAGGCGGGCGACGGCTTCGACGGCTCGTGGGTGGCGCACCCGGACCTGGTCCCGATCGCCATGAAGTCCTTCGACGCGGTCCTGGGCGACAAGCCCAACCAGAAGGAGCGGCTGCGCGAGGACGTGCACGTCGCCCCGGGCGACCTGATCGCCATCGACTCCCTCGACGCGAAGCCCACGTACGACGGCCTGGTCAACGCCGTCCAGGTCGGCATCCGTTACATCGAGGCCTGGCTGCGGGGCCTCGGCGCCGTCGCCATCTTCAACCTCATGGAGGACGCGGCCACCGCCGAGATCTCGCGCTCGCAGATCTGGCAGTGGATCAACGCGGGCGTCGTCTTCGAGAACGGCCAGACCGCCACCGCGGACCTCGCCCGCGAGGTGGCCGCCGGTGAACTGGCCGCCATCCGGGCCGAGATCGGCGACGAGGCCTTCACGGCCGGCAAGTGGCAGCAGGCCCACGACCTCCTCCTCCAGGTCTCCCTGGACGCGGACTACGCGGACTTCCTGACCCTCCCGGCCTACGAGCAGCTGCGCTGATCCGACGGCGGACACGGCAAGGCCCCCGGCACCGCACAGCGCCGGGGGCTTTCGCGCGCTCAGCCGACGTGCCGCGACCAGTCCTGCTCCGCGGGAGGCTTGCCGTGCAGGTCGGGGACCCGCTTCAGCCAGGCGGGCCGGGCCTTCTCGGTGGCCTCGGCGCGGCGTGCGTCCGCGGCCGCCAGCTCGCCCCTGCTGGGGAAGTCGGTCGGCAGCCACGCCGCGGAGGAGCGGGCGCGGGCCAGCAGGAACCCGACGTACGCCTCGCGCACCTCGTCCGCGGAGGTGAAGCCGGGCTCGTCGGCCAGCCAGGCGTCCGGGACGAGGCCGACGATCTCGCGGAGCACCGACTCCGTGACGAGCGGCGCCAGTTCGGCGTCGGCCGCCACCGTGTCGGGCCCGTACACCCCGAGGGCGTGGTGGCGGAAGTCGTACGTCTTGTCGGGTGCGGACGCGCCCCAGCGGTGGTGGAAGACCAGGGCGGCCCCGTGGTCGATGAGCCACAGTTTCGGCGGCCGGACGCCGAAGGTGGGCCAGACCATCAGGTTCGAACTGTGCACCGTGCGGTCGACGTTGGCGGTGAGGGCGTCGAGCCAGACGACCTTGCCCGCCTCCAGCGGGTCGACGTCGACGGCGTCCGGGGTGAAGTCCTTGGCGCCCGGCAGCAGATCCATGCCGAGGTTGAGGCCGGCGCTGGCCCGCAGCAGGTCCTGGACCTCCTGGTGCGGTTCGTCGGCGGCGACGGCCGGATCGAAGTGCACGAGGACCAGATCGGGGAAGCGCAGCCCGAGCCTGCGCGCCAGTTCACCGACGACGATCTCGGCGACGAGCGCCTTGCGTCCCTGCGCGGACCCGGTGAACTTCACGACGTACGTACCGAGGTCGTCGGCCTCGACGACGCCGGGGACGGAGCCGCCGGTGCGCAGCGGTTCGACGTAACGGGTCGCGGTGACCTCTCTCAGCATTCCTGAGCCACCCATCCGTTGAGACCCATCCGTTCGACCTGCCCATCCACGGCAGTCCATCGTACGAGGTGGCCGGAGGCCTTCAGGACGACGCGGCACGGGAGGCGTAGGCGCGGACGTCCGCGTCGGTGTCGGTGACCGCGGCGGCCAGGGCCGCGCGGGCGCCGGGGTCGGCGCGGTGGACGAGGAGCGACAGGACGGCGGCCTTGCGGACGTCCGCCCCGGGGTCGGCCGCGGCCTCGGCGAGGCCGGGGACGGCCGCATCGGCCCGCGCCGCGCGCAGGGCGGTCGCAGCGCCCGCCCTGACCTGCCAGGCGGGATCGCCGAGCGCGGCCACGGCCCGTTCCGCGTATGCGGGCGGGCACCCGGTGGCGGCGAGTGCGGTCAGTGCGGCCGCCCTGACCAGCGGGTCGGGGTCGTCGATGAGCGGGCCGAGCGGCGCCGGCGCGGGGTCGTGCACCGCCGCTAGGCCACGGGCCACCGCGACCCGCACCTCGCGGGCCGGGTCCGCGGCGGCGGAGGCGAGGTCGGCGACCGCGTTCACCGAGACCAACGCCCGGACGGCCTGGATGCGGACGTCGACGTGGGGGTCGCCGAGCGCGGCGGAGTACCCGGCGGCGTCCCCGAGCCGCAGCTCCCGCAGCACGTCGAGCGCCGCCCCGCGTACCGCCGGGTCCGCCGTCTCGTCGAGCGCCGCCCGCAGGCCGTCCGCCAGGTCGGCATCGGCGGGCAGCACCTCGACCAGCTCCCGCAGGGCGCCCGCGGCGGCCTCCCTGACCTGCGGCGCGGGGTCGCGCAGCCGGGCGGCGAGCGCGGGCCCCGCACCGTCGGGCACCGTCTCGGCGAGCACGGCGACGGCAGCCGCGCGTACGTCGGCCTCCGGCGCCGTGAGGTAGGGGGCCAGGGCGTCCAGGTCGGGGGACTCCTCGGCGAGGGCGAGCAGCGTGAGGAGGTCGGAGGCCGAGGCGGCGGGGGCCGGGTCCGTCGGCAGAGGCGGCAGGGGCGGCAGGGGCGGCTTCGGTGGCTGCCCCGCGGTGTCCCGGCGGGCGGCCGGGGCCGTGCCGCGGGAGCCCGCGGTCGCCACCTGGGTCAGCGGGGCCTCGCCAAGGGGCTGGTCGGGGCCGGGGGCCGGGGTGAACTCCGGTACCGCCACCACGTACGGCTCGACCGCGCGTGCCGTGAACTCCATCGTGCCCGACGCCGACTTGTGCAGGTCGAGATGGTGCAGCCATCCCGCGTCGTCGCGCCCCGGGTGGTCGAGGCGTTCGTGGTACAGGCCCCAGCGGGACTCGGTCCGCGCCAGCGAGGCGCGTGCGGCCATCTCCGCGCAGTCCCGGATGAACGACACCTCCGCGCACCGCATCAGCTCATGGGCGGTCCGCGCCCCCATCCCCGCGATGTCGCCCCGCATGCGCTCGAACGCCTCGACCGCGAGCGACAGTTTCGCCCCCGTCTTGGGAGGCGCCACGTAGTCGTTCACGAACCGGCGCAGCTTGTACTCGACCTGCGGCTGCGGCGGTCCGTCGGGGTTCCGCAGCGGCCGGTAGACCAGCTCGTGCGCGGCGGCGAGCTGCTCGTCCGGCAGTGCCCCCTCGTACGCCCGGTATTGCGCCGCGTCCTCCCCGGCCAGGTCGCCGAAGACGAACGCGCCGATCATGTAGTTGTGCGGTACGCAGGCCAGGTCGCCGGCCGCGTACAGGCGGGGCACGGTGGTGCGCGCGTGCGCGTCGACCCGCACCCCGGACGCCGAGTGCCCGCCGCACAGTCCGATCTCCGAGATGTGCATCTCGATGTCGTGCGTGCGGTAGTCGTGGCCGCGGCCCTCGTGGAAGGCGGCGCGGGTGGGCCGTTCCGTGGTGTGCAGGATCGACTCGACGGCGCTGATGGTCTCCTCCGGCAGATGGCTGAGCTTGAGGTACACCGGGGCCCGGTCGGAGGCGAGTTCCGCCGCGAACTCCGACATCATCAGGCCCGACCAGTAGTCCGACTCCACGAACCGCTCGCCGTGCCGGTTCACCTGGTAGCCGCCGAAGGGGTTGGCGACGTACGCGCACGCCGGGCCGTTGTAGTCCTTGATGAGCGGGTTGATCTGGAAGCACTCGATGCCGGTGAGCGCGGCGCCCGCGTGGTACGCCATCGCGTAGCCGTCACCCGCGTTCGTCGGGTTCTCGTACGTCCCGTAGAGGTAGCCGGACGCGGGCAGGCCGAGGCGCCCGCAGGGCCCGGTGGCCAGGATCACCGCGCCCGCCCTGACGGTGACGAACTCGCCCGTACGCGTGTTGAAGCCCGCCGCGCCCACGGCGCGTCCCGCCACCGTGAGCACCCGCACCGGCATCACCCGGTTCTCGATGCGGATGCGCTCGCGCATCTCGCGGCGCCGGAGCTGCCGGTACAGGACCTTTTTGACGTCCTTTCCCTCCGGCATCGGCAGCACGTACGAGCCGGAGCGGTGCACCTGGCGGACCGCGTACTCGCCGTGCTCGTCCTTCTCGAACTTCACGCCGTACGACTCCAGGCGCTGGACCATCGCGAAGCCGCGGGTGGCGGTCTGGCGGACCGTAGACTGGTCGACGACGCCGTCGTTGGCGCGGGTGATCTCCGCGACGTAGTCGTCGGGTTCGGCACGACCGGGGATGACCGCGTTGTTGACGCCGTCCATGCCCATGGCGAGCGCGCCGGAGTGCCGTACGTGGGCCTTCTCCAGGAGCAGCACGTTCGCGCCGTGCTCTGCGGCGGTCAGGGCGGCCATGGTGCCCGCGGTGCCGCCGCCGATGACGAGGACGTCGCAGGAGAGTTCGGTCGCGTCGGCGAGGGCGGGGGCGGCCAGGGGGGAGTCCACGGGACGGCCTTTCACAGAAGGGTGTACGGGGGTCACAGGGATGCCAGGACGCGGCGGCGCAGCTCCGCGGTGGCCGGTGCGTCGACTGCGTCCCGCCGCCGGGGGTGCGGGACGTCGAGCACCTCCCCGGAGGGCAGCAGGGCGACGCGGTCGCCGAGGTGGAGCGCCTCGTCCACGTCGTGGGTGACGAAGACGACGGTCGCGCCGGTGCCGCGCAGGATCTCCACGAGCAGGTCCTGCATCCCGGCACGGGTGTGCGGGTCGAGCGCGCCGAACGGCTCGTCCATGAGCACCGCGCGGGGCTTCCCGGCCAGGGCGCGGGCGAGCTGCACGCGCTGCCGCTGTCCGCCGGAGAGCTGACGCGGCAGCTTGCCTGCGTGCCCGGCGAGACCCACCCGCTCCAGCCAGTCGGCGGCGGCCCGCCGACGCTCGGCCCGGCCCGTCCTGCGGATGGCGAGCGGGAGTTCGACGTTGGCGCGGACACTGCGCCACGGCAGCAGCGCGTCCTCCTGGAAGACGAGCGCCCGGTCGGCCGCGGGCCCGCCGACCGGCACCCCGTCCTGCGTCACCCGCCCGCCCAGTGGCGGCAGCAGCCCGGCCAGGGTGCGCAGCAGCGTGGACTTGCCGCAGCCGGAAGGCCCGAGTACGGCGACGAGTTCGCCGGGCGCGATCCGCAGCCGCACGGTTCCGGGCAGCGCCTGCCCCCCGCGGTGGCCGAGCCGTACGTCGTCGAGGACGAGTTCGGCGCCCTGCCGTGCGGGGGCGGTCACGGGCGGTACGGGGTTCATGCGACGGGCTCCTTGCCGAGGGCCGGGGCGACGGCGGGGGACGGTTCCGCCGGGCGCGCCGCGCGGACGGCGCGGCGTGCGGCGCGGGACGGGGCCCGCTCGGGCGGGCGCGGCAGCCAGGCGGTGGCGCGGCGGCCGAGTGCTTCCACCGCGGTGGAGGTGAGCCAGCCGAGTGCGCCGATGGTGGCCATGCCGACGAAGACGCCCGGATAGTCGACGACCGTGTAGTCCTGCCAGGTGCGGTAACCGACCCCGTACTCGCCGGAGATCATCTCGGCGGAGATCACGCAGATCCAGCCGACTCCGATGCCCACCGAGAGCCCGCTGAAGATGCCGGGCAGCGCGCCGGGCAGCACCACGGAGAACAGCACCCGCAGCCGGCCGCCGCCCATGGTGAGCACCGCCTCCTCCCACACCGGGGCGAGCGCGCGCACCGCGTGCCGGGTCGACACGAGGACCGGGAAGAACGCGGCGGTGCAGGTGATGAAGACGATGCCCTGTTCATTGGTGGGAAGGAGCAGGATCGCGACCGGGACCAGGGCGATCGCCGGGACCGGCCTGACCACTTCGACCAGCGGCCCCAGCAGGTCGGCGGCCCACCGCGACCGGGCGATCGCCGTGCCCACGGCCACCCCGAGGACCGCGGCGAGCAGGAAGCCGATCAGGATGCGGCGCAGGCTGTGGACGAGGTCCTGCCGGTACGAGACGGTGCCGAGCCGGTCGCCGAAGGCGGACGCCACCTCCCCGACCGTGGGGAACTGGCCGAAGCGCAGCCACAGATCGACGTCCGCGGTGGTCAGGAGCTGCCAGAGGCCGAGGGCGGCGGCGAGCGAGGCCACCCGGACCAGCCGCCTGACGGCGCTCATGACGCCAGCTCCAGGGCGTCGGCGTAGCTGACGGCACGGGCGCCGGCGTGCCGGCCCACGTACGTCTTCGCGTGGTCGGGGGTGACGAAGGCGCGCAGGCCGGAGCCGTCCGCGACCCATACGGCCCGGTCGGCGAACCAGAGGGTGCCGGTCAGCGCGTCCGGGACGTACGCGGCGCGGACGTCCGCCTCCCCCGCCGCGGCGACGGCCGCGAGGAGCTTCTCCGGGTCCTTGAAGGTACGGGTGGTGTCGCGCCCCTTGAGCCACAGCTCGGACTCGGCGGCGCCAGCCCTGGGATAGGCGGGGGCGTGGGCGGCCCGCGCGAGCGGCTCCGGGTCGACGAAGGAGTCCACGTCGACGTCGTCCACCAGCTTGGCTCCCCGCAAGATCGGGACGTCCTTCTTCAGGGCGGTGATCAGCTCCGGACGCAGCGCCGGGTCGAAGGTGGCGATGCCGTGGGCGCCGTTGTAGAGGTAGACCGCCTCGGCGGGCAGCCCGGTCTCCTTCGCCACCGACTCGGCGGCGGCGACCGGCCGCTCGCGCAGGTGGTCGGTGGCGCGCCGCTGGGCCGTGAGGAAATCGTCGAGCACCCCGGCGCGCTTTTTCGCGAACTCCTCCCGGACGGTGACACCGTGGAAGGTCGGCAGCTTAAGGTCGGCCCCGTCGTACAGCGCCTGTGCCTTGCCCTCGTACGCCAGTTGCCCCGGCCAGGCGACGAACTGGGACAGGGCGTCGACGCTTCCGCCGGCCAGGGCGGACGCACCCACGCTGGGCTGCTGGTTGAGCTTTCTGATGCCCTTCTCCGGGTCGATCCCGGCGTGTTCGAGGGCCCGGATCAGCGTGCCGTCGGCGGCCGACCCGACGCTCGTGGACACCTTCTTGCCGCGCAGGCCGGACAGCGACCGCAGCTTCGAACCGGGGGCCGTGACGACGGTGTTGAGGCCCCCGCGCAGGTTGTACCCGGTGACGGAGACGAGGCGGGTCGGCTGCCCGAGCTGCTTGCCGCGGGCCGCGTTGATCAGCAGCGGATAGTCGCCCATCGATCCGATGTCGATCTTGCCGGCGGTCATCTGAGCGGTGATCGGGGCTCCGGTGGCGTAGTCCTGCCACTTCACCTCGTAGGTCTTGCCGTCCTTCTTGCCGCGGGCCGCGAGCTCCTCCTCGAAGTAGCCGAGGGAGCGCAGCAGGGTGCCGGCGGTGACGGTGTTGATCGTCTTGGACTGGTAGCCGACGGTCACCGTGACGGTGCCGGAGTCATCGGCCCCGGCCGCGCCGCCGCACGCGGTGGCGAGAGGGACCAGCAGGGCGAGCGGGAGGAGCCGGGCGAGGGCGCCGGAAGGTTTGCCTGTCATCGGGGTCGGGCCTTTCACCGGAGCAGATAGGGCATGTTGACGGTGACCGCACCGGTGGGGCACCGGGCCGCGCACGGGCCGCAGTACCAGCACTCGTCGACGTGCATGTACGCCTTGCCGTTGTCCTCGCGGATCGCGAGCGAGTCGAGCGGACACATGTCGACGCAGAGGGTGCAGCCGTCGATGCACAGGGACTCGTCGATGGTCACGGGCACGTCGGCGCGGTGCGGGACAACAGGCATGGCTGACTCCAGGAGGGGCGGTGAGGGATCGTCGGCGGAAGGTCAGACGGACCGGCGCAGGACGCCGCTCATGGTGATGCGGTCACCGCGGAAGCGGATGAACTCCAGGTCCACGGGCCGCCCGTCGGGCAGGTGGGTGAGCCGCTCCAGCATCAGGACGGCGCTGCCGCGCGGGGCCTGGAGGACCGCGGCGGAGTGCGCGTCGGCGTTCACGGCTTCGAGCGTCATCTCGGCATGGCCGAGCGGGCCGCCCGTGGCCGCCTCCAGGAGCCTGAACACGTCCGTGTTCTCCAGGTCGCGGCCGAGCAGGTCACCGCCGACATCCATCGGCAGGTACGACAGGTCGAGCGAGAGCGGCAGACCGTTCAGGCGGCGCAGCCGCTCGATACAGAGCACGTCGCTGTGCTCGGGCAGCCCGAGCCGGTGCGCCACCGGGCCCGGGGCGCTGACGGGGCCCACCGTGCGGACCTCGTTGGTGACTTGGCCGTGCTCGCGCAGGATCTCGGCCAAGCCCTGGAGCCGGTCGAGGGCGTGCGGGTACTTCTCGCCCACCACCACCGTGCCGACGCCGGCCCTGCGCTCCACGAGCTGCTCGCCGCGCAGCAGGTCAAGGGCTTGCCGTACGGTGTTGCGGCTGGCCCGGTAGTCGGTGGCGATGGCGTCCTCCAGGGGCAGGACGCCGTGCGGGAAGCCGCCCGTCAGTATCTGGCGGCGCAGCAGATCAGCGAGCTGCCGCGCCTGGTCCGCACGGAGCCGGCGACGCCGCGCGGCGTCGACCGGACGTGCGGTCTGGCTGTGTTCGGCTGGCATGGCAGGGAACGTACCGGCGCGGTGGCCGCAGTAGTGTTGCGGCAGCATTGCGCCACCTGACGCCGTCGGCCGCACCGCTCTGACCTGTGCTTTCATCGGCGCGAGAACGAAGACCCGCCACCGGGCGGCCCACCAGGCGGACAGCCTCCCGGGGCCGGGTCACGTGCGACGTCGGGAACGGTACTCGCCCGGGGCCGTGCCTCGGGCCCGTCTGAAGGCACGGCTGAAGGCGTGCGGAGAGGCGTAGCCGACCGCGCCGGAGATCGACTCGACGGGCTCATCGGTATCGCGGAGCCGGACGGAGGCCAGGTCGATGCGCCACTGCGTCACGTAAGCGCCCGGCGTCTGTCCGAGGGCGGACCTGAAGCGCCTGGACAGCGTCGCCCGGGAGACGCTCGTCGCGGCGGCCAGTGCCTCCGTGGTCCAGGGGTGTTCCGGGTGGGCGTGGACACATGCCAGAGCGTCGCGCACGACCGGATCACGCATCGCTCCCAGCCATGAGCCGGACCGCTCCTGCGGGTGGCGGGCCAGCCAGGCGCGTACGAACTGGACGAGCAACAGGTCGACGATGCTGTTGATGGCGGCGGTGGTACCGATCTGCGGCTGTGCGAGCTCGGCGGCGAGAAGTTCGACGGTCCGTTTGAGCTGCGCGTTCTGGCGGGCCGTGACGTGCATCGGCCGGGCGAGGGAGGTGAGCACCGGGGTGCGCACCTCCGGGTCCTGCTCGTAGTGCAGGACGATCACTTCCGTCCGCACCGGTGCCGAGCCCAGCCGCATGGGCCGGCCATCGCCGAACGACCGGGCCGCCGCCGCACGGTCGCAGGAACCCATCGTCACGTCGGCGCCACCGGCTATCCCGTGTGCGATGCCCGGCGACACCAGGACGGCGTCTCCCTCATGCACCTGAAGAGGTTTCTCGCCCGGGACATGGAGCCACATGGTGCCGCGGGACACCACGTGCAGTGCCGCCCCTGGAGAGGAGTCCAGCCACAGGCCCCAGGTTCCTCCGGCCTCCAGCATGACCCCGAGCGCCCCACGCGCCCCCGAAACACGCAACACCTCCGCCAGCACATCCATGGGTCCATCCTCAGCGTCAGGCCACGTCAAGAACGACTTTTCCGTGCACCTTCCGCGCGAACAGCGCCTGGACGGCGTCGCCCACGTCCTGCCAGTCGCCTCGCAGTCCGACCGGTGCCGAGAGCCTCCCGGCGGCCATGAGGCCCAGCAGGTCCGTCAGTTCCCCGCCGGTCGGCGTCATGTCGCCGTAGGTGGCGATGGTGCGGGGTTCCCCGAAGCCGAACAAGGTCCCTGACGGAAAGGTGGTGTCCTGCCCCGAGGAGTAGCCGACCAGGTGGAGGGTGCCGCCCTCGGCGAGGGAGCTCCAGGCCTGGGCCATCAGCGGCCCGGCGACCGTGTCCAGGACGAGGTCGAACCGGCCCTCGGTCCCCGCCAGATCGGTCAGGACCTTGTCGGCACCGAGTGCACGGAGTCCGGCGGCCCGCTCCGGCGAACCGACGAGTGCCGTCACCCGGGCGCCCGCCAGCGCCGCCAGTTGCACGGCGAAGTGCCCCACGCCCCCGCTGGCGCCGGTGATCAGCACGTCGCGCGCCAGCAGGGAACGCTTGCGCAGCACCCGCAGTGCGGTGACTCCGGCGATCCCCAGGGCGGCGGCGTCGGCCAGGTCCACGCCCTCGGGGACGGTGCCGAGCGAGGCGGGGCTGACCGCCACCCGCTCCGCCCACGCGTGGGGAGCCATGCCCACGGCGACGCGCGCCCCTTCGGGTGGCCCCGAGCCGTCGGAGGCGGCGCGCACCACGACGCCGGCCGCGTCGTGACCGTGCACAGCACCGGCCGGCCACTGCTGCACGTAATTCAGCTCTCCGAAGTTGAGAGCGATGTGCCGTACCTCCACCAGCGCCTCACCGGCGGACGGTACGGGCTCATCGACATCGGCGAACCGGATGGGTCCGGCCTCACTGTGGTCGACCACAAGGGCGCGCATAGGGGGTGTGGTTCCTTCTCTCGTGGATGCGCCTGAACACTCGGCGCGGCAGCAGATCGAGTGCGCAAATGCCGCACTGTGCCGCCTTCTTGGAACCCTACGCAGGACCGGGGAAGTGACCAGATCCGTGAGAATCAATCAGTTGACGATCTGTGTCAGTTCGACTCACGGCGCGTCGAGGGCGTCGTCGCCGAGCGGACTTCCAGCCCGTACGCCGGACGCGGCCGCCCGAATGGCCAAAGAGTTGTTTCCCCTACGACACGACCCGGCCGCTGTTCGATGGAAGCGTAGGCATCGAAGGCGTCGATCTCACCATGAGGACCGGGGCCACCGACAAATCTCCGAACGTCACGCGGTTGTTCGAAGACTTCGCGTCGGTGGAGCGCGACTACTACAACCGGACAGGGATCTTCCCGATCATGCACACGGTCGTCATCCGGCGCGATCTCCTGCAGGAGCGGCCCGGCCTCGCGCACCACGTCTACCGCGCCTTCTCCCGAGCGAAGGACGTCTCCGCCGCCGAACTGCTCGGCTCCTAGCCAGAACCCACAGGCGCGCCGCTCGCAAAAGGTGCGGCACAGGTTCCCGGCAATTCCCGTGGCTCGTGTGAGAGGGCGTCTACCGTCAAGGTCCGCGGACGACTACGCGTGCGCCATTATGCTCTCGCCCCGTGGACGAAGTCGTGGTGGTGCGCGCCGGTTCGGGGCCGGAGGTCCTGCTCGTACACGGGGGCGCCGGTCCGCGGACGACGTGGGGCGCCTTGTCCGCGCTGGCCGACCGCTGGACGCTGGCGTACGTCCATCGGCGCGGCTACCGGCCGAGTCCGGCGCCACGGGGAGGTCAGGACTATGAGGTGGATGCCCTGGACCTGGCGCCGCTGCTCGTCGGCCGCCCGCACGTCGTCGCCCACTCCTACGGTGCCCTCGGGGCGTTGGCCGCGGTCGCGGCCGCGCCGGACAGCGTGCGCTCGCTCACCCTGATCGAGCCGCCCCTCGCCTTCCTCGTCCCGGACGACCCCGACGTGGCGCGACTACAGCGCCTCGGCGATGCGGTCCTCACCCGCGGAATGGACACGGACCCCGCCGAGCTGCGGGAGTTCCTGCGCCTCGCGGGCGCCTCCGTTGACGACGGCCCGCTCCCGCACGAGGTGGTCGCCGGTGTCCGTCGCGCGCACGGAGCCCGGCTGCCCGGCCAGGCGCGTCCACGGCTCGACCTCATCCGCCGGGCCCGCGTCCCGGTACTCGTCGCGTCGGGAGACCACGCGGCCGCGCACGAGCGGATCTGCGACGCCCTCGCGGTCACGCTCGGCGGCGAGCGCACCGTACACCCGGGCGCCGGGCACTTCGTCGCCGCGGCACCGGGCTTCACCGACCGACTCGACACCTTCCTTCGCGCGAGTCCTCGCACGAGCGAGAACTGAGAGCCCCTGTCACGGAGCCCCTGCCACGGAAGGCCACTACCAAAAACGGGCCCGACATTCGCTGATAGTAGACTGCTCAGTAGGCGGCTGACCTTGCATGGAGGTGAGAGGGTATATGGGAACGAAGCGATATCGGCAGATGTGCGCTGTCGCGGCGGCGCTGGACATCGTCGGGGAGCGCTGGACCCTGCTCATCATTCGTGACCTGATCAACGGGCCGAAACGGTACAACCAGCTCCTCGGTGAGAGCCTGGTCGGCATCGGACCGAACCTCCTCGCCGCGCGCCTGCAAATGCTGACCGACGAGGGACTGGTCGAACGGGAGCCGGTCCCTGGCGACGGCCGTGGCGTCGAGTACCGGCTGACGGAGAGCGGTGAGGCACTCAGGCCGGTCATCCTCGGTCTGGCTTCATGGGGCCTGTCGCACATCACCACTTATGAGCCCACCGATCTGGTGCGTGCCGAGTGGGGCATGGTGGCGGTGGAGGCGATGGTCGCGGCCGGACCGGCACCAGAGGCCGATGAAGCATACGAGTTCCGCATCGGTGACCACGTTTTCTGCGTGCTGTGCGCGAACGGGACCGCCACCGTCGCGGAAGGACCCGCCCCGCGGAAGGCGGCGCTGGTCGTGGACTCCGACCCCGAGACGTTCATACGGATCGGGACCGAACAGGTCAGCCCGCTCGACGCGGTGCTCTCCGGAAGGATGTCGATCAGCGGCGACTCGACGGCGCTGTCGCGCTGTCTGAAGCTGCTGGGCCTCAGTCTCGACTCGGGCGGGGACAAGCCACCGGCCGGCGAGGGTCTGGTCGAGGCGGTGTCCTAGCCGGATCTGACGGCCGCTCCTGAACTACGGGACCGGCGGTGTCGGCGCCCCGTCGGGGCTCAACTGTTCGGCCAGGTCCAGCAGGTCCGCCTCGGATCCGTGCGCTCCGACGAGCTGCACTCCGTACGGCAGGTCTCCCGCCCCGACGCAGGGAACACTGACGGCCGGGTGTCCGCTCGCGTTGAACATCGCGGTGTACTGCATCATCCCGTAGGTGCGGTGCATCGCGGTGTCGGGATCGTTCAACCACCCGAGCCGCGGCGCCTGGATGGGCACCGTGGGGCTCAACAGGACATCGAACCGGTCCCACCATGCCGTGAGATCCGTGACGATTCGGTGCAGCCACTGCACCGTGTCCCTGACAGCTTCGGGCGTCGCCAGGGCCGCCATGGCCAGCATCTGGGCGGTTCCAGGCTCCATATCGGCTTCGGTCAGCGGTCGGCCGAGATCCTTCGAAGCGTCCGCCACCTCCTGTGCCAGCCAACCGGCAAGCATGGGAGTGGTCTTCATCGCGAACTGATCGAACTCCTCGAGAACTCGGGGATGGGCCGCGAGGACGTGATGGCCTTGGTCACTGAGCTTGTCCGCCATCCGTTCGACCGCCTCGACGGAGCCACTGCCGAGGTCGATCGCGGAACTCACAGCCGATGCGAGTACGCCGACCCGGACTCGCCGAGTCGGGCCGTCCGTACCGGAACGGTCGGCGTCAGACGGCTTGTCCCGGCCCAGCACCGGGAGCATGCGGCGCAGGTCGTCGACCCTGCTCGCCAGGAATCCGTGCTGGTTCCAAGCCGCGAACGTCGGCGTTGTCGCGGGCCGCACGAGGCCGGGCTTCCATGCGAAGACTCCACAGTGAGCCGCCGGAATACGGAGAGACCCACCCAAGTCCGTCCCGTGCGCGAGCCGCACCGCTCTTGCGGCCACGGCGCACGCCGAGCCGCCGGACGACCCTCCGGCGCTGCGCTCGTGATCCCACGGGTTGCGCACCGGACCGTAGGCAAGCGGCTCGGTGGTCACCGCAAGGCCGAATTCGGCGGACTTGGTCCGCCCGACGATGTCGAACCCGAGTTCCCGCAGACGCCGCCCCAGAGGGTCGTCGTGGCTGGAGACGGCGCCGTGCTCGCGCAGGACGTGATTCCCGCGCCACAACGGCGCATGAGCCAGCTTGAGGTCGAGATCCTTGACCAGCAGCGGCTCGCCCGTGAAAGGCCCGCCCGTGAGAGGCGCCGTCGGCCGGGGTGACGCGGGCGGCAGCGTCGTCGCCATGAACCCCAGAACCGCATCGAGACGGGTGACGTGTTCGCGGATATCCCCACTCACTCCCAGCACCCTCCCATGTCTTGCAGGCGACACCACCAGCATGCCACTATATCCAACATATAGTGACCTACCAAGACTCGTGCTCGCGGAGAAACGGCCCGCTTATGCAGAAGCACACCGACCGCACGATGCGAGAGAGCACGCCATCGACGGATGGCATCAATTGGGCGGAGGTGCGGGCGAATTTCAATCTCCAGCCGGACTGGGCCGACTTCACGTCGTTCATGTTGTCCTCGCATCCGAAACCGGTGCGCGAGGCGATCACGGAGCTGGCCGATCGCATCGACGCGCGACCGGAGTGGGCCGAACTCGCCGCACTGGAACCCGGCGAAGCCAACATGATCTTCCAGGCGAAGTCCGCGATCGCCCGATACGTGGGGGCGCAGCCGGACGAGTTCGCACTCGTCCAGAGCACAACCGCCGGATTGGGGCTGCTGTACGCCGGACTGCAACTCCACCCGGGCGACGAGATCCTGCTCTCCGAGCACGACCACTACTCCCATCACGAAGCAGCCCGGCGCAAGGCCGAGAAATGCGGTGCCGTCACGCGATTCGTATCGCTCTATGAGGACGGCGCGGCGGTGACAGAGGACGACCTGATCGATCGTCTGATCGGCGCACTCACCGCTCGTACCCGCGTCGTCGGATTGACCTGGGTGTATTCCGGCAGCGGAGTGCGGATGCCGGTGCGCAAGGCAGCAGATGCGATCCGCGCCTGGTACGGGGCACGTCCGAGTCCGTTGATCGTGGTCGACGGCGTCCATGGCTGCGGGGTCCTCGACGAGCCGGTCGACGGATTGGGCGTGGACTTCTTCGTGTCAGGAGTCCACAAGTGGATGCACGGCCCCCGCGGCACGGGATTCATCTGGGGTGGGACCGCGAGCTGGCGGTACGTGGAACCCACAATTCCAACCTTCGAACTCGACGCGGACGTGTACGGGGCCTGGGTCGGCCGAAAACATCTGCCGCCGACACGCGCCTCATTCGTCTCACCCGGTGGCTTTGTCGCCTACGAGTACCTGTACGCCGTTCCCGCGGCGATCGGCTTTCTGACAAGCATCGGGAAGACCGAGATCTGTCGACGCGTACTCGACCTGAACACGCGACTGAGGGAAGGGCTGGCCGCGCTTCCCGGAGTTCGTCTGATCACCCCCCTGCCGGAGCGCATGAGTGCAGGCATCGTGTGCTTCGAGGTCAACGGGCTCGATCCCCGTGACGTCGTGGCCGGACTTGCGACACGGCACATCCGATCGGCCACGACTCCGTACCCGCGGTCGTACGCCCGGCTCGCCGCCACCATCGAGAACTCCGGAACCGACGTCGAAAGCGCGATCGACGCAGTCGCCGGTCTGTGACCGATGACATCCATCGAGGGATCCCGGCCATGACTGACCAGACGGAATTCGACAAGGTGCTGGCCGAAGCGGCCCGGCACGCGGGCTCCTCGCTGCTGGCCGGCTCGGACCTGGCCGGTGTGGGAGACCCCTACTTCCCCGTCGACGGTTCCGACTTGTTCACCATCACCCACCACGCCCTTGAAGTCGATTTCGACATCACCACCGGCGTGCTCCAGGGACTGGCACGCCTGGAGATCACCGTCAGTGCGGACGTACCGGCGATAGCGCTCGACTTCGGACTACCAGCCCGTGAAGTGGTCGTCGACGGCTCCACGCTCACCCCCAAGGCGGTCCCCGGGAAGCTCGTCATCGAACCCGACACCGGTTTCGACGCCGGGGTTCACCACATCGACATCACTTACGCGGGCTTGCCCGGAGAGGTTGAGATCCGAGGCGAGCGGTCCTGGCTGAACACACCTCTGGGCGCGCTCGCCGCGAGGGAACCACATGCGGCGGCATTCTGGTTCCCTACCAACGACCACCCGTCGCGCAAGGGAACCTACGACCTCATCATCACCGTGCCGCGCGGATTCGCCGCCATTGCCCCGGGCCGCCTCGTCGAGCACTCGCGCACCTCGCACATGAATCGCTTCCGCTGGGTGACCGCCGAACCCGTGGCCTCCTACCTCTACTCGCTGCTCATCGACAGGATGCGGATCGAGATCGACACTCTCGATGATGGCGGCTTGCAATGGATCTCCGCCTACGGCGACGGGGTCAACGACCATGCGCCGCTGGCCCGGGCCTCCATCGAAACCACGCCGACAGTCCGTACCTGGCTCGAAACCCTCCTCGGCCCCTACCCGTTCGACGCCATCGGCGGAGTGGTGACACGCATGGCCGGCCCCCACGCCCTGGAGACCCAGACCCATCCGATCTACGGCGACCGCTTCTTCCACCACAGTGTCGACTCGTACGTCGTGGCACACGAAATGGCTCATCACTGGTTCGGCAACTCGGTCAGCCTCTCGGCCTGGAACGACATCTGGATCAGCGAAGGCATCTCCACCTACCTGTCGTGGATGTGGTCGGAGAAGAACGACGAGGGCACCACGGATGAGCTGTTCAGCAGCTTCTATCACCTGCGCGCCGCAGACACGGATTACTGGCAGGTGCCGCCCGGCGACCCCTCCCCCGCCCACCTCCTGTCGACCCAGGTCTATGAACGCGGAGCGATGGCGACCCATGTTCTCCGCCGGTCGATCGGCGACGACGCGTTCATGAGTTGCCTGCGCACGTGGTGCGCCGCCCACCGCCACCACCACGGATCGCTGCCGCAATTCCTCGCCACGGCCACGTCGGTCAGCAAGACCGACACTGCCGTGATCATGCAGCCCTGGCTGTTCGCGCGCCGATGCCCGGACCCGCCACCGGGAATGCCCGCCCGCACCGACCTCGAACCGCCCTCGCTCCGGTTCATCCGCCGCACCGGAGACCCGCAATCACAGAAGTGAGGAATGCGCGTCTTCCTTTCCGATCTTGACAATTCCCCGAGCCGGAGGATAGCTTAATATTTATGTATTAAACGCGCGTGGTTGCCTGTCGAGCCAGTTGGATCTGAGAGGAGCCGGGCCATGTCGGCCACCGAGCTGAGTCTCGCGGACTTCACGAGCCATTACCGGCACTACGCTGCCGCGGATCATCTCGACGAGGTACGGGCCCGGGATTTCTCACAACTGGACCGTCTCGGCCAGGTGTACCTGGATTACACCGGCAGCGCGCTTCCCGGCCGATACCAACTGGACAGATACCGCGACTCCGTCTGCGACGGCATCTGGGGCAATCCGCACTCGGAGAATCTGCCCTCGCGGCGCTCAACGGAAGCGATCACAGCGGCCAAGCGGGCCGTGCTCGACTTCCTCAACGGCCCACCCGACGAATACACCGTGGTGTTCTGCGCGAACGCATCGGCCGCGATCCGGTTGGTCGCCGAATCGTTCCCCTTCACCGCGCCGTCCCGTCTCGGTCTCCTCCAGGACAACCACAACTCCGTCCTGGGCATGCGTGAGTACGCCGAGCGGGTGGGCGCCGAGGTGACGACGGTACCGCTCGGCGCGGACTTGAGGGCCGACGTCGACGAGACGACGCGGGTACTTGCCGCCGGTACGGACGGCCCTTCGCTTTTCGCTTATCCGGCCCAGAGCAACTTCTCCGGGGTGCGCCATTCGCTCGACTGGATCGCCGTGGCTCACACCTACGGCTGGCGAGTGCTGCTCGACGCGGCCGCCCTCGTACTGTCTCAGGACCTCGACTTGGCCAAGCACAAACCCGACTTCGTGCCGATATCGTTCTACAAGATCTTCGGCTGGCCGACCGGCATCGGCTGCCTCGTCGCGAGGAAGGAGGCGCTGGCCGCTCTGCGGCGCCCCTGGTTCTCGGGCGGCACCGTGATCGCATCCAGCGCGATGGGAGGCTGGCACGCGCTCGCGCCGGGAGCGGAGGGGTTCGAGGACGGCACGCCGAACTTCCTCGGCGCGGTCGGTGTCGGCATCGGACTGGACTATGTCACGAACGTCGTCAAACGGGACCTGGCGCGGGCACGCATGACGAGTCTCCTGCAGTACACGCTGCATCGCATCACGGAACTGAAGCACGACAACGGCATGCCGATGTGCGCCGTCTACGGCCCTTGCGATGTCGTCGACAGGGGACCCACCATCGCGTTCAACCTCATGGACAGAAACGGCCGCGTGGTCGATGAGCGCCTTGTCGAGAGCCGATCCGTCGACATGGGCATAGCGTTGCGGACCGGCTGCTTCTGCAATCCCGGCGTCGGAGAGGCCGCGTTCCGCCTCGATACAGACGACCTGTTACGAGCCGGCCGGCTCAGCAACGGCCCTTATACGGTCGACCACTATCGGCACGAGGTAGGCATTCAGACCGGCGGTGCGCTACGGATTTCGCTCGGGCCCGTCTCCAACTTCCAGGACCTTTCCCGTTTTGACTCCTTCCTGCTGAGCTGGCGGAACTTCGCGCAGACCACCGAGAGTCTCACCGGTCTGCCGCCGCGTGAGCGTTGCTGAGACCGAAGGCGGGGTCATCTTGCGGAAAGCTGTGGTGATCGGCGGCAGTATCGCCGGCCTGCTGACAGGACAGGCGCTCTCGGCCGCATTCGATGAAGTCGTCGTCATCGAGCGCGACGACCTGGATACGACAAGCAGCGGTGTCCGGCGCGGCGTTCCGCAGGCGAGACACCCGCATACGCTCCTGCGG
Source organism: Streptomyces sp. NPDC046465 (assembly GCF_040646035.1). NCBI lineage: Bacteria > Bacillati > Actinomycetota > Actinomycetes > Kitasatosporales > Streptomycetaceae > Streptomyces > Streptomyces sp. NPDC046465. The sequence continues at coordinate 63,383 of NZ_JBEYZK010000019.1, forward strand.
CGCGGTGAGCAGATCCTCAACACCCTGTTCCCCGGCATCACGGACGGCCTGATCCGGCATGGCGCGGTGGTGATGCCCATGGACCGGGTGTGGTGGTGGCAGCAGCAGGGCTACCGTGCGGCGGTTCCCGACGCGGCCCCCATCATCTCGTGCTCGCGTCCGCTGTTGGAGTTCCTGGTACGCGAGCAGGTCAGGGGCAACGGGGTCGTCGAACTCCGCACCGGTGAAACGGTCGACCTGGTCGGCGGCGACGGCGCCGTCAGCGGGGTCCGCGTCCGCGAACCGTCCGGCGGATCAACGGTGATCGACGCCGATCTCGTCGTGGACTGCTCCGGACGACGGTCAAAGGCCGGTCACTGGCTGACCGGGCTCGGATACCCCGGCCCCGACGTGCGGCTCGTCCAGTCCGACGTGCGCTATACGACCCGTGTCTTCCATCGGTCGGCGGGGGTGCGGCCCGATGGCGCCGCCGGATACTTCGTCATCAGCGACCCGCAGGCCAGGAGACGGTTCGGCACGGCGATGCCGATCGAGGGCGACCGGTGGATCATCACCCTCGCCGGGCTGCACGGCGAGGGGGCACCGACGGACTTGGCCGGATACCTCGGCTGGGCCCGGACACTGCCCACCGCCAAAATAGCGTCCATCATCGACGACGAGCGGCCGATCGGCGCGGCGGTCCGCTACCGGCTGCCAGGAAGCGAGTGGCGGCTGTTCCAGCGGCTCGCGGCACACCCACGCGGCTTCGTGTGTGTCGGCGATTCCGTCTGCAGCCTCAACGCCCTGTACGGGCAGGGCATGACCTCTGCCGCCGTCCAGGTCGTCGCACTGCAGCAGGCCTTGGCGCGGTCCGATGTCATGCATCCGGAGTTCGTCCGCACGTTCTACCGATTGTCCGCCCGTGCGGTGTCGCCGGCCTGGGCGACGGCTACCGGCGCCGACTTCATCTATCCCGAGACCCTCGGCCACCGGCCCTGGCCGACGAAGATGATCAACCGGTACGTCACCAGATGTATGGTGGCAGGCCAGCATGATCCGACCATCGCGACGAGGCTGTGGGACGTGGCCAACATGGTGCAGTCCCCCGCGTCGCTCCTGAGCCCGTCGGCTCTCGCGAGAATGGTGCGCAACTCCGGGCGAAGGCCCCTGAGGAACCGCGAGCCGATCACGCCTCGATGAAGATCTACACCAGTAGGTCGGGCGAGTACATGTCGAGCCAGTGATACACGTCGAGTACCCGGTCCAGTCCGGCTCGGACGTCGCCGGGCATCTTGTCCGGTGGGATCTCGGTGGCCTCCTGTGCCCACTGCCGATCGACGATCGCGAAGACGGGGTGGTCGGATTGCGCGAGGATCTCGGACAGCTGACCGGCGAGGCTCGCGGCGTACCCGGGGTCCTGGCTCGTCGGGTAGGGGCTCTTCACCCGATCACGAACCGCCTGGGGCATGACGGCGCCGGCGGCCGCGCGCAGCAGGCTCTTCTCACGGCCGTCGAAGGTCTTGAACGACCACGGTGTGTTGTAGACGTACTCGACCAGGCGGTGGTCGCAGTACGGAACGCGGACTTCCAGCCCGACGGCCATGGAGGCCCGGTCCTTGCGATCGAGCAGCATGGGAAGGAACTTGGTGAGGTGCTGGTGGCTGATGCGCCGCATCCGCTTCTCGTGGTCGTCGTCTCCGGGGAGCTGTTCGACCTCTTTGCTGGAGGCGGCGTACTGGTCGGCGATGAAGTCCTCGAGCTCCAGCTTGGCCCTCAGGTCGCGGTTGAGCAGGGCGAACCGGTCGGCGGTGAAGGCGCTGCGGAATGCCAGCCAGGGGAAGTTGTCCGCGTTGACCGACTGCGGGTGATGGAACCAGATGTACCCCCCGAAGATCTCGTCCGCGGACTCTCCTGAAAGGGCGACGGTGGACTGCTCGCGAATCGCGCGGAAGAGCAGATACAGCGAGTTGTCCATGTCGCCGAGCCCGGCGGGGATGCCACGGGCGCTGACGACGGCACGGCGCACGCTCGGCCTCGAAAGGGTCCTTTGATCGAGCGCGACACGGCGGTGCTTGGTCCTGACGAGCTCGACGACCTCCCGGACGAACGGGGCGTCCGGCGTATCGCGGATCTCATCGGGTACGAACGTCGACTCCTGATCCTCGAAGTCGACGGAGAAGGTCCGCAGCGCCCCGCGTTTCGCCGCGTCGGTCGCCGTGGCGAGTCCGGTGAGGGCGCTCGAGTCCAGACCGCCGGACAGCAGTATGCACAGGGGGACGTCCGAGACGAGCTGTCGTTCGACGATGTCGTCGAGCAGTTCGCGCACCCGCTCGACCGTGGTGGGTATGTCGTCGGTATGTTGCCGGGTCCGCAGACTCCAGTAGGTGTACGGAGCAATGCCCTTGCGATCGACTGTGAGCGTCGTGCCCGGCCGGACCTGGTCCATGTCGCGCCACAGCGACCAGCCGGGCTGGCCGGTCATCGCGAACAGTTCACGCAGCCCGTCGGTGGTGACCGTGCGGTCGGCCAGCGGATGGGCAAGGATCGCCTTCGGTTCGGACCCGAAGACGATCCCGGAGGGTATGCGGTAGACGTACAGGGGCTTGATGCCGAAGCGGTCCCGCGCGAGGAACAACCGCTCTCGCCGCTCGTCCCAGATCGCGAAGGCGAACATCCCGTTGAGTCGCTCGACGATCGCCTCTCCCCACTCCAGATAGCCCTGGAGCAGGACTTCGGTATCGCTGCGCGTCTCGAATGCGCGGCCACGCGCCCTGAGTTCGGCCCGCAGCTCGGTGTAGTTGTAGATCTCACCGCTGTAGACGAGCGCGACTTCACGGCCGGTCTCGGTCGCCACCATCGGCTGCCTGCCGCCCGGCGGATCTATCACGGCCAGACGCCGGTGACCGAGGGCGACGTTCGCGCGGACGAACGTTCCGGTCGCGTCCGGGCCGCGGCGCGACACGGCCGCCGTCATGGACTCGATGACATCGGCCGGCCGGGCACCGAGACCTGGATCGAACGAGACCCAGCCGGTGATTCCGCACATCGATGCTCCCCCATTCCGGTCCGTTCGAGGCTCTAAGCCGACTCGCGCTCGGTCCTGGCCCGGACACCGGCGGCGTACCCGTGACTGACGAGTCCCGCGGCCATGGATTTGTAGAATTCCGGGTCCTCGGGCACTACGGCGCCCAGTCCGTCGACATAGCGGTTGAACATGGCGAAGGCGGCAGCGATGAGGACCGCGTCGTGCACGTCGCGCTCCGTGGCTCCGGCCGCGCGTGCCGTTGCGACGTCCGAGTCCTGAACGCTCTTGCCGTCGGCGGTCACCTTGGTCGCGATGTCGAGCAACGCCCTCATCTTCGGGCTGATCGCAGGGTCGGTTGATCGTGACCTGACGCCGTCGACGACGGCGTCGCCGTCGTCCAACTGGGCTGCCGCGATCGCGAAGTGCCCGTTGGCGCAGAACGGACTGGCGTTGAGGTTGGACGCATGCCCCGCGATGAGCTCACGCTCGCCCCGCGAGAGGGAGGTGTCGTCGCGCAGCAGTGCTTCGCAGAACTCGAGGAGTGGTTTGGCGGTTTCGGGGCGGTAATGGAACAGCCCGAAGATGCCGGGCATCCCGGCGTCAACGGTGATGTGTGGCATCACGTGCTCCTAGCCTGGTAGGCAGAAGGGTGGTCATTACCATTCGACCGGCAGCCGGATGTAGCCGTGGAACCCCAGGACGGGTGTGTGACGCTCGCCGGTGAACTCCGGCGAGAGCGACAGGTTCGGGAGCCGTTCCGCGAGGCTCGCGAGGAGTTTTCGCACCTCGGTCCTCGCCAGCGGCGCCCCGACGCAGAAGTGCGCGCCGTGTCCGAAGGACAGATGCCGGTTCGGCGTCCGGTCGACGCGCACCTGGTCGGGAGAGTCGAACGCGTTCTCATCACGGTTGCCGGAGCCGAAGAGGACGAACAGTCTGCCGCCGGCCGGTAGGGATACGCCGCCGAGGGTGGTGTCCCGGGTCGTCGTCCGCCACAGGCCTTGCAGGGGGGCGTCGTAGCGCAGGATCTCTTCGACGACGGTCGGGATGGTCGACGGGTCGGCACACAGGTGTGCCCAACGGGCGGGCTCCGACAGGAGGACGACCATGCCGTTGCCCACGGTGTCGATGGTCGTTTTGTGCCCTGCCATGACCAGCCCGCACAGGGCGCTGACGATCTCGTTCATCGACAGGGGTTCGGCGCCGGGGAGCTGCTCGTGGACCATGACGCTGATGACGTCGGAGGTGGGCCGAGCTCGACGCTCCTCGATCTCGGCGGCGATGAAGTGCTGGAACGCCACCAGATTGCGTGCTTGACGCAAGCGTTCGCCCAGCTCGGCGGGCGCGAACAGGAACGAGACGAGGTCCTTGCTCCACCGGGACGCGTCTTCGATGCGGTCTGCCGAGATGCCCATGAAGCGCAGGATGACCTCTACGGTGACGGGCCGGGCCAGATCCGCGATCACATCGCACTTCCCCAGCGGAACGATGCGGTCCAGGTGTCGGTCGACGACGCTGTCGAGGACCGAGCTGAATTCGTCGGTCCGGGTCTGGGCCATGGCCTGTACGTACGGGTAGCGGAATCTCGCGTGCGCCTCGCCATCCGTACTGATCGCGATCGGCACCATCGGGTAGCCCGTGGCCAGCACTGCGGCGACCTCGGGATGCGGTTCGTCGAAGGGGCGCGTCAGCCCTTGCGACGAGAACGTTTCCGGGTCGCCGCACACCGCCTTGACGTCGTCGTACCGGCTGACCACCCAGGCATTGAGTTCGGGCGAGAACTTGACCGGCTCCTTGTCACGAAGGTGTCGGTACAGCGGATACGGGTCGGCGAAGAGCGCGCTCATCTCACCGAACCTCTGCCTGGTCGACTCGGCGATGCCGGTCATCTGCGCACTCCAGCCTGAAGTTGCCCGCCCATAGGTAGCTACATGTTTGAGAATCGAGAACGTAATACCGCTGCGTGACCGAGTCAACCCTCCGGCACGGTCCGCCGATCCCATGCGGCCGCTATTGACTACAGAAAAAAAGAGTGATCTAGTGAGTGGTACGCAGCTGCTCAGGTCTCTTGATGACGCGCGTGTGTGCGGTGGCCGGGACGGCGAAAGGTTGCCGGAAGACCCCTTCCCCGTCGCGAGCCCACCCCGCAGCCCTCCGATGGCGGCGCCGCCCGCCCGACGACTCGCGGAAGGAACCGCCATGACCGACCTCGCCGCTCCTCGCAGTCTCGACACCACGGCTCTGCTTGAGGAGTACCGCTCCACAGTGGTGCCCGCGGCCGCCGCATTCGTCAGGGGCCGCATGTCGGCGCGGGATCTTCGCGCGATCTGGTTGCCCTACTTCCGAGGCTCCTTCCTCGACTACGAAAGGGCCGTTCAGGAAGCCTGGCGTGCTGCCTACGGACCCGACCGTGGCATCGAGCCCGGCCCGCCGATGGCCGACCCGAAGTACGCGGAGCAGCTCCGCTACTTCCCGGTGACCATCTCGCACAACAACCTTGAGCGGCTCATCGACGTACTCGAAGTCGAGCTCGCGGACCGGACCGCGGGCTCGACGAAACTGCCCGAGCGGATCATCGACTTCGCGTACGTCATCGACGCCCTGGAGGGCTTGATGCAGTCGCTGTCGCACAAGTCCTGATCCAGGCTCGGCCCAAGACAAAACACAACAGGTTCAACCAGACCGCGAAAACTTCAACTGGAGGATCTGATGAGCCTCATGCACGAGCTGCGCGAGGGCGCGGCTGTGAAGGGCGCTGAAGGTTCGGCGCTGCACAACGCCGAAGTAGTCAAGGGACACGAACTCGCGTGGGGCGGCGACCTCTACACCATCCGTCCCTACACCCTGGGTCCGGCCGCACTCGAGGCCTTCACCGTCCGCGAGCGCATCCACGTTTCGATCGACGGGCTCGGCGAGGACCTGGTCGACCTGCACGGCATCGGCGTCTACCGCCGGCACGAGCCGCGGATCGGCGCCGAGGGCGAGACCGAGCTCACGTGGCGCACGGCAACCATCGGTGCACAGTTCCTCTCGCTGCAGGTCGTCGGCGAGAGCGACGTGTTCGGGCAGATCAGGGTGACCAACAGTCCGGCCAAGGATGAAGGCGCCACTGTGTCGCCGAATCTCGTCCCCGGCCCGAGGGACCCCGAGATCACCCCGATGAAGAACTGCGTGACCGCGCTGTATCCGCGGTTCGACATCGAGAACCTCGGCGCCGTCATCGACACGGGCGACGTCCGCGTCGATGTCGAGTCGCGCGTCAACATGGTTCCGCCGATCGGTGACGTGTCCCGGACGTCGACGTCGTACGCGCTGTACGACGGCGATCGTCGGGTCGGGACGCTGCTGGCGGCGGACCTCGAAATCGGTGCCCTGCTGCACCACATCCCGGTGAAGAACGCGACCAGCCCGGTCGAGTTCGCAACCATCACCGCCTGAGGCAGGAGCAACCGGCGGTGAATGATCGTGGACGGGCCTGCGTCAACCTGGGCGCGGGCCCGCTCACAGCGTACGCATTCGGTGTCTCCTCCTCGATAGGTCATCGCGCGATGCGCTACACCTTCGCTCGCGCCGCGCTCGACCACCGGTTCCTGACCGCGGTGCGGATCGACGCCCCGCAGACCCTGAGCCGTACCGAGGTGGCGATCTGGGAAGACCTGACGCGGCCCGGTGGCTGCCGCGTCCGTACCTTCATCCCGACGATGCGCGCCCCCAAGGAGATCGACCGGCCGCAGATGTTCGACTGCCTCCCGCTGACCGACATCAGTTATCTGGACCTCATGCGCACGATCTGCCCCAGTCTCCTCCCCACGGCCAGTGTCGAGGTGGCTTCGGATGAGTCGTCGTGGGCGACGTCGCTCGGTGCGTCGTCCCAGGTGACGTACCGAACGGCCGACGTGGCGGTCACCGAGTTCCTCGTCGAGGATCAGGAGACACCGGTGGCTCGGCTGGTGCACCGGGACGACGTGCTCGAACGTTGGTGGCAGGTCGTGGAGTTCGGGAGCGAAGCCGATCACGGCATGCCCGTACGGCTGCGGGTCGGTCGGGCAGGCGTCAAGAAACCGACGGTCTTCGAACGGGTCACTCCGGTCACCGCGCTGGCCCGGCATCCCGGCGTCGAGGACGCCGTTCCACTCCTGGACGAGGCACATCGACAACTCTTCGGCACGGGGGCGGTATGAAGCGTGCGGCGAATCGGGGCCGGGACGCCGTGCGTGCCACGGCTCGGCTCGTGTCCGTGGCGACAGCGACGGCGCGAGTGGCCGGTGCGGCACTCGTACATCCGAGACGGGCGGGGGACGCGGCCAGCGATTCCCTCGTCCGGGCTGTCGAGTCGCTCGGAGGGGCCTACATCAAGGTGGGCCAGCTGCTGGCCACCCGATCGGACCTCATCGGTCCACGACTTGCCCACCGGCTGTCGCGGCTGCAGGACGACGTCGCCGCGATGAGCATCGCTGATGCGTTCGCGGTGCTCGAACGTTCGAATCCGCCGTTGCCGGCGAGCGCCTATGCGGCGGTGGCGAAGGGCCCCGTGGCGAGCGGATCGATCGCCTGCGTATACCGGTGGGAGCCCGAACCCGGCGCTCCGGTGGCATTGAAGATACGGCGGCCCGACGCGGTCGCGAAGGTGCCTGTCGACACGGCCATGCTGCGCTGGTTCGCGCGGGTGTGTGCGAAGACGCCGTGGATGCGTGCCAGCCCGGTCGTCGCGATCGTCGATGATCTGTGTGCCGCCGTGTTCAACCAGCTCGACCTGGACCGTGAACGCGTCATGCTGACCCGGCTTCGGGGGGTCCTGAAGAACGAAGCACACATCGTCATTCCGGCACCGTCCGACGCGTACTCCAACTCGGAACTGCTCGCCATGGAGTTCATCGCCGGCCTGGACCGTCAGACGTTCGCGACTGCCACACCGAGCCTGCGCGACAAGGGCATCACCACGCTGGTCCGCGCCATGTATGAACTCGTATTCGTGCATGGTTTCGTGCATATCGACTTGCACCAGGGAAACGCATACCTGCTCCCGGACGGGCGGCTCGTCCTGCTCGACGTCGGGTTCGCGCACGTGCTCAGCGACTTCTCCCGGGAGCGGTTCACCCGGTTCTTCGGCGGCATGGTGACCGGGCGCGGGCAGGAGTGCGCGGAGATCCTGCTCACCACGACGAAAGGGGTCGACCACCACGATCAGAACCTGGTTCGGTTCCAGGCGGAGGTCGTTCGGCTCGTGGAGGAGTCCGCCGAACTCGATGTCGCGAACTTCTCTGTTCCCCGCTTCGCCGCGCGGCTGTTCCAGATCCAGCAGAGCAACGGCTATTACGCCGAGCCCGAGATGATGTTCCCGTTGCTGTGCCTGATCGCCCTCGAGGGAACCGTCAATGAGCTGGCGCCGCACATGGACTTCCAGATCGAGGCCGCTCCTTACATCATGTCCAGCCTTATCGATCAGTAGCCGGGGAAGGCCTATGCGCGACAAGTTCAGCGACGCCGCCGACCAGGTGCTCAGCTTGGCCGAAGGGCAGGCGCAACGCTTCAATCATCCCTACGTCGGCCCCGAGCACCTGCTCCTCGCACTGGCCGATCACGCGCAAGGGGCGGCGGCGCGTGTTCTCCAGGACAACGGAGCTTCCGTGGACACGCTCCATGAGAAGGTCCATTTCATCCTCGGGGAATCCGAACCTCGTCCGGCAACAGAGCTGCACACGACCCCGCAGGCCACCGACGTGCTCCGCGCCGCAATTCGCCAGGCTGAGCGCCGTGGTGACCCCACGGTCGAGCCCGCGCACATCTTGCTTGCCCTCCTCGCTCAGACGCCACACAACCTCAGCGTCGACATTCTGCTCAGCCTCGGACTCGACCCAGGGAATCTGCGTTCCGAGCTTCTTGCTGCCATGGCGACGGACGCAACGACTGAACTCCGGCCCACCGCGGTCGAACCGGCCATATTCAAGCCCGCGGGATCGCAGCTCCTGGATCAGTTCGGTGTCAATCTCACTCGCCAAGCCGCCGACGGCAGACTCGACCCCGTCATCGGCCGGGACGCGGAGATTCGGCGGCTGACTCAGGTGCTTTCACGGCGCATGAAGAACAATCCCGTGCTTCTCGGGGATGCCGGTGTCGGGAAGACAGCCATCGTGGAAGGACTGGCCCGCAACATCGTTGACCGTGCGGTCCCCCCGTCGCTTGCCGACAAGCAGCTCTACTCAATCGATCTGGCGTCGATCATCGCTGGTTCGCGCTACCGAGGCGACTTCGAGGAACGCCTCAAGGACGTCCTCAAGGAGGTGCTGGGCCGCGGCGACATCATCGTGTTCATCGATGAGGTGCACATGCTGGTCGGGGCAGGTGCCGCGGAGGGGTCGATCGATGCCGCGAACATCCTCAAACCCATGCTCAGCCGCGGCGAGATGAAGCTCATCGGCGCGACCACCCACGACGAGTACCGCAAGTCGCTCGAGAAGGACTCGGCTCTCGACCGGCGTTTCCAGCGGATCAACGTGGACGAACCCACCCCGGACCACGCCGTCGCCATTCTGCACGGGTTGAAGCCGCTGTTCGAAGCGCACCATCAAGTGGCCATCGCTGACGCGGCGATCAAGGCGGCCGTCGACCTGTCCTGCCGCTATCTGCCGACACGGTTCCTGCCCGACAAAGCGATCGACCTGATGGATGAGGCCGCGGCGGAAGTCGCGCTCCGGCTCGATTCGACATCGAACGATGTGGGGGCCGACGACGTGGCGGCGGTCGTCTCACAACAGACCGGCGTGCCGGTGTCGACGATGTCCCGGTACGAGTCGCAGAAGCTCGGCCAGATGGCAGATCGGCTGCACCGGCGCGTCGTCGGCATGGACGAGGCGATCCAGGCCGTCAGCAAAGCGATCAAACGTACCCGCACGGGAATCCGGGACCCGCGCCGGCCGGCCGGCTCGTTCATATTCGCCGGCCCGACAGGCGTGGGTAAGACAGAGCTGGCCAAGGCGTTGGCCGAGTTCCTCTTCGACGACCAGGACAATCTGGTTCGGTTTGACATGTCCGAGTTCGGCGAGAGCCACACGGGTTCACGACTCGTCGGTGCGCCACCCGGGTACGTGGGCCACGACGAGGGCGGACAGCTGACCGAACGCGTCCGCCGCAAGCCGTTCTCGGTCGTGTTGTTCGACGAGGTGGAGAAGGCCCACATCGATGTGTTCAACACACTGCTCCAGGTGCTCGACGAAGGGCATCTGACGGACTCCGCGGGCCGACGGGTGGACTTCACGAACACGGTCATCATCCTCACCACCAACCTCGGCTCGCGCGATCTCGCCAGAAGCCGTCTCGGCTTCACCGACAGCGACAGCGACAGCGACCGTCGCTATGAGCATCTGAAGCATGTGGTGACCGCCGAACTCAAACAGCACTTCAGACCCGAACTCCTCAACCGACTCGACGACATCATCGTTTTCCCCGAGCTGTCGCGCGACGACATCCTGGCAATCGTCGGGCTGCTGGTGAACGGCCTGGACGACCGGCTGAGCGCCAACGACATCTCGATCGAAGTCACTGCGGCCGCCCGCGAGCACGTGGCGGACCACGGGCACGACCCGAAGGAAGGGGCGCGGCAGCTGCGTCGGGCGATCCAGACACACATCGAGGATCCGCTGACCGAGATGGTGCTCGCCGAACGTGTCAAAGCCGGCCAGACAGTCAGAGTCGACACCGATGCGGACTCCGGCAAGCTCACGCTGCGGACCGTTGACGGCCCGAATCGCCGTAAGGTAAGTTCAGACTGACTTAAGAAGTAGTACCTATCTGGGAGGAGCACGGGATGGGCCAGCGACTCGCGTACTTCGAGATCACCTCGTCCGAGGACGCCGAGCGTCTCCAGTCGTTCTATGCCGGCCTGTTCGGCTGGAACGTCAACCAGTTACCCGACATGGGTGGATACGCCCTCGTCGACACCCAGTCCGGCGAAGGGTCCGTGATCGGCGGGATCGGTCCGGCCATGGGCGAGGCCGGCGTCCGGGTGTACTTCCACGCGCCTGACCTCGGTGCCTCGCTGAAGCGGGCCGAGGAGCTGGGCGGGGCGATCGTCATGCAGCCGACCGAGCTGCCCGGGTTCGGCAACGTCGCGGCGTTCACCGACCCGGACGGAAACACCATCGGCCTGTGGGACCGGTCTTCTGTTTGACTCGCCTGTGACGACGACCTGATCAGCGATCGGAACAACCATGACTTCAGAGCTTGGTGGCCGCAAGGGATCAGAGTCGGCGTCGTCCGCGGGCGGTCCGGCTCCTGCCGCAAGCCCTCGACAGCAGATGTTCTCGCTGCTGATGGGTTGTTACGCCGCACAGTGCATCGCGGTGGCCGCCGATCTCAGGATTGCCGACTACCTGCATGAGGCGCCACAGCGGCCGTCCGACCTCGCCCACGCCACACAGTGCGATGCTCGGGCAATGCACCGGCTTCTGCGGGCCCTGGCCGGCATCGGGGTGTTCCACGAACGCGGCGACGGTTCCTTCGAACTCACGGCTACCGGCGCGTTGTTGCGCTCCGACGCCCCCGGTTCGCTGCAGCCCGTCGCACGCCTGATCGGCTCGGACCTGCAGTGGCCCACGCTCGGCAATCTGGGACACACGGTCAGAACGGGGGAGCCGGCGTTCGAGCACGTCTTCGGGATGACGCTGTGGGAGTACCTCGCCACGCACGCGGACGCGCACACCTTGTTCCAGTCATCGATGAGCGCGTTCTCCATGGCCGAAGTCCGCGCCATCCTCGACCACTACGACTTCTCGGGCGCCGTCACGGTTGTTGACGTCGCCGGCGGACAGGGAACCCTGTTGGCCGCGATCGTCGACAAGTATCCGCACGTCGAAGGCATCCTCTTCGAGCAACCGAAGGTGACCCGCGAGGCCCGCGACCAATTCGTCGCGAACGGGCTGGGGCACCGGTGCCAGGCGATCGCGGGGGACATGTTCTCCACGATCCCGTCCGGAGCCGACTGCTACATCATGAAATCGGTTCTCCACGACTGGAACGACGAACGCGCGACGCAGCTGCTCCGTACCTGCCGGGACGCGATGGTCGACCGCGCGACGCTACTGATCATCACTCGTGTGGTCCGGCCCGCGAACGAACCCGATCTCAGCAAGTTCCAGGATCTGAACATGCTCATCAACCTCAACGGCGCGGAGCGTACGGCCGACGAATTCCGCGAACTCCTCGAGAACGCCGATCTTCAACTCGACGAGATCATCGCGACACCGAGTCCGCTGAGCATTCTCGTCTGCACGTCAGGCGCCTGACAGAGGCCCCGACTTCTCCACGATTGCTGAAATGTGACCGGGGAAACCCGGAAGAAGGCGCTCGCCACCGCAGCCCGCTAATCTCGTCAGGGTGTTCGACTGATGAGGGGGATGCTCATGGCGATGAGGAAACTCGATCTCGTCCGGGGGGATTTCGAACACCCGGCTGCATTCTGGTTCGGAGTGCTGGCGTGCAGCACGGGCGTCGCGCTGCACCTGCCGATGTACTTCTCGGCGCACCACATGCACTACGTCATGTCCGGGATGCAACCGGATGCCGCCATGATCACCGGGATGGTGCTCATCGCCGTCGGACTGGTCGCGGTCGTCTACGGCGTGCTGCCCCCACGCGGGACCCAGATCAGGAATTCGGCGCGGTCCCTCCGCGTCTCCGCCATCGATGACGCCCCGATAAGGGGCCAGCACATCGCGCTGCTCGTCGTTCTCGCCATCGCGATCACGATCGACGTCATGAAGCCTGCGACGCTGGCCTTCGTCGCGCCTGGGTTCGCCCAGGAGTACGGGCTCAAATCCCCGGCGAATCCGCACGGGGACATTCCCGTCGCCTGGCTCCCGCTCTCAGGGATCACCGGAACCGTCATCGGCTCGTGGATATGGGGTGGCCTTGGCGACCGCATCGGCCGACGTTCCTCGATTCTGCTGGCCGGAATACTGTTCATCGCCACCTCGATCTGCGGCGCGATGCCCGGATTCAAGTGGAATCTACTGATGTGCTTCATGATGGGGATCGGCGTCGGCGGCATGATCCCGATCGCCTTCGCGCTGATGGCCGAGACGATCCCCGCGCGCCATCGCGGCTGGCTGATGGTGCTGATCGGCGGTGACATCGCCGGCGCGTACCTCATCACGAGCTGGCTGTCCGGCTGGCTGACCCCGACCTACAGCTGGCGCATCCTCTGGCTCATCGGCTTACCGACGGGACTGCTGTTCATCACGCTGAACTACTGGATCCCCGAATCGCCCCGCTATCTGATCGCCCGCGGCCGGAATGAGGAGGCGAAGGCGATCATGACCAGGTACGGCGCGGAGGTGCAAGAGGCCCCGAGCGCCTCCGCGGCATCGGAGACACCCGCCCTGCGCGGCTATTCTCAGCTCCTCCGGCGCCCACTCGCCGGTTCCACCCTCGCGATCTTGGTCCTCGCCGCCGGCGCGGGCCTCATCACGTTCGGCTTTCAGCTCTGGGTGCCGACCAACCTGCAGCACCTCGGATACTCGGCGGTGAAATCGGACTACGTCGTGCGCAACGCGGCGCTGCTCGGGCTCCCCTTCACCGTGCTCGTGGCGGTGGCCTACGGCTGGTGGGGAAGCCGCAGGACGATCGTCACGCTGGCGCTGGTGTCAGCGCTGGCCCTTGGCGGCTTCGTGGTGGCGGGCGACTCGCTGGCTGACCACCACTTCGCGCTCTCGCTGCTGCTCATCGTGCCGCTCTCCGCCGTCAGCTCGGTGACGGCGGTCGTCTTGGCGTACGCCGCCGAGGTCTACCCCACGACGCTGCGCTCGCGCGGCTCGGGCCTCGCGGCCGGCATGACCAAGCTCGGCGGAGTCCTGATCATCGCGGTTGTCGTGGCCAGCACGACTGTCCCCTCGATCGCCGCGACCGCGCTCATCGGAGCCGTGCCGCTGCTCCTGGCGGCCGCGATGTTCCTGTGGTTCGGGCCCGAGACCAAGCACCGAAGCGTCGAGGAGATCACCGACGAGCTGCTGGCCACCGAGGCCGCCCCCGCGGCGGACCGCTGAGTCAGTCGACCGGGTCCGGCAGCCACTCACCCTTGAGTATCACCGTCCGGCCACGGAACTCGTGGAATCCGTTCCACACCTGAACGCGGCGAGGGAGGAGCCGGATGTAGAGGTAGCCCGACATCTTCCGTGGGTCGTGGGAGACAGCGGCGAAGCGGTCCGCGACGTCCGCGGCGACCTCTGGAACCGGCACGAGTCCGTCGAGAACGGTGTCGACCATCACCACATCGGACGTGGTGCCCACTGCCACGCGTGCCCGCCCGGTCTCCCGGAGGTTCCGGACGGTCTTGCTGCTCTCGCCGGTCGCGGTGACGAGGACGCCCTCGTCACCGACGTACGCCACCGGAATCAGATGCGGTCCGGAGCGCCCGCCTGTCGACAGCCACATCTGACATTCCTGCTGGAGCCGACGGCGGGCGTCGGTCAGGCGCTCGTCATGAGTACGAGGCGTCCCCGAGATCAGGAGGACGGCCCAAGAACGGAAGGCTTCGCGCATTCCTCGGCAAAATGGGAAAGGGTGACGCGCCACCCTTCCCCGTAACTGCAGTCAGAGGGCAGCAGGGCCGGGTCGACATTCTCCCAGCCGGTGTGTTCGATTGACACACGCGTCGAACGGTCGGTCAGCTTTTCAAAAATCAGTTCAACATTGGTCGCGGAACCGGGGATCACATCCCACCGAAGCACGAACCCATGCGGCGGATTCCACCTTGTGATCACACCCCAATTGCACTCGCCGTCCGCCCGGACCTCGTACATACGTCCGCCGACGTGCTTCTCGACCACGACTTCTTTGATCTGATCTCGCCCCAGCGAGTAGGACTGTAGCGGCCACCAGTCCGCCACCCTGCCGACGAACGTCGAGAATGCCGACTCCTGGCTGCAATTCACAACGACACTCGCCCGCACGACATGCTGGTCGGCTACGACACTCGGGTGCCCGGCGTTCACTGAGCTCATTGACCTAGCCCTCGGTGTTGTTCGGCAACGGTGCGCGTCTTGACGGTCCGCGACGCCGTCAGGATACCGTCCGTGCTCTAGAGGGGCATCCCTTTCCCGTGACTGGCCGATTCATCGCCGCCGTGGTCGCTGTCGCCGTGCGTGTCACTCTCGGCTTCCTCCGCGATTTCCTTGGCGAGCGCGAGGCTGTTGGACCAGAGGTCGTTGAAGTATTGGTGCAGTATTTCGATCCCGTCGGCCCGCGTGCGGTAGAGCCGGTTTCTGCCGGCGCGACGTTCCTCGACTAGTCCCGCCTCCTTGAGCACTCGAAGGTGTTGCGAGACGGCCTGGCGGGTGACCGTGAAGTGCCCCGCGATCTCACCGGCGGACAATTCCTTTGTGGCCACCAGTTCGAGCATGGTGCGCCGGTTCTCGTCCGAGAACGCCCGCAGGACCGCGATGGTCGACGCTTCATCCGGCTGTTTCGAGAGCCTCGTCATGGTCAGGCGCCGCCGTCTTCTGCTGTCGAATGACTAGTACGGCAACAATCGATCCGAAGATGCTGAGCGTGCCGATCCCGACCAATGCGGGACTAACCCCTTCGGCCATACTAGCAGCAGTGCCGTAGTCCCCGAATGCGGCGAACCACGCGGTTACCATCGCGACGCCGAATACCGCGCCGACGTACGCGAACGTCTCACTGGACCCGGATGCCATCCCGGCTTGCTTGGGAGTCACCGACCGCATCACCGCGGAGGAGACCGAGGGGAACGCGATCGCGGTGCCCACGCCGGCACAGAGGAGCGGAAGCCAAAGGCTGCCGTACCCCACTGCCGAGTCGGACATTTCCATGCCGATCCAGAGAAATGCCACCCCGGGCAACAGCAAGCCGACGGTGACCAGGTATCGCTCACCGATCTTGTCCGCCAGCTGACCGACAAACGGGGAAATCACCAGGGTCAGCGCGGTCCACGGCAGCAGGCGTACACCGACTTCGATGGGGCTGTTCCCCAACCCGAGCTGAATGTATTGGGTGAGGAGGAACGCCGGACCGAACATTCCGGCATTGAGGATGAAGTTGGAAACGCATCCCGCAGACACGTTCGGGTTTCGGAACAGGCTCATATTGATCATGGGCTCCGCCACCCGGCGCTCCCACAGGACGAAGCACACGAGCAGGAGCGGCCCGGCGATGAGCCCTCCGAGGATCGTGGTGTCGGTCCACTCGCGCTCCGGAGCGCGGATCAGCGCCTGCACGATGAGCAGGACCGCGGAGGTGGCCATGAGGAGGCCGACCGGGTCGATCTTCCTGGAGCCGCCGAAGGACTCGGGCACGTGCAGGCGGGCCAGCGCGATGACGCCGACCCCGATGGGCACGTTCAGCCAGAAGATCCAATGCCAGCTGAAGCCTTGGATGATCGCGCCACCGACGACCGGTCCGGACGCGACGGCGATGCCGATGACGCCACCCCAGATCCCGATGGCCTTTCCTCGTTCCTCGGGCGGGGTCACCGAGGTGATGAGCGCGAGGGTCAGCGGAAGCACGACCCCGCCGCCGATGCCCTGCACGACCCGCGCGCCGATGAGGAACCCCATCGACGGACTGACGGCACACAGGATGGAGCCGACCGTGAACACCGTCAGGCCGATCGAGAAGACCCGCAGGCGACCGAAGCGGTCGGCCAAGGTCGAACCCGTGAGGATCAGCGATGCGAAGGCCAGCGTGTACGCGTTGACCGCCCAGCTCAGATTGCCCGCGTTCCCTCCGAGGTCCTCGTGCAGCGTCGGCAGGGCGGTCGCCACGACCAGGTTGTCCAGACTCACCATGAAGTTGGTGAGGGCGGCGAGCGCGATCGTCCAGGCCACCTGCTGTTTGGGGAATGTGTCTCGTGCCGGCTGCATCAACTCTGCTCCTGTCTTGCACCTCAGCAGAACGTCAAGGACAGCTCCCTAACGAATTATTACGTTAGTGTGGACTTACATTTGAGTCAAGGCCGAGCCCGGCTGGTGGGTGCTGCTCCACAGGAGGCTGGAGAGGTACCGATCCAGCCCCGGAACCGAGAGCAGCGAGGGCACCATCCCCGTCGTGGGCTCCTGCAGCACGACGTCGGCGCTGATCCGGTCGGCCGGCCGGACGTCGAACTCTTCGCTCACACCGACAAGCGCCTCCGCCAACGAGTCCTCGGATCCCCTCTCGACCGCGATCGCCCGCATCAACCAGGTGCCGGGCGGCAGACCGCCGAAGAAGAATCCCCCCTCGGGGTCCACGAACCTCGCGGCGATCGGCGGCATGAGCGGCCTCGTACTCGAGAACACGCTCACATGGGTGCGCGTCCCCCGTTTCTGCGGAGTACCGATCAGCCGGCCCATGACGCAACCACGCGGGTTGAAATCGTGAACGACGCCTGGCACGACGAGGTCGAAGAGCGTGAGATCGGCTTGAGACGAGCGCCTGTACTGGGACGGGGTGAGCCCGACAATATCGGTGAACCGAGTCGTGAAGGTCCCCAGACTCCGGTAGCCGACCGAAGACGCAATGTCGGACACGGTTGCCATGCTCGTCGACAGAAGCTGTTTGCTGCGTGCCATTCGGACCGCACAGAGAAAGCGTCCAGGTGAGCATCCCGCTTCTCTCCTGAACTTCCGGGCGAAATGAAACTTGCTGTACCGCACGGAAGTCGCGATGTCGCCGAGACTCAGTGGGTGTTCGCAGTTCTCCCACATGTAGATCATGCTGTCCGCAACTGGATCTGACATGGCTACCTCCGATCTCGTGATCGAACATGTGCCAGGGGATCTACAGGGTGCGTTTCTACAAATAGGTGCAGCTCGCCGTCGCGCGGCGCAATCTGCGCTGCCGCGCAATGCTCGCAGAAATAGCAGACGTCCAGTCGAATGGTGCTCTGCCGCAAAAGTTTGGTGCTGCGGTGAAAACGCATGGGCAATAAGGGGCGGCTTGCGGGCGCCCCGCAGCCCGGGCCGGTCGGCTGACCCTGCCGGAACAGGAACCAGGGAATCCACATCCCCCATCCACCACGTGCCGGGTCGCCCCCCTCCGCCCCCGCGCCTGCCAAGCGACGACCGTGAGGGCATCGAGATTACTAATCTTTTTTCAATTGAGCAATGAGCGAGAAACGCTCGACGTCTGTTCGATGCCAGTCTCGTGGTGACGTGGCGTAGTCGGACGCGAGGTGCTGACATGGTTTCGTGGATAGGACACATCCGTCGTATAACGCTCACTCCCGGTGCGAATCAGGCTTTATTACGCAAACGTGGCTTTCCAGAACGCAACCTCCATGCGAAGGCGTGCCTGGAGAGGGCCGGCGGCTCGTTCATCGAGGGGTTCGGCGTCGCGGCCCAGAGTTCGACCGCCGTTGAGGCCACGGCCACCCTGGCAAGGATCGACGGCGTCCGGCGGGGATTCGCCTTCGAGGGCGCGGCCATGGCCATGGCCATCCGCGACGCGCTGCCGCTGGGCCACCGCCACCACGTCTCCGACCTCCTCGAAGCGGCCGACGAACACATCTACATGATCCATGTCGGCGTCGGCTGGTCATTCGCCCGACTGCCCCGGCCCCTGCGGCGGGCGGCGGCGGCCGGCCTGAGCGACCCCACCCTCACGTGGCTGGCCCTGGACGGCTACGGCTTCCACCAAGCCTTCTTTCACACGGACAAATACGTGAGAAGGCAGTACGTCGACCCCGATCCGCCCTTGCCGACGCACCACCATCCCGGGTACGCCCCTCGCGTAATCGACCAGGGAATCGGACGCGCCCTGTGGTTCGTCGCGGGTGCCGATCCGAACCGAGCGCTGCGGCTGATCGAGGCGTTCTCACCGCAGCGGCACGAGGATCTCTTCGCCGGACTCGGGCTGGCCGCGACCTACGCGGGCGGTACGTCCTCCGACGAGCTCGAGGAACTCGCCGAGCGCGCGGGCAGCCACCGGCCCGCCCTCGCGCAAGGGTCGGTGTTCGCCGCCGAAGCACGTACACATGCACACATCGCACAGCCGCACACCGAGACCGCGGTCCGGGCCATCACGGGGCTGCACGTCACCGAGGCGTCCGCCATCGCCACGCAGAGCCGTCCGTCGGGACACACGGTCGACGGGCAGGCGTCGTTCGAGGTGTGGCGTCGCCGCATCATGCAGCGCTGGGCCGCCTCGCCATCTCGACAGCCCGACACCGACAGGGTGAAGGACGGCTCATGAGAGAACGCATCCGAACGCTCACGCCTGCCCTCTGCGCGGTCCTGCTCGCCGGTTCCCTGTTCGCGGTGACCCGAGCGGCGGTCGCGGCGCCGGATCCGTCGGAGGTCGCACCGGACTACAAGTTCGCTTCCCTGCCGATCCCGATGCCGCCCGGTTACGAGAAGCTTCCGAAGGAGAAGGTCCGCGAGGTCAACCCCGCCTATCACAAGATCCGTTCGTGGATCTCGTCCGTAGGCGCCGGGGCCGCCATCAACGACCTGACCGGGCACGGGCGGGCGAACGGCATGTGTCTCGTGGACACCCGCACGGACTCGGTGATCGTCACCCACACTCCGACCGCTCCGGCAGCCGACCGATTCACTCCCTTCGCCCTCGACGCCGCCCCTCTCCACGTCGAATCGACGATGGCGCCGATGGGCTGTGCACCCGGCGACTTCAACAGCGACGGTCGGATGGACCTGCTGGTCTACTACTGGGGACGCACACCGATCCTGTTCATGGCAGACAAAACGGCAGACAAATCCGCATCCGGTCGCTCTCCGTCGTACCGCCCGACCGAAGTGGTCCCGACAGCCAAAGATGTGGGCAGGTATACAGGCGAACAGTGGAACACCAACGCCGTATCGGTAGCCGACTACGACGGGGACGGTCACCCCGATCTGATGGTCGGAAACTACTTCCCGAACTCTTCCGTTCTCGACCCGCACGGCCAGAACGACGTCGTCATGAACGACTCCATGTCGAACGCGAAGAACGGCGGCGGAATACGGATGCTGCGCTGGGTGCGCAACGACGGCGGGCACCCGGTATACGTGGAGGACAAGAAGGCCATCCCGTACGACGAAGGGACCGGATGGACCCTTGCCCTGGCCGGCGGTGACGTCACCGACGATCTCCTGCCCGAGGTCTATGCGGCAAACGACTTCGGACACGACCACCTGTTCTACAACAAGTCGAAGCCCGGCAACATCCGGTTCGGCACCGCAACCGGGAATCGCGGCTGGACCACACCCAAGTCATTCGTCCTGGGCAACGATTCCTTCAAGGGAATGGGCGTGGACTTCGTCGACCTCTACGGCCGCGGCAAGTTCGACATGATTGCCAGCAACATCACGACGGCATGGGGCCTCGAGGAGAGCAACTACGTGTGGCGCAACGACGCCCGCACCCCGAAGAAGATGGCTTCCGACCTCGGCTCCGGGCATGCCCCCTTCTCCCAGCAGGCACAAGAGATCGGCCTGGCCTGGCACGGCTGGGCCTGGGACATCAAGGGTGCCGATCTGCAGAACTCCGGCAAGCTCGATGTCCTGCAGACCGCCGGATTCGTCCAGGGCGCCAAGCACAACCGCTGGCCCTGGCTGCAGGAGCTGGCCACCAGCAACGACGTTCTCCTGCGAGAGCCCCGCATGTGGCCCAAGGTGGGCCCCGACGACGACATCGCGGGCCACCAGCCGATGGGGGTGTTTGCACCGGCCGACTCCGGCAAGTACGTCGACATCGCCGATCAGGTCGGCATCGACTCCAAGATCCCGACCCGCGGGATCGCCGTCGGCGACACACGTGGAAACGGGACGCTGGACTTCGCCGTCGCTCGGCAGTGGGGTCCGCCTGCCTTCTACCGGAACGATTCACCGGATAGGGGCCGCTACCTCGAACTCCACCTGTTCAGGCCCGCCGACGGACAGCACAGCGGCAACCTGTCAGCAGCCGGAACACCCGCCTACAACGCGCAAGTCACCGTGCGAACGGCCGACGGCCGCACGATGCGAGGCCAACTCGACGGCGGTAGCGGACACAGCGGCAAGCGGTCCTTCGACGTGCACTTCGGCCTGGGCGCCGAGGACCAGCCGGTGAGCGCCACCCTCGCCTGGCTCGACGGCCAGGGCGAGCGCCACCGGCAGACCGTCCGGCTCACCCCGGGCACGCACACCTTCATGCTCACCGACACGGCCGAGGAGGTCAGCGTCCCGTGACGACCCAGAGCCCCAAGCCCGTCGACCGGAACGTCCGCGAACGGTCTCCTCTCCCCGAAGAAGCGGCCTCACCGTCGCCCACGTCGTCGTCGGCCAAGCCGCCCAGCGCCGACTCGAAGCCGCCTGCTGCCCAGGCGGCCGGGAAGGATCCGCGCTACCTCGCCCTGCGCAACTTCGCCCTCTCCATCTCGGTCTTCAACATCATCGGCTACACCCTGCTGGGGTTCGAACAGCCGGCCTTGTGGCCGATCCTGGCGGTAGCCAGCGCGTACACCATCGATCTGTCCTTCGAGACACTCAGCGCGTGGGCACAACGCCGGACGCCCCGCTTCCGCGGGCGCGGCATGCGCGGGGTCTACGAGTTCCTGCTTCCCGCGCACATCACGGCGCTCGCGGTGAACATGCTGCTATACGCGAACAACCAGTTCTGGCCGGTCCTCTTCGGCATCTCCGTCGGCGTCACCGGCAAGTACGTCTTCCAGGCTCCGATCGGTGGCCGGATGCGCCACTACATGAACCCGTCGAACCTCGGCATCAGCGTCGCGCTGCTGTGCTTCGGCTCCTGGGTCAGCGTCGCGCCGCCCTATCAGTTCGGCGAGAACATCAACTCGCTGTTCCGGATCGCGATCCCCGTCATCCTCGCCACCGCCGGCACGGTGCTGAACGCGAAGCTCACCGGCAAGATTCCGTTGATCGTGGGCTGGCTCGGCGGTTTCGTGATTCAGGCGATCCTGCGCCATGAGCTGTTCGACGTCGCGCTGATGGCCGCGCTCGGCACCATGACCGGCACAGCCTTCCTCCTGTTCACC
Organism: Streptomyces sp. NPDC046465; assembly: GCF_040646035.1. Lineage (NCBI taxonomy): Bacteria > Bacillati > Actinomycetota > Actinomycetes > Kitasatosporales > Streptomycetaceae > Streptomyces > Streptomyces sp. NPDC046465. The sequence goes on from NZ_JBEYZK010000019.1 coordinate 85,351, forward strand.
AACTACATGATCACCGACCCCGGCACCACACCGGTCAAGCCGCGGGCCCAGTTCATGTTCGGCGCCTCGTCCGCGATGGTCTACGGAGTGCTGATGCTGTTGAACGTCGTCTTCACGCTGTTCTTCGCTCTCACGATCGTGTGCGCGATCCGCGGGCTCTCCGTGTGGATCGGCGTACTCATCGCCAAGCGCAGGTCCGCGACCGAGTCGTCCGCAGCTCCGAGCCGTCGGCGAGGCGCGCAGGAGGCCTAGGTCCATGACACGCATAGCGATCGTCGGGATGGCCTGCACATTCCCCGACGCCAAGACCCCGAGGCAGCTCTGGGAGAACGTTCTTGCCGGACGGCGGGCCTTCCGACGCCTGCCGGACGTGCGGCTGAGCTCGGCGGACTACTATGCCGCCGATCCAGCCGCACCGGACCGGCACTACGCCACTCATGCCGCGGTCATCGAGGGCTGGGAGTTCGACCGGACGAAACACCGCGTCGCCGCGGGCGTCTACCGGTCCACCGACATCGCGCACTGGCTGGCCCTGGACACCGCCGCGGCAGCGCTGGAGGACGCCGGTTTCCCCGAAGGCGAGAGGCTCGACCGTGCCCGCACCGGCGTCGTCCTCGGCAACACCCTGACCGGGGACATGACTCGGGCCAACGGCATGCGGCTCAGGTGGCCCTATGTGCGACGTACTCTGGCGAAGGCGTTGGAGGACAAGGGCTGGACGGTCGACGAGATCGCCGAATTCGTCGACGCATACGAGATCCAGTACAAGGCCCCCTACCCCGGCATCAACGAGGACAGCCTGGCCGGCGGCCTGGCGAACACCATCGCGGGACGCATCTGCAACCACTTCGATTTCGGCGGCGGCGGCTTCATCGTGGACGGCGCCTGCTCGTCGTCCCTGCTCGCCGTGGCCAATGCCGGTAACGCCCTCTCCGCGGGGCAGCTCGACACCGCCGTCGTCGGCGGAGTCGACACGTCCATCGACCCGTTCGAGCTGGTCGGCTTCGCCAAGACCGGAGCACTCGCGACCTCGCGGATGACGGTCTATGACCGGAAATCAAACGGCTTCTGGCCAGGCGAAGGCTGCGGCATCCTGGTGCTCGTCCGCGAGGAGGACGCGATCGCCCGCGGCCTGCGGAGCTACGCGACCATCGCGGGCTGGGGGGTCTCCTCCGATGGCCACGGCGGCATCTCACGGCCCGAGGCGGACGGCCACCTGCTCGCCATGGAACGCGCCTATCAGATGGCGGGCTTCGGTGCCGAGACCGTCGACTACTTCGAGGGACACGGAACCGGTACGGCGTTGGGCGACCGGACCGAGCTCGACGTGTTCCACCGGGTGAGCGCGGACCGCCCGGCCGACGGCGAGCCCGTCTACCTCGGCACGGTCAAAGGCAACATCGGGCACACGAAGGCTGCCGCCGGTATCGCCGGGCTGATGAAGGCCGCCCTTGCCCTGCACCACGGCACGATCCCACCCATCGCCGGCAACAGCGAGGCGCACCCGATACTCGACCTCCCCGATACGCGGCTGCGGCTTCCCCGCACGCCGCGGCCCTGGCCGACACCGCGGCCCGCGGACCCGCAGGGCGATGGAGCCGGTGATCCGCCGCGCCGCGCGGGCACCTCGTCGCTGGGTTTCGGAGGGATCAACGCCCACGTCGCGCTGGAGTCCACCCAGCCGCCCACAGCGCTTCCCGCGGCTCTCCACAGGCATCTGACACACACGCCTCAGGACACCGAACTGCTGGTCCTCTCGGCAGCCGGCTTCGATGACCTCGAAGGCAGCCTCCGTCACACAGCGGACGTCGCGGCGATATGTTCCTACGCCGAACTCGGCGACCTGTCCGCCGAACTCACGCGCACCGACGCCGACTTCGCGTGCAAGGCAGCGGTGGTCGCATCCGAGCCCGCGACGGCGGCATCGAGTCTCCGCGCGCTCGCTGATGCCATCGCGGCAGGCGAGACGCATGTGTTCGCGCCACGTCACGGCCGGTTCCTCGCCCACTCCGCACAAGCCCCCCGGATCGGGTTCCTGTTCCCGGGCCAGGGCGCCCCAGGGCGTGGCGACGGCGGAGCACCGGCGCACAGGTTCGAAGTCGTCCAGGACCTCTACCGGCAGGCAGGCACGCGGCCCCCGGGCGCCGCGACCGAGGACGCACAACCGCGTATCGTCACTGCTTCCCTTGCCGGGCTGCGGATCCTCGACCGGGCGGGGATATCGGCTTCCGGCTGCGTCGGACACAGCCTCGGCGAACTCACCGGCCTGTACTGGGCGGGGGTCTTCGACGAGCGGTCGGTCGTCGACATCGCGGCGTTCCGCGGCGAAGCGATGCACAACGCGACCTCAGGACCTGCGGGAACCAAGTCCGGGGAGGCGCCGCACGAGACCGGCTCGATGGCGTCCATCCGCACCTCCGCGGCGCAGGTCGAGCCATTGCTCACCGGAACCCAAGTCACCGTCGTCGGCTACAACGGTCCGCACCAGACTGTCGTCGCGGGCCCGGTGGACGCCGTCGACGCGGTGGTCGAGGCGGCGAGGGGGGCCGGGCTGCACGGCGCCGGGCTCGCTGTCTCCCATGCCTTCCACACACCGCTGGTCGCCCCCGCCGCACACAAGTTGCGCGGGTACCTCAAGGACACCCGTATCGGCGAGGTCCAACGGACGGGACTGTTCTCGACGGTCACGGCGGAACCGGTGGAGCCCGGAACGAGCGTCGTCGATCTCCTGGAACGGCAGGTCGTGGCACCGGTGCGGTTCGCCGATGCTCTTGAGCGGCTCGCCGAGGAATGCGACCTCCTCATCGAGGTGGGGCCGGGCACGATCCTGTCCGGCCTTGCGGCCGAGGTGTGCCCGAGCGTTCCGGTGGTCTCGATGGACACCGACGACGGCTCGGTGTCCGGCATCCTCCGAACGCTCGCGGGATGCTACGTGCTGGGCTCAGGTCCTGATCTGGCGGCTCTCGCGGCCGAGCGATTCAACCGGCCCCTGTCGCTGGACAAGCACTTCACCTTCATCGAGAGCCCGTGCGAACAGGCGCCGGACGTCTCGCATCTCCCCCGGGCAGAGGCCCGGCCTCCCCGGGCCGAGGCCGCCCGCGGCGACGTCCCTGCCGACGCGCGGAGTCCGCTGGACACACTGCGACACCTGATAGCCGGGCACGTCGAGCTTCCGGTCGCCGAGATCCGACCGGAGACCCGCCCCCTCGACGATCTGCATCTGAACAGCATCACGATCACCCAGCTGATGGGCGAGGTCCTCAAGACGTTCGGCGCACCGATGCCCGAGCCGAGCACCAGTGTGGCGACCGCCACCATCGCAGAGCTTGCGGAGGCGATCGACGACCTCGCCCACACGGCCGGTGACGGGGCGGGCAGCAAGGCCGTCGATGACCTGACGGGCATCGGTACCTGGGTCCGGCCGTTCGTGGTCGAGCACGTCCCGACCCCGCTGCCACCGGGCCCGGGCGAGGAACGGCCGGGCACGTGGGAGGTGTTCGCTCCCCCCGGTGAACCGCTCGCGCACGCGGTTCGGCAGCGGCTTGAGGCCGCCCCTGTCGGCGACGGGGTCCTGCTCGTCAGCGGCGCGTCCGAGGGTGAGGACCCCGCCGACATGGCGGCCCGCATGGTGGACGCGGCACGGCTGGCTGTCGAGCGCGGTACCCGGCTCGTCGTCGTCAACCGTGACCACAGCGCCTCCGCACTGGCCAAGACGGTCCATCTGGAGGCAACGGCGGTGCGTACGACCATCGTGGACCTCGCCGACCGCCTCACGCCCGATCAGGCGGCGTCACTGGTCTGTTCCGAGGTTGCCACCACCCGTACCTTCCGCGAGGTCTCCTACGACGACGATGCCCGGCGGACCGAACCCGTTCTCCGTGAACTGGCCACCGGGCACGACGGCTATCCGGTCGGTGCCGGTGACGTCGTCGTCGTCACCGGGGGCGCGCGCGGCATCACTGTCGAGTGCGCCGCCGCCCTGGCCCACGAGACGGGCTGCACCCTGGCGTTGCTGGGGCGGGCCGACGCCGCGGCCGACGCGGAGGTCGCGGCGAACGTCGCCCGGCTGCGCGACTCGGGCGCCAAGGTGGGCTACTACTCCGCTGACGTCACCGACGTACAGCAGGTGGCCGCCGCCACCGAGGCGATCCGGAAGGAACTGGGAGCCATCACCGGAATCCTCCACGGCGCCGGGATCAATACGCCGGTCTCCATCGGTTCGTTGACCTACGACGAACTGACAAGCACCGTTGCCGTCAAGGTCGGCGGATTCCGCAATGTCCTGAACCATGTGGACCCCTCCGACCTGCGGCTCGTCGTCGGATTCGGCAGCATCATCGGACGCGCGGGGCTGCGCGGAGAAGGCCACTACGCCACCGCCAACGACTGGCTGCGATCGACGATCGACTCGCTCGGCGAACGGCTGCCGCGGTGCCGCTGCCTGAACATCGAGTGGTCGGTGTGGTCAGGCACCGGGATGGGCGAACGGCTCGGCGTGCTCGATGTACTGACCAGGGAAGGGGTCGAGCCGATCCCCACGGACGTCGGGGTCGCCGTCCTCCTTGAGCTGCTGCGCACGCGGTCGGCCCCGTCGAACGTGGTGGTGCTCGGCAGGGCCATCGGCCTCCCGACCCTCACCTTCGCGCCGACCGAGCTGCCGTTGCTGCGCTTTCTCGAACGTCCGGTGCTGCACGTCCCCGGTATCGAGTTGATCGTCGAGGCGGATCTCTCCTCGACGGCCGACCCGTATCTCGACGATCACCGACTGTCCGGGCATGCGCTGTTCCCGGCGGTCATGGGCATGGAAGCGATGGCTCAGGTCGCGTCGGCGCTGTTCGGCGAGGAAAGGCCGGACGAAAAGCCGGACGAAAAGCCGGTCGAAAAGCCGGTCGAGTTCCGCGACATCGAGTTCAACCGTCCGATCGGGGTCACCGCGGACGGCACGACGACGATCCGGCTTGCCGCGCTGCGGGCCGGTGATGAAGTTCAGGTCGCGATCCGGTCGGCCGAAACGCTGTTCCACGTCGATCACTTCCGTGGAGTGTGCCTGCGCCGAGATGATTCTGGCCCCGCTCCCGCCGGGCACCAGGAGGCGTCGGAGCCGACGGCCGGGACGCAGCGCTGGGATCCGCTGCTCAAGGTTGCCGACAGGGCCGCGACCATCGGTCCGACCACGATGGACATCGAAGTCGACTTCTACGACCGGATCATGTTTCACGGCCCCCGGTTCCGCTCGGTGACCGACTTCCGCCTGATATCCGCGCGGCGCTGTGTCGCGCGGATCCGTTGCTCCGACAGCCGCTGGTTCTCTCCCGTCCTGCCGGGCGCGCTGCTGCTCGCGGACCCGGCCGCCAGAGACGCGTTCATGCACGCGCTGCAAGTGTGTGTCCCCGACTCCACCCTGCTGCCGTCCAAGATCGGCCGAGTGCGGTCGTTCCCCCACCGGCAGAGGGCCGGGGAGCTCACTCTGGTGGCGGCCGAACGCGCCCACGACGGGAGTACCTACGTCTACGACGTCGTCGTGCGCGACGAACACGGTGCGCTGGTCGCGATCTGGGAGTCGCTCGAACTGACCGCCGTCCCGTCACCTCACGCGGGCCGCGCGTGGACCCCCGAGCTTCTGGGTCCGTACTTGCAGCGTCATCTCGACGAGGTGCTCCCTGAACCGCTGCGTCTCGCGGTCGTTCGCGATCACCCCGCAGCCTCCTCGGGATCGCTCCGCGCGGGCGGGACGCTCGCAGGCCCCGGCGGCGAGCGGCGCATTCCGAGTCGCCGGTCCATCACGGAGCGCGCGCTGGCCGCCGCGTTCGGACACCCGGTGGCGTTGCGGCATCGCCCCGACGGCCGACCCGAGACCACCGAACCGATGAGCGCGACCCACGGCCCCGGCCTCACCGCCGCCGTGGCCTCCTCTCGTCCCGTCGGCTGCGACATCGAAGCGGTCAGGGAACGCACCATGGAGCAGTGGCGCGGACTTCTCGGGCTGTCCGGCGTCGCGCTCGCGGAGATGTGCGGCACCGCGGGCAACGAGTCGTTCGCCACCGCCGCCACCAGGGTCTGGAGCGCCCGCGAGGCCGTCATGAAGCTCGGTGTGACCGTGGCACAGCCCAAGTTGATCCTGGATGAGCCAGCCCGCGACAAAGGCTGGCTCGTGCTGCGTCATGGGCGCGACCTCGTGTGGACATTCGCCGTCACCCTTGCGGCGCCCACCCCGGACGAGGTCATCGTCATCGCCGTGACCGAGAAGGGCTGAACCGTGCCGAGCTTCGACATCCCGCACCTCGTCGGCTTCGAGGAGACCAACCTCGTCGGCAACGTCTACTTCGTGCACTACTTCCGCTGGCAGGGCCGGTGCAGGGAGATGTTCCTCAAGGAGAAGGCCCCGGAAATCCTGGACGAGATCGCACACGGGCTCAAGTTGTTCACCATCAAGTGCGCATGCGAGTACTTCGCCGAACTGACGGCATTCGATCAACTGTCCATCCGTATGACGCTCGTTGACCTCACCCAGACCCAGATCGAGTTCGATTTCGCCTACGTCAGGATCGACGAGACGGACCGGACCGAGCACCTGGTCGCGAAGGGCCGACAGCGTGTCGCGTGTATGCGCGGCGACGGTGACAAGGCCACGCCGACCCGCGTCCCCGAAAGTCTGCGACGGGCGCTCGAACCCTACGGCGCCGCGAGAGCCGGGTCGGTTGCGGGAGCGCCCATCGAGGCTCACCCCGGATAGCGCGTGATCATCGCCTCCCGACCTGCCCCAACGCGGCGGGGCGTGGGGGTGTTTCGCGCGGTGCGGGCTGGGCAGGTGCGGTAGCTGAGCCGGATCCCGAGACCAGGGGCCCGGCGCGCCTCCTCCCGCGGTGCCGCTTCCTGCTGCCGCGCCCGGACGGAGCGCGCACAGGAACGGATGGAGAGACAACCGTGACACATCGTGCCCGCACCCGCTCGACCGCTCGGGCCGCGACGCTGACCGCCGCGTGCGGCGCCCTGGTGGTGGGGCTCGCCGGCCCGTCCGCCCTCGCCGCCACCGCCACTGCCACCACCCATGAGGCCACCGCCGAGGACGCCACCGCGTCCGGCACCCAGCAGCGGGACAAACGGCCGGTCTGGGCCATCGCGCACCGGGTCCTGACCGTCGGCGGCGTCGACAAGGCGCTCGAGCACGGGGCCAACGCGATGGAGATCGACGCCACCGCCTGGAAGAAGGGCTGGTGGGCCGATCATGACGGGCTGCCCACGAGCGGTGGGAACACCATGGCGGAGATGTTCGACCGGATCGCGGAGCAGCGCAGGGCGGGCAAGAACATCGGGTTCGTCTGGCTGGACATCAAGAACCCCGACTACTGCGACAGCGGTGACGCGAAGTGGCGCCACTGCTCGGTCGCGGCCCTGCGCGACCTGGCCCGCACCAAGCTGGAGAGCGCCGGGGTCCGGGTCCTCTACGGGTTCTACGGCACCGCGGGCGGGGCCGGCTGGAAGGACGTCAGCGGCGGCCTCAACGGCCGTGAGGGCGTCGACATCAGCGGGGACGCCGAAGACGTCCTGCGCCAGTACGGCGAGTCCGGCGGCGCCATCGCCCACAACCAGCGCGTCATGGACAAGGGCCTGTTCAACCTGAACCTGCCGACCGTCCTCGGAAAGGTGCGGGACCAGGTGCGCCTGGGCTCCCAGGCCCGCGACCGCGGCGAACTGGCGCGCACCTTCGGCTGGACGACCGCGGCGGGCGACCGCGAGGCGACCGACCGCCTCCTCGAGGAGTCGGGCGGCGACGCCGACGGGCTGATCTACGGCCACCGGGCCTCCTGCTACCCCGACGGCGTCTCCGGCACCCGCGGCTGCGGTACGGACGAGTCGTCCGCGCGGCAGGCGCTCGGCCACATCCAGGACTTCGTCAGGGCCTACGACGACACGCGCCGGATGGCCACGACGGACGACGTCCCCTTCGGGAGCTGATCGACCGGCGTGGTCGTGCGCGACGATGACGGGGTTCACCACGGACGGGACGATGACGGGGTTCACCATGGACGGAGAGACATGACTGCACAGCTCGACATGCCCGCCGGGCAGCCGCTGTACGGATGCATGGGGCTCGGCGGCACCTGGGACAGCGTGCCGTACACCGCGTCGGACATCGCTCACGCGGAGGTCGCCGTCGAGGCGGCCCTCGCCATCGGCATCACGGCGTTCGACCACGCCGACATCTACCGGCGCGGCAAGGCCGAGGCGGTCTTCGGCGAACTGCTCGCCAGGGCGCCCGAGCTCCGGAGCCGCATCGTCCTGCAGACCAAGTGCGGCATCCGGCAGGCCGCCGATGGCCTGCCGGGCATGTACGACCTGCGGGGGCCGAGCATCGTCCGACGCGTCGAGGAGAGCCTCACCCGGCTCCGTACCGACGTGCTCGACGTGCTCCTCCTGCACCGGCCCGACCCGTTGGCCGCTCCTGCGGAGGTCGCGGAGGCGCTCACGTCCCTGCACCGGCAGGGCCTCGTACGCCGCTTCGGTGTGTCGAACATGAGCGCGGCCCAGCTCGCCGCACTGCAGGCCCATCTCGAACTCCCGCTGGCGGTCAATCAGTTGGAGATGAGCCTGGGCAGCAGGGACTGGGTCGAGGCGGGCGTCCTGCTGAACACGCGGGACGCGACCGAGAACGGCTTCCCGCACGGGACGGTCGAGTACTGCGTGGCCAACGGCGTCCGGCTCCAGGCGTGGGGCTCCCTGGCCCAGGGCCGCTTCACCGGGACCGGCGACGGCGACTCACCGGCGGCACGGCTCGTCGCCGAGCTCGCCGAGCGCAAGCGGACGACGCCGGAGACGATCCTGCTGTGGTGGCTGCAACGCCATCCGGCCGGTATCGCGCCGGTCATCGGCACCAGCAGACCCGAGCGCATCCTCGCGTGCCGCGACGCCGTCACGCGCGAGCCGGAGCTCACCCACGAGGAGTGGTACGAGCTGTGGGTGGCCGCCCGCGGCGTACCCCTGCCGTGACGGGCTCCCTGCCGTAGCGGGCCCCCTGCCCCGCGGCGCCTCTCCCCTCGCGTCGCGCGCGGCTCACGTCTCGCGCAGCGCCTTGGCGAGCACCGAATCGCCGGTGATCTCGATCCGGCCCTCCCGCGCGCCCTGCCCGACGGTGAGTTCGCCGCGGCTCACCGCCAGGCAGGTCCCGGCGTCCAGGGTGACGAGGACGTCGGCCCCGTCGGGTGCGGGCCCGTCGCCGTAGGCCCGCGCGCCGTCCGCGAGGCGTACGTGGAAGGAGCCCTCGGCGAGCCGCACCTCCACCACTCCCTCGGCACCGGACTCCGCGAGAGGCCGCAGCAGCGGCAGCGCGAACCAGTGCGCGCGCACCGCGTCCGTCGGCGCGCGCTCGTCGAGGCCCGGCGCGCCCCAGGCGGCGAGGGCCTCCAGGACGGGCAGCAGCTCGCGTCCCCTGCCGGTGAGTTCGTAGACGTACGCCGCCGCGGGCGGGGGCAGCTTGCGGCGCGTCGCCAGGCCCCGCTGCTCCAGGTCCTTCAGGCGCGAGGCGAGCACGTCGGTGCTGACGCCCGGCAGATCGGCGTGGAGGTCGGTGTAGCGGCGGGGGCCGACCAGGAGTTCCCTGACGATCAGCAGGGTCCAGCGGTCGCCCACGGCGTCCAGCGCCCGGGCTGCCGCGCAGTACTGGTCGTAGCTTCGGCGAGGTGGCATGCGACATAGTCTATGCAAGTTGTTGGACTTTCCAAGCGGAGACTTGGTAAAACCAAGTAACACACGTCACGGGAGGCGCACCGCATGGAGTTCCGGCAGTCGAGCAAGCTCAGCGAGGTCTGTTACGAGATCCGGGGCCCCGTCATCGAGCACGCCAACGCCCTGGAGGAGGCGGGCCACAGCGTCCTTCGCCTCAACACCGGCAACCCCGCGCTCTTCGGCTTCGAGGCGCCCGAGGAGATCGTCCAGGACATGATCCGGATGCTCCCGAACGCGCACGGCTACACGGACTCGCGCGGTGTCCTCTCCGCCCGCCGCGCCGTCGCCCAGCGCTACCAGGCGCTCGGCCTGACCGATGTCTCCGTAGACGACGTTTTTCTCGGCAACGGCGTGTCCGAGCTCGTCACCATGGCCGTACAGGCCCTCCTTGAGGACGGCGACGAAGTCCTCATCCCCGCGCCCGACTTCCCGCTGTGGACCGCCGTGACGACCCTCTCCGGAGGCAAGGCCGTGCACTACGTGTGCGACGAGTCCGCCGACTGGTACCCCGATCTCGACGACATGGCCTCGAAGATCACCGACCGCACCAAGGCCGTCGTGATCATCAACCCCAACAACCCCACGGGCGCCGTCTATCCCAAGGAGATCCTGGAGGGCATCCTCGACCTCGCGCGACGGCACGGCCTGATGGTCTTCGCCGACGAGATCTACGACCAGATCCTGTACGACGACGCGGTCCACCACAGCGTCGCCGCCCTCGCCCCCGACCTCGTCGTCCTCACCTTCTGCGGCCTGTCCAAGACGTACCGGGTGGCGGGATTCCGGTCCGGCTGGCTGGTCGTCACCGGCCCTCAGCAGCACGCCAGGAACTACCTGGAGGGGCTGACGATGCTCGCCTCCATGCGGCTGTGCCCCAACGCGCCCGCTCAGTACGCCATCCAGGCCGCGCTCGGCGGCCGTCAGTCGATCCACGAACTGACCGCGCCGGGCGGCAGGCTGTACGAGCAGCGCGACAAGGCCTGGGAGAAGCTCAACGAGATCCCCGGCGTCTCCTGTGTGAAGCCGAAGGGCGCCCTGTACGCCTTCCCGCGCCTTGACCCGAAGGTCCACCCGATCCACGACGACGAGAAGTTCGTGCTCGACCTCCTCCTCCAGGAGAAGATCCAGGTCGTCCAGGGCACCGGCTTCAACTGGCCCCGCACCGACCACTTCCGCATCCTCACGCTCCCCCACGCCGACGACCTGGACGCGGCGATCAGCCGCATCGGCCGCTTCCTCAGCAGCTATCGTCAGTGATCCCCCGCCCGCCGGCGCCGCTGACGGCGCTGACACCGATCTCCGGGAGCACCGTGCCGCCCTGCGCCGCCTGCGCCGCGCCCGTCCACACGCAGTTCGCCTCGCCCGAACTCGTCGCGCCCATCGTGTACGACGGCTTCGACCGCGCCGCCGACCCCGCGTGGCGCGCGTCGGGCGCGGCCACGCTCGACGACTACGCACGCTGGTGCGGCCACTTGTGCGGGCTCACCTGCTTTCAGATGGCGCTCGGCACATCCGCCCCGCCCCTCTTCACACTGCGCGACGGCGCGCTCAAGTACGGGGCGTACACCGAGGAGAGCGGGGTGATCAAGGGCATGATCTACGCCCCGTTCGCCGAGTACGCCCGCGCCGAGTTCGGCCTCGGCGCCGAGGTCCACCGGCACCTGACCGTCGAGGAGATCTGCACGCTCCTCGACGAGGGACGGCAGGTCATCGCCTCCGTGCACTTCGAGATCCGCCGCCCGCACCGGCCCTCGCCGGGCAGGGGCGGCCACCTCGTCCTGCTCACCCGCCGTACGCCCGAAGGGCTGCTGCACTTCCACAACCCGTCGGGCATCGACGCCCGCACCCGCACCGCCGAGCTGTCCACCGCCGACTTCGAGCCGTTCTTCGCCGGACGCGGGGTCTCGCTCCGCTGACAGGCGGTCACGAGGGCTGCCAGGATGGCGCCATGATGCGTGGAGGCAGGGTCGCCGTCGTGGGCGGGAGCATCGCCGGGTGCGCCGCGGCCCTTGCCGCGCACCGCGGCGGCGCGGACGAGATCACGGTGTACGAGCGTGCGGCGGGGGATCTGGCGGACCGAGGCGTGGGGCTCGCCGTGCACGACTCCCGTTACGTGGAGCTGGAGTCGGCCGGGTACCTGGACGCGGGCATGCCGTGGGTGCAGCTCGTGCGGCGGCGCTGGTACGTGCGGGACGACGCGGTCACCTCCCCCGTGGGCCGGGAGATCGCCGTGATGCCGTTCCCCTTCCGTACGTACAACTGGGGCCCGCTCCGGCGGGAGCTGCGCGGCCGCCTCCCACGGAGCGTGGACTTCCGCGCGGGCACCACGGTGCGGGCCGTGCTCCCGGGCGCCGGTGGCGTCGAGGTGGCCACCGACGCGGGGAGCGCGCACCACGACCTCGTCATCGGCGCCGACGGCTACCGCTCGGCGGTCCGCGCGGCCCGCTTCGGCGACGTCCGTCCCGCGTACGCGGGCTATCTCGCCTGGCGCGGCGCGTTCCCCGAGGCCCGCCTCGACGAGCCGGAACGGTGGGCCGGGGACGACTGCGTGTACGCGGTCTTCCCCGGCGGTCACGTCATCATCTACCGCATCCCCGACGGCGCGGGCGGCCACCGCGTCAACTGGGTCCTGTACACCGCCCCACCCCCGGACCTCGACCTCGGACTCGGCCGCGACCTGCGGCTCACCGGCCCCACGAGCCTGCCGCCCGGCAGCCTCACGAAGGCGCTCGCCGACCATCTCGCGTACGTCGCGGACGAGTTGCTGCCGCCCTACTGGGGCGCGCTGCTGCGCGAGACGGCACCCGACGAACTCTTCCTCCAGCCGATGTACGACTTCACCGCGCCCCGCTGCACCGCGGACGGCGTCCTGCTGACCGGCGACGCGGCGGCGGTGGCCCGGCCGCACACCGGCGCAGGAGCGGTCAAGGCGCTGCAGGACGCCACGGCCCTGGAGGCCGCCCTCACCGCATCCGACACCTGGTCACAGGCCCTGGCCAGGTACGACGCGGACCGCACCGCGTCCGGCCGCGCGATGGTGGAGCTCGGGCGGCGCCTCGGCGACGCCTTCGTCCGGGCGACCCCGGACTGGCGGGCCATGGACCAGTCCGCGATGGAGTCGTGGTGGCGGCAGGCGGACGGATCCGGCGCGTTCGGGGGTCGCGGGCTGAAGCGCTGACGCGCCCGTACCCGACCCCGACCCCTACCCCTACCCGCGCCCGTACGCGATGGCGTGACGTGTGGTCAGGCGGTGGCTGTGCGTGCCGTTCTGACCTCGTTTTGGGGATGCGCGCCCGAGATCAATAGTATCCGGCGATGATCACAAGACAACGGCCGGCGGCCTGGGCCATCGCCCTGCTCGCCGCCCTGACCGCCGGGCTCGTCACGGCAGGCCCCGCGGCGGCCGCCGACGACGACGAACCGGCGCAGCCCTCCCCCAAGGTCGAGCTGGTCCTCGACGTCAGCGGCTCCATGCGGGCCCGCGACATCGACGGCAAGTCCCGGATGGCCGCCGCGAAGCAGGCCTTCAACGAGGTCCTGGACGCGACCCCGGACGAGGTCGCGCTCGGCATCCGCACCCTGGGCGCCAACTACCGCGGCGACGACCGCAAGACGGGCTGCAAGGACACCGAGCTGCTCTACCCCGTGGAGCAGCTCGACAAGGCGGGCCGCACCGACGCGAAGACGGCCGTGGCGACGCTCGCGCCGACCGGCTGGACCCCGATCGGCCCGACGCTGCTCAAGGCCGCCCACGACCTGACGGACGACACCGCCGAGCGCAGCCGCCGCATCGTGCTGATCTCCGACGGCGAGGACACCTGCCAGCCGCTGGACCCGTGCGTGGTCGCCCGCGACATCTCCGCCAAGGGCATCCACCTCACCATCGACACGCTGGGCCTGGTGCCCGACGCCAAGACCCGCGACCAGCTGAGCTGCATCGCCGAGGCCACCGGCGGAACGTACACGTCGGTCCGGCACACCGATGAACTCTCCGGCCGCGTCAAGCAGTTGGTGGACCGAGCGGCCGACCCGGTCGTCACGCCCGTCGAGGCGAAGGGCGCCGCACAGTGCACCGACGCCCCCGAACTGAAGTCGGGCCTCTACACCGACCGCGAGAAGTTCGGCGAGCACCGCTGGTACCGCGTGAACGTCCCCGCGGGCAAGGAACTGCGCGCCTCGGTGAGCGTGTCCGCGGACCGGGCCGTCAACCAGGACTACGGCGTGCTGCTGCGCGCCGAGACACCGCAGGGCCGTGAGCTCGTGCGCGGCCAGGAGTCCGGTGACGGGCGTACCGACGTGATCTCGACCGGCCTGCGCCATCCGACGCCGGAGGCGGACGACGAGAACGACGAGAACGACGAGAACACAGCCGACACCGTCTGTCTGCGCGTCAGTAACTCGTTCTCCGCCCCCGCGTCCGTGAAGACGGCGCCCGGCCTGCCCGTCGAGCTCGCCGTCGACCTGGTCGACTCCCCCGACGAGGCCTCCGACGTCGCCTTCTTCGGGCTCGGCCACGGCTGGTGGCTGCTCGGTCTGCTCGTCCTCATCGGCTTCCTCGCCGGTCTGGTCTGGGGCTGGGTCTCGCGCTGGCGCTTCGCGGTCTGGAGGACCAACTGATGCGTACGACACGTGTGGTGCGGCGCTTCGCCGCGGTGACCGGCGCCGCTCTGCTGGCCCTGACCGGCGCCGCGGGGATCGCGGCGGCCGATGACGACGTGCCCGCCGAGAAGGTCACGGAGGCGGGCACGTCCTTCCGTACCGCGACCGCGCTCCGCATCGACCAGGAGGCCTCGGCGGAGGCGTCCACGGGCGACTACCTGTACTGGGCGTTCCCCGTGGACACCGGGCAGCGCGCCACCGTGCACGCCACGGTGAAGCTCCCCGACGCCGCGGCCCGGCACGCCGCGTCCACCTGGCGGGTCGACGTGTACGACGGGCTGCGGCGCCGCCAGGCCTGCCGGCTCGGCACCCCGGCGAGGACGGCCGCGCAGGACGCCGCGTCGGTGTCGCTCTCCTGCACGCTGCGTACCGTCCGGTCCTGGTCGGAGCAGTGGGCGAACGATCCGCTGCCGGGCACCTACTACCTGCGGCTCACGGTCACCGGCCTCAAGGCGGACGACCTGGGTCTGCCGGTGCGGGCCGAGGCGAAGGTCACCGCGACCGACGCGGGCGGCGCGCAGGCGGTGGACGGCTCGCTCGGGAAGCCGCTGGTGCCGGGCGCGGGCTCGGACAAGCAGCAGACCGCCGCCGCCGTGGAGCCGGAGGACGGCTGGTCGGGCGGCTGGTGGTCCTCGCGCTGGCTCTGGACGGCGGCCGGCGGTGTCCTCGCGGCGCTCGCGGGCGTCGGCGGCTATGCCCTGACACGCGGCTCGGGCCGTCCGGCGCGGGTGCCGCAAGGCATGTAGACCACCTGTAGACCACCTGTAGACCACCTGTAGACCACCTATAGATCGCAGGTGGACCCGCTTGCCGGGTCCCGCCGGGCGCACCGCCCGGGGGGCATGGCAGGCTCGGTGGTGGCGGTGCCGGACGGTTCCGCCACCACCGGAAGAACAGGATCGGCGCGACCATGGGTGATCTGCTCCTCGTCCGGCACGGCGAGACGGAGTGGTCCCTGTCGGGGCAGCACACCGGCTCGACGGACATCCCCCTGACGGACAACGGCAGGGAGCAGGCCCGCTCGCTCGCCCCGCTCATCGGCAGGTTCCGGATCGGGGCGGCGTTCACCAGCCCCCGGCAGCGCTCGCGGGAGACCGCGGAGCTGTGCGGCTTCGGGAACGCGCGGGTGGACCCGGACCTGAGCGAGTGGGACTACGGGGCGTACGAGGGCATCACGACCTTCGACATCCACCGCACCCGGCCCGACTGGTACCTATTCACGGACGGTGTCGCGCCCGGCCCGCCGGAGCACCCCGGCGAGAGCCCCGAGCAGGTGGGCGAGCGCGCCGACCGCATGCTCGCCAAGGTGGACGCGGCGCTCGCCGACAACGAGGGCAGTGTCGTCCTCTTCGCCCACAGCCACTTCCTGCGCGTCCTGACGGCCCGCCGCCTCGGCCTGCCCGCGTCGGGCGGCTCGATGTTCCTTCTCGCCACCGGCACGGTGAGCCGGCTGAGCACGGAGCACCGGCGGCACGTGGTGGCGAGCTGGAACCTGCGCCCGCAACTGGTGAGTTGACCCGCGCCTCCCCGTCCGCCGCCTCCCTTCACCCCTCCCTCGCATTCGACAGGCTCGATGATGATCATCAAGACTGCGCCCATGCGATACGGCGTGAATCTCCTCAACTTCGGCTCCGGCACCACCCCCGCCTCCCTCGTGCGGCAGGCGACCGACGCCCGCGAGCTCGGCTACGAGTTCGCGATGATCTCCGACCACATCGCGGTGACCCCCGACGTCCACGAGGTCTATCCGGCGCCGTTCTACGACCAGTTCGTGCTCGCCGCGCACCTAGCGGGGCGCGTGCCGGGGCTGCGGCTCGGCACCACTATCACCGTGATCCCCTACCGGCACCCCTTGCAGACCGCGCGCCTGGCCGCCAACATCGACCGGCTCAACGAGGCCGGGTTCATCCTCGGCGCCGGTGTGGGCTGGTCCGCCGCCGAGTACGAGGTGCTCGGCGTGCCGTTCCGGGAGCGCGGCGCGATCACCGACGAGTACCTCACCGCGATCCGCGCCGCCTGGCGCGACGACCCGACGTCCTTCCACGGCACATACGTCTCGTACGACGGTGTGCGCACCGCGCCCGCCCCCGCGACCGGCCCCTGCCTCCCCGTCTGGGTCGGCGGCAACTCCCCCGCGGCGCAGCGCCGCGCGGCCCGCCTCGGCGAGGGCTGGCACCCGTTCATGCCGAGCCGGGAGCTCCTTGCCGCGGCGCTGCCCCGCATCGCGGCCGAGGCCGAGGCGGCGGGCCGCCCCGCGCCCGGTCTGGTGCCGCGCCTGCAGATCCGGATCGGGCAGCAGCAGGACACCGCGGACCGGCCGCTCGGCCACGGCAGCCTCGACCAGATCCGCGGCGACCTGGAGACGCTGGCCGGTCTCGGCGCCACGGACGTGCTCCTGGACACGTATCCGGGCAGCCCCGGGGAGCGGGCGGGCGCGGACGAGGACCGCCGGGTCCTCGAACTCCTGATGTCAGTGGCCCCGACCGGCTGATGTCAGTGGTCCCGACCGGCTGATGTCAGTGGCACAGGGCACCATCGGACCCAGGTGATGGAACCGGCCGGGGAAGGGGTGTGTGCGCGGTGAAGCCTCCGACAGCCGCACAGCGACGGATCATCGAGGCCGCGGACCCGCAGACGGGGCGCCTGTCCGGCAGCGAGACCCAGCTGACGGGCCTGGTGCGGGCGCGCCTGGCCTTTCGCCACCCCCGGCCGCCCCACGCGTGTTTCCTGACGCCCGCGGGACATCGCGTACGGGAGGAGGGCCCGGCCCTCGCCCCCACCCCCACGCCCACGCCCACCGTTCCGGAACAACCGCCACCGGCGGCCTC
The DNA here is from genome assembly GCF_040646035.1 of Streptomyces sp. NPDC046465. Classification (NCBI taxonomy): domain Bacteria; kingdom Bacillati; phylum Actinomycetota; class Actinomycetes; order Kitasatosporales; family Streptomycetaceae; genus Streptomyces; species Streptomyces sp. NPDC046465. The sequence continues at coordinate 102,561 of NZ_JBEYZK010000019.1, forward strand.
CGGGGCCTTCGCCGCGCGCACCGGCACGGAGACGGCGCCGCCCGGCGCCGAGGGCCCCGCCCGCGCGCGGGAGGTGCGCAGCGCCTGGGAGGGCCTGGTCGAGCTGCGCCGCATGACGAACCCCGACGGCGCCACGGACCGCCCCTGCGCCTGGGAGCGCACACACCTCGTGCGGGCGGCCGCGCTGGCCCTGGAGGCGGCGGGGTGCCGCCCGGCGGGCCCCGGCCGTGCGGGTTACCGGGTCGCGGAGACACCGCAGCCGGAGGCCGTGGCCGTACGGGAACCGACGCCGCAGGGGCTGCGGGAGTGCGGGGCAGCCCTGGAGCGGGCGGGCTGGCAGGTCGGCGAACACGCGGAACCGCGCGGGGGCGGGCGCTATGTGCTCGCGTCGCCGCGGCGGAAGTGAGGGGGGCGCACGGCCGTCTTCACAGGAATTCTCAGGACCGCTCGGATTCGGCGATGCGCTTGATGACCCAGCACATGCAGCAGACGGCGACCACAAGCACCAGGTCGATCACTGCGGAACCCGTCATCGCGCGGGCGTAGTCCGCGGGAGCGGGCCGTGCGCCGAGCATGCCGAAGAAGGTCGCGCCGACGACGGCGACGCCCGCCGAGCTCGCGAACTGCTGCGTGGTGGTGAGCACCCCGGAGGCCACCCCGGCCTTCTCCGGGCGCACCTCGACGAGGGCCGCGCCGATCAGCGCGGGCAGCACCAGGCCGTTGCCGAATCCGACCAGGCAGAGGCACCCGATGACCAGGGGGACGCCGATGTCCTGCGCTGACGTGTGGAGCAGCCCCGCGAGAAACAGCAGCCCCGCCGCCGTCACCGCGCTCCCCGCGATGAGAACGCTCGTACCGAACCGGTCCGCGAGCCTGCGGCCGAGCAGCGAGCTCCCCGCGAAGAGGACGCCCATGGGCGCGAAGACGAGACCGGCGCCGAGCGGACCGAGGTCGAGCCCGGACTGGAGCAGCAGCGTGAGGGTGAACATGAAGCTGCCGAAGTAGAGCTGGAAGGCGATGCCCGCGACCATCCCGGAGCTGAAGGAGGAGCTGCGGAACAGGGTCAGATCGAGCACGGGGCTGCCCGGGCCGCGGGTCAGCGCGCGCTCCCAGAACAGCGTCCCGACCGCCACCGGTACGGCCGCGCCCATGCAGATCCACGACCAGACGGGCCAGCCCTCGGTCCTGCCCAGCGAGAGCGGCAGCAGGACGAGTACGAGAGCGAGGCTCACACCGACCGCGCCGACGGGGTCAAGCCCGACGTTCCGCCTCGGCACGGGGCCGGGCAGGTGGCGGGCGGCCAGGACGGCGGCGACCGCGCAGACCGGCACGTTGATCAGGAAGATCAACCGCCAGCCGGGCACGAACAGGTGGAGTTCCAGGAGCCCACCGCCGAGGACCTGGCCCGCGATGGAACCCAGCCCGCTGGCCATGCCATAGCCCGCGATGGCCCGTGGCTTGGCGGCGGCCGAGAAGTGGGCGGTGATCACGGCGAGCACCTGAGGAACCATCAGGGCACCCGCCGCGCCCTGCACGAGCCGCGCCGCGACGAGCTGCCCGGGGGTGGCTGTGATGCCGCACAGCAGGGAGGAGATTCCGAAGGCGGCCATGCCGATGACGAAGAGGCGACGGTGTCCGTAGATGTCGCCGAGCCTGCCGCCCGTGATCATTCCGCTGGCGAAGGCGAACGCGTAACCGCCCACGACGAGTTCGAGCATTCCGGCGCCGGCGTGCAGGTCGCTTTCCAGCGAAGGCGCGGCCACGTTGACGACGAAGAAGTCGAACTGGACGATGAACATCGCCGAAAGCAGCACTCCGACGACAAGCCCGCCACGGGGTGCCGACGTTGTCGACTCACTGCCGCGTCCGAGGACGGATAGATGGTCGGTCAACGCGGCTCCTCAGGCCCGTTTCCTACAGGCGTGCGGCCCGGAGGCCCGCAGTCAGCAGTCAGCAGTCAGCAGTCAGCAGTCAGCACGGTAGATCCACTCCATGACCCACGCAACTACTTTACGGAGTCACGCTTCCGTCATTCGGAAGTGCCGTCACCCCCGGAGCTTCACCCTCCGCGACCGTGTCCATGACATCGTCACCCAACCACCCCATCTCGTTCACGCGACCGTACGCACATCCGTGTCACCCTCCCGGTGGTTGATTAGTCAACTCGCGTAGACCGCCAGCCGATTGGCCGCCCGGCCCGGCGTACGGCACGCGCGAGACCTCCGGGAAAGGACACACCCCCACATGCCCCTCCCGCGTGTACTCCGCTGGAAACCACTGGCCATGACCGCCACCGCGGTGCTCGTCGGCATCACCCTGCCGGCCACCGCGACGGCCACGCCCTCCCCCACGCCCGCCCCCGCAGCGGTCGGCGGCGCCTACGACGACACGTACTACAAGGACGCGGCCGGTAAGACGGGCCCCGAGCTCAAGTCCGCGCTGCACACGATCATCAGCGAGCAGACCAAGCTCACGTACGACCAGGTCTGGGACGCGCTCAAGACCACCGACCAGGATCCCGCCGACAGCTCGAACGTGATCCTGCTCTACAGCGGCACCTCGCGGAGCAAGAGCGCGAGCGGCGGCGACCAGGGCGACTGGAACCGCGAGCACGTCTGGGCCAAGTCCCACGGCGACTTCGGCACGGCCACCGGGCCCGGCACCGACGTCCACCACCTGCGCCCCGAGGACGTCACCGTCAACAGCATCCGCGGCAACAAGGACTTCGACAACGGCGGCAGCGCGGTCGACGGAGCGCCCGGCAACCTCACCGACGGCGACTCCTTCGAGCCCCGCGACGCGGTCAAGGGCGACGTGGCCCGGATGATCCTCTACATGGCCGTGCGGTACGACGGCGAGAGCGGCTTCCCCGACCTGGAGCCCAACGACAAGGTGGACAACGGCAGCGCGCCCGCCATCGGCCGCCTCTCCGTCCTGAAGCAATGGAGCGACGAGGACCCGCCGGACGCGTTCGAGAAGAACCGGAACCAGGTCATATTCGACAAGTTCCAGCACAACCGGAACCCATTCATCGATCACCCGGAGTGGGTGGAAGAGGTCTGGTAGCCGCGGTGGGCTACGCCTGATCGGCGAGCTCGGCCAGATCCTCGGCGTCGAGCCGCAGCCCGGCCGCCGCCACGTTCTCCTCCAGATGGTCCGGCGACGAGGTCCCCGGAATCACCACCATCGCCGGGGAACTGCCGAGCAGCCACGCCAGCGTGAGCTGGGCCGGTGTGGCCCCGTGCCGGTCGGCAACGCGCCGGAGCGCCTCAAGGTCGGGTGCTCCGGCGCCGCCGAACGGAAAGTACGGGACGTACGCGATGCCCTGGCGCTCGCACAGCCCGACCAGTTCCCCGTGCTCGCGCGTCAGCGGACTGAACCTGTTCTGCACGGCGGCGACCGGCGCGATCTCCTGCGCCTCCCCGAGCTGTTCCGGCGTGGCGTTGCTGACGCCGAGGTGCCGGATGAGCCCCTCCTCGCGCAGCGCCGCCAGCGTGGCGAAGCGGTCCTCGCCGGGGCCGTCGCTCCGCAGGAACCGGAGGTAGACCAGGTCGAGGTGGTCACGGCCCAGCTCGCGCAGGTTCCGGTGCACGGCCGCGCGCAGCTCCGCCGGGTCCGCGGGCTCAGTCCAGCTGCCGTCAGGGCGTCGGCCGGGCCCGACCTTGGTGGCGATGACCAGGTCGTCGGAGTACGGCTGCAAGGCCTTGCGGATCAGATCGTTGGCCGCGATGTCCTCGAAGAAGTAGAAGGCCGCGGTGTCGATGTGGTTCACGCCGAGCTCGACGGCGCGGCGCAGCACCGCGATGCTCCGGTCCGGGTCGTGCGCGGGCCCGTCCCAGTGAGCGGCGGGCAGCCTCATCGCCCCGAAACCCATGCGGTGGACGACGAGTTCGCCCCCGATACGGAAGTGCCCCGCGAGGGCGGCGGTGCCGCCCGTCTCCTCTTTGGGGCCGCTGGTGTCCTCTTTGGGGCCGCTGGTGTCCTCTTTGGGGCCGCTGGTGTCCTCTTTGGTGCTGCTGGTGATCGCCATGGCCCAGATCCTCCGGCGTACGCATGTCGTACGCGAACACATGGCCAGTTGCTGCCAGCGTTGACCCCTTGCGCGGTGCGCCGCAGACTGTCGCCACCATGCCGAGCACATCGCACAATGATCAGATCGTGTCCCTCCGGGGCGAGCGGGAACTGGTGCGCCGGGCGGGCGACCTGTTCACCGGGGCCCGGGAGGAGTTCCTGTGCGCGGCGGCGGACCTGGTGACGTTCTCGCCCGGGGTGAACGCCGCGTTCGCCGGGGGCAGGCGGCCTCCGCTCACACCCGGCGGCCTGACGATGCGAAAGCTGTACACGCCACGGGCACTGGCGGACGAGGAGTCCGAGGAACGGCTGCTGCGGATCGCCGAGTCGGGCGCCCAGGTCCGCATCTCGGCGGCGCCGCTCGCCCACGAGGCGATCGTCATCGACCGGCGCGTCGCGATCCTCGCGGGGGCTCCGGTCCGGGGCGTACGGACCTTTACGGTGATCCAGTCCCCGATCGCGGTCGAGGGGGTCAGGGCCCTGGTGCACGCGGCCTGGGAAACGGCCGCGGACCTGGCCGACTACCGCCGCGCCCGGCCTCCCGCACTGGACGAGGAGGCACGCCGGATCCTCCGGGCACTCGGCGCGGGCCACACGGACGAGGTGACGGCACGCGAACTCGGCATGTCTCTGCGCACGTACCGCAGACGCGTGGCCGACCTGATGGCGGCACTCGGAGCCACGTCGCGCTTCCAGGCGGGGCTGCGGGCACGGGAGTTGGAGTACGGGGGGCGGGGCGGGACGGCGGACGACTGAACGTGCCGCTCCTCCTGGACGCGACGCGCCTGCCCGGACCCGTCCGACGTCGACCCACGCCGCGTCGACCCACGCCGCCGGGCCCCCTCAGTCGAGAGATGTGTGCTCCAGCCAGCGCTGCAGTGCCTCTCGCGTCCCCTGCCGGGTCTCGGGCGACGCTGCCATGCGGGTGCCGAGCTCTCGCAGCGCGGGGAAGCGGTGGGGGGCCTTGAGGAGGACGCAGTCCGTCCACTTCTCCCCTGCCACCCCTCGCACGACCACGTTGCCGTCGAGGGACAGCATCGCGAAGTCGAGGTGGCCCGCGATGTCAGAGTCCACCGTGAGGGCTACCCGTGCCCACCTCAGGGAGTCCGAGGGCGCGGTCGCGCTTTCCCCGTCGCCGACGGCGAGCAGGAATTCCGGAGCGTCCCTCTGGAACAGCCCCTGGTCCGCGCCGAGCATGTACCACTGGTGGTTCACGCTTTCCCGCAGGTCGGGATCATCGGATTCCACGCTCACGGCCCATTCCTCGCCGCCGGTCTCCACGGCATCCGCGAAGAACGCGAGGCACGGGGGAAGGAGCGGGGCGGTCGGGTCCGCGAGGCCCAGGTAGCGCAGACCGGACTCGGCCAGCGAGTGCGCCAGTTCTGCCCCCCTCACGTCTTCGCCGTCCTCCCGGACCGCCACCGCCGCGTGCCAGGCGTCGACCCTGGCGAGATACGGCCCGCTCACGCTCTCGCCACCCGCGACGTAGGCGAGCCAGCGCAGTTCGTCGCAGGCGAAGAAGGACTCGCCCCAGGTGTCGGCCCAGATACGGACCGTGCCGTCCGCCGAGTGCGTCAGGTCCCACCAGGCCCAGCCCCGGCTCTCGGAATCGGGGTCGAACTCGTGCAGCCATCCCTGGAGTTCCCAGGACCCTCCCCGGATCGCCGCCGCGTAGCGCTCTCTGCCGCGCCGCGCGAACTCCGGCGCGTCGGCGGAGAGGGGGCGACCGCTCACATCGGTGAACCACTCGGGGACGGCTGCCACCGGCAGGTCCTCCTCGGTGAAGTCCGCCGAGAGGGCAAGCCCCAGCGCGGCGTCGAGCACGGACCGCAGGCGGCCCTCGTACGCGTCGCCGGGGACGGTCGGGGTGACGTCGAACCAGCTCAGCACCGGGGGCGCGTTGTGCGCGGCGGGGCGCCGGGCGACGCGGAGTCTCTCCCGCTCGATGTCCTCGGTCTCATGCAGCATGTCGGCGGCCTCCACCCGCTGGCTCAGTCGTCCCCGGGAACCGCCGCGAGGAACGCGTCGATATCCTGACGGACGTAGCGCGATCCTGACGGACGTAGCGCGATCCTGACGGACGTAGCGCGATCCTGACGGACGTAGCGCGACACGTCGGTCAGGACGGCCACGGCGTCGCGGAGCTCGCGGGCGAGTTCGGGGGCGGCGGCCCAGACCTCCGGCTTCCTGGTGACAACCGCGTACAGCAGGTCGTCGTCGAACCAGCCGCCCCCGCCTGCTGCGGCGCGGAGTCCCGCAGGATCTCCACGGCCAACGGAAGCAGCCAGGGCAACCCGACGTCCTGCCCGATGAGCCGGGCCAGCTCATGCGGCTCCAGGGTCCCGACGGGACGGCGCCGCAGCTCCCGGACCAGCCCAACCAGTCCACGATCCATTCCCCCTCGGGGAGCCGGGGAGTTCCTGGGCCCTGACGTACTTCTCCGCGTCGTCCCCGGAACGGATCCACCCGACCTTCTCGAACTCCATCACCGATCCTCAAACAACAGCAGTGCCTCTAAGTCCCGATTGGTGCGGCCGACCTGGCGGCCTGCTCGATCCTCGCGCAGTAGGCCGCACGGGCCTCCGCGTCGATCTGCTGCTCGTTCTCGGCGCGCACCCCGGTCCGGCCGTCGAGGCTCTCGCGCAGGATGTCGGCGTGCCCGGCATGCCGGATGGACTCGCCGAGGACATGGACCATGATGGCGAACAGGTTCGTGTTGGGGGACGCCTCCGGCCACCACGGCACGTGGCCGGGGGCGTCGAGGGGAAGCTCGTTGATCGTCGCGTCCGAGTGTTCCCACGTGCGTCCATAGGACCCGACGATCTGATCGCGGGTCTCGTCCTCGGTCGCCCACAGGTCGCCGCCGTCGGAGTCCTGCCACCGGCACAGCGGTTCCGGGGAAGGGCGGTCGAAGACCTCGCCGAAGTACCTGGCCTCGACGGTGGCCACGTGTTTGACCAGGCCGAGGAGGTTCGTCCCGGTCGCCGTCAAAGGTCGACGGGCGTCGTATTCGGACAAGCCGTCGAGTTTCCAGAGCAGCGCCTCGCGGTCCCGCCGCAGTCTCCCGTGCAGGGTGCTTTTCGCGATGTCATCGATCATGCGGCTTCAGCCTGCCATGGGCTGCTCGCGGCCTCAAGATCCCGTACGGGGGTCAGGCAGCCCCGTAGCGCGAAGCAGCGCCCGCCACTCCGTGCGAGAGCGACGTCCGCAGCACACAGCGGCCGACTTGAGCCAGCCCTACCGGACCCCGCTGCTTGTGCCGGTCCGGGCTTCCCACCACGCTTCGTACCACGCCAAAGTGGCGTCCAGCGCCTCGGCGAGGGGCGTGGGCCGGACACCGAAGTGCCGTTCGAAGGCGGCCGATTCCATGATCTGCGGCTCGGTGTGCTGGTAGAACATCTCGGCGTACTCGGCCATGAACCGCTCGTCGAACGGCCCGAACGGCCGCGCCTCCGCGACGGCGACGAGCCGCACGGCCCGCCCCACCCGCTCCTCGACCATCTTCAGGACCTCACGCGTGGTGCGCGCCGGAGCGGTCGGCAGGTGCCAGACGCGGCCGTCGCCGTCAGGGCGCTCACCGAGAGTGGCGAGACCGGCCGCGACGTCGCGGATGTAGGTGTAGCTGTGCGGCAGGTCGATGTCGCCCATGACCGCGACGTCCTCGCCGCTCAACGCGCCGGGGAAGACGGCGCCACCGAGCGACGAGTTGAGGACCCCCGGGCCGAAGAAGTCGGCCGAGCGGCCGAGCACCACCCGGGCCGGACCCTCACGGTGCGCGTCCAGGTACGCGGAATCGAGCTCGGCCCGCATCCGGCCCTTGCGGGACGTGGCGTTCCACGGCGAGTCCTCGGTCATCACCGCACCGCGGGTCTCGCCGTACGGGTAGACCGTGTCGAGGACGACAAGCCGCGCCCCGCTCTCCCTCACCGCGCCGAGCACCGCCTCTTGGATACGTGGCATCACTTCGACCTGCAAGTGATAGCCGACGTTCACGCAGTGGTACACCACGGCGGCGCCCGCCACCGCGGCGCGGGCTCCCTCCGCGCTGCTGACGTCGGCGGTGAAGCGCTCCACGCCGACGAGGCCGGGGTGGTCACCCGAGCGGTCGACGAGGCGTACGGGGTGGCCGCGGCGCACCAGCTCCTCGGCGAGCGCGGTCCCCGCGGGGCCTGCACCGAGGACGGTGTGGAGTGCTGACGGGGCGGACGGGTTGTCGGCGGTCATGGCGATCCCTTCGACGGACGGTCACGGGCAGTCACGGATGGACACGGATGGACACGGATGGACACAGGGCGATGGCTACGACCCATCGCTTGTGTTAGAGACCGTAACTCTTGCGAGTAAGGCTAGCAAGACGCGCCGGTTACGAGGTGACGGGAAAGTTAGAGTGAGTCACACACTGGCCCGATGCGCGGGCCACGACGAGAGGGGCGGCCGGTGGCCGGCACCCGTGGCCCGCGAGGCGACAGCCCCAGGGCCCGCTACCGCGAGCAGACCCGTGGCGAGATCAAGGAAATCGCCTGGCGGCAGCTGGCCGAGGGCGGCGGCGGGAACATCGCGCTGACCCGCATCGCCAAAGAGGTGGGCCTCTCGGGGCCCGCGCTGTACCGGTACTTCGACAGCCGCGACGCCCTCCTCACCGAACTGATCAGGGACGCTTACGCGGACCTCGCCGCGGCCGTCGGGGCAGCGGCGGGACGGTCCGTAAGGGAACCGGCGCGTGACCGGCTGCTCGGGCTCGGCGCCGCGTGCCGCGACTGGGCCGTCGCCCACCCCCACCGCTACCTGCTGATCGGGGGCACGCCCGTGCCCGGTTACACGGCGCCCGCCGACACCCTCGACAGCGCCCGCGCCGTCCTCGGCCCGTTCCTCGGCGTCTTCGCCGGTGCCCGGCCCACCGCCTCCGTGGCCCCGCTCATCGAGCAGACGCACCAGTGGGTGGCCAGTGACGAAACCGTCGCCGCATGGGTACGGGAGCAGGCGCCCGACCTCGCGGCGGACCGGTACGCGGTGGCGCTGGCCGGGGCCCTCTTCGCATGGCCGCAGATGCACGGGGTGATCAGCCTGGAGGTGTCCGGGCAGTTCACCGGCATGGGGCACGACGGCGCCACGCTGCTGTCCTGCCAACTCGACACGCTGGCCGACTCTTTCCAGCTCCGGTAGCTCCGGTAGATCCTGCGGAGTCGGCGGAGTCGGCGGAGTCGGTAGATCCTGCGGAGTCGGCGGAGCCGGTGCGCGGTGGCCCCGCCCCGTCGAACCCGCTAGTCCCGGAGAATCGCGACCGCCTTGTCGAAGGCCGAGTCCCGGTCCTTCTCGAACTCCTCCCTCGTGAAGACGGGCGTACGCACGTGCGGCGGGATGCCCGTGCCGTCGAAGGTCCGGCCCGAGCTGGTCAGGAACTCCTCGTTCGGGAGCCAGGCCTCCATGCCGTTGGGGAGCTTGCGGGCCATGACGTCCGAGAAGACGCCCTGGGTGGGCTGCCCGATACGGACCGTTTTCCCCGGGCGGTCCATGAGGGCCTGGGTGAAGGTCTCGCCCGCGCTCACCGTCGAACCGTCGGTCAGCAGGGCGATGGGGCCTGTGTAGCGGGGGACGTTCTTGGCGGGCCGTACGGGGACGGGCTGCGGGCGCGTGTACTGGGTGCGCTTGCGGTACGCCACGTACGCCTCGTCGGTCAGCCGCTCGGCGATGTGCAGGCCGAGGGCGTCGGAGCCGCCGCCATTGACCCGCAGGTCGATCATCAGGCCCTTGAGGGCGGCGGTACGTTCGGGGGTGAGGACGGCGTCGAGGGCCTTGTCGAGTTCGGCGAGCTGGGCCGCGTACGCGGGGTCCTTCCGGTTGTACCCGGCGAACCCGGAGATACGGAGATAGCCCTGCTTGCCGGAGGCGGCGGCGGGCAGGTCCGCGTAGCTGATCCGGCCGCCCGCGAATTCGCGCGGCTTCTCGCCCTTGAGATCGCGCCGCACGATGTACTTCTTGACCTTGGTGTCCAGCTCCTCACTGGGCGCGGTCGTCCCCGGGCGGACCTGGTAGAAGCTCAGCTCGCCATCGAAAACGGCGACGTGCGCGTCGTACAGCGGCTTCACCATCTTGCTGAACACGGCGAAGAGTTCGCCCCTCGTCGTGTCGGCGTGCACCTTGGGCCGGTAGGTGTCGCGCACGGCGTGCCAGTCAATTCCCTTGGCGGCGAAGAAGGGGTAGTTCTCCTCGAAGGACTGCCAGAACACGTCGAACGCCGCCACCGGGCCCTTGGGCATCGGGCGGTCGCGGTCGCAGGTCGAAGGGAGTCCCCCCACGCGCCGCAGCTCCCGGTCGCCCGCCGAGCCGGCCGCGTGCAGGGAGGCGTGCCGGGATCCCTGCGGTCTGATCGTGAGCACCGTCCCGTCGGCACCGCGGTACGTGCCGGGCCCCGTCCGCTTCGCGGAGTCGCTCTTCAGGCAGCTGATCTTCGTCGTCTGGTACTCCCTCAGCCGACCGCCATCGATCGTCAGGAAGGCGCCGTAGCCCTCCACGCGCCAGACGCCGTCGACGGACGCCGACGGACGCCCGGTCGGCTGTTGGGCCGCCGCGGCGGGCGCCAACGCGCCACCCGTAACGGCCAGAGCCACGGCCACAGTCACCGTCGCGGCCTTGGAACTTCCGTGTCGCACTGTCTTCCCCTCCCTGTACGCGCCCTGCGCCAGGGAACCGACGATCCCCGATCGGCCTGCCCGGGACCATACGGCGTGCCGGTCGGTCAACAGGGGGGTTAACCCGACCGACGGCTCTGAGCCGGCGTCAGCCGTCCAGAGTCTCTACGACCTTCCCCAGGTTTACGAACTTGAAGTTCGTCGCCGGGCGGTCGCCGTCGCCGGGGGCGTCGTGGCCGTCCTGGACGACCAGCAGGCCGTGCGGGTACTTCGGGCCGAGCGGTTCGTTCAGGGCTGCCGCGCCGTCGCACTCCTCGGAGCCGTCGAGAGCGCCGCCCGCCGGGGTGACGCGGAAGCCGCCCTCGTACTCGTTGTGGTCGCTCAGTTCGCGGTCGTACGCGGCGAAGGTGTTGTCGCCCTGGCTGGAGGCGAGCAGGTAGCCGTCACCGTCGGACTCGGCGACCAGGGTCAGACCCTCCACGTCGGACGCGATCCGTTTGCCGCCGTAGCCGGGGTCGGCGCCCGGGGCGCACTCCTCGGTCTCCTCGTCGTAGACGCCGGGGGTGCCGTACTCCCGTACCCTGTCGACGAGTTGGGGCTTGCCGGTCAGGTCGGCGCGCAGACGCCAGATGCCGACGTCCTCCTGCCCCGCGTACAGCGTGCCGTTGGACGGGTCGATGACCATGCCCTCGACCTGCGGGAGCTCGCCCGGCTCGGCGCACGGGCTCCACGATGTGCCGTTCGGCAGCCGGAACGAGGACGGCAGGTCCAGCGTGCGGACCTTGCGGTACGTGACCTTGCCGCCGCTCCCCGGGATCAGTTCGAGGAGCGCGACGCTGGTCCGCTCGCGGCGGCTGACCAGGGCGTACGAGCGTCCGGTGGCCTTGTCCTGCCAGGTCGCGAGGCCGTACGCCGTACGCTGCTCGTTGATCTCGGCCTGGTCGGCGGAGAAGACGGGCGGGGCCGCCGGGTCCGTGACGTCGGTGAGCGGGCCGCCGGAGCGGTCGCGGTCGATGCGGTAGAAGCGGAGCCGGTCATTGCCCCGGTCGCTGGTGACGGCGAGGTCGGTGCGGCCCGACGACAGCTTCAGGCCGTGCACCAGGTCGACGTTGTTGAAGCGGCCCGGCGCGTTGTCGGGGTCGGTGGCGGGCGGCGCCGCGACCGACTGCACGGGGTGCGCGTCCAGGTCGTACGCGCGCAGGCCGCCCTCCTTCGCCGTGGCGATCACCAGGCTGCGCGCCGGGTCGGCGGCATTGCGCCAGATCGCCGGGTCGTCGGCGTCGGCGTTGCCGCCCGCGTCGTCGTCGTGCAGGACGGGGGTCTCGGACCGAGGGATTATCCCCGGCAGCGGGTCGGCGGCCACGGCGGGGGCGGCAGCAGCGGTGCCGGAGCTCGCCGCGAGGGCGGTCGTCAGGGCGAGGACGACCGAACCGATTGTTCGACGGGTCGGACAGTGTCTGGTCACGCGATGTCTCCTCGTTCCGGGAACGGATGGATCTTGCAGGAGACTGGGGCCCCTCCGTGTCGGCCAGGCATACGCCACACGTCCGGTAACACCCCACCCGAATGTACACACGGTGAACCAACCCCCTTCCGCCTCACGGGTGTTGGGCCCCCACCACCAGCTTCCGCTCCCCCTCCGTGAGGGCCAGCCGAGCCCATACCGTCTTACCTACACCCCGCTCCTCCACCCCCCATTCCTCAGCCATCGCCGCCACGATCACGAGCCCCCGACCCGACTCCCTTTCAGGCGCCGGGAGTTCGGGTACGTCCGGTGGCCTGCGTTCGGCTCGGGTGTCGGCTACCTCGATACGGAGCGTGTCCGCGCGGAGCGTCACACGGAGCTCGAAGTCTCGGCCCGGTACGCGGCCGTGGGTCACGGCGTTCGCGGCGAGCTCGGCGACGATCGTCTCTGCGGTGTCCGAGAGTTCGCTGTCGTACGGGATTCCCCAGCCGTCCAAGTGGTACCTGGCCAGCCTGCGGGCGAGGCGGGCTCCTCGCGGGGTGGCACTCAGGCGCTCGGTGACCTCGCGTGGCGCGGTGACGGGGTGGACGGAGTGGGCTTCGGTCGGCATGCGCCAACCGTGGTCCCGCGCCCCAGGGGCCACCAGGCACAAAACTCGTACGCTGCGTAATTGTACGAGTGCGAACAGTGGACAGTACGGGTAACCGAACGTGACCATGGGCGGGTTGGCGGGGACCGGTAAGCGAGCGTCAGGGGATACCCGTGATGTCGTCAAGTACGTCGAGCAGTAACGAGCCAGAACCGACCGATGGGCTCAAGGCCTTCGGTGCGGTCCTGAAGAGCTTTCGCAAACACGCCGGGTACACCCAGGAGTCCCTGGCCCCGGAGATCGGCTATTCGGCCCATTTCCTCGCCTCGATCGAGCAGGGCAGACGCTTTCCGCCGGTCCGTTTCGTGGAACGGTGCGAGGCGGCGCTCGACGCGTTCGGGACGCTGCGGGTGACGGTGACGCAGTTGTCGCGGCAGCGGGGGCTGGCTTCTTGGTTCCGGCGGTGGGCGCAGTTGGAGCAGGAGGCGGTAAGCCTCTACACGTACGAATGCCGCATGATTCCCGGCCTTCTGCAGACCGAGGCATACGCTCGGGCGCTCTTCGTCGACCAGCTCCCACCCCTGAGCGACGAGCAGATTCAGAGTCACCTGGCGGCGCGAGCTGAGCGGCAGAAGTTGCTGACGGACCGCCCCAACACTGCCTTCAGCTTCATCCTGGAAGAACACCTGTTCCTACGCCACGTGGGCGGGGTAGAGGTCACCCAGGAAGCCATCCGGCACATCCTCGAGCTCAACGAGCGCCGCAACATCGAGGTTCAGGTGATGCCTCTGGCGAGCGGTAGCCACGCGGGCCTGGCCGGTCCCTTACAGCTCCTCGAAACCCCGGAGAACAAATGGTTCGCCTACAACGAGGGGCAGCGCAATGGCCAGTTCATCTCCGAGCCGAAAGAGATCAGCGTGCTTCAAGCGCGGTATGCCAGGATGCGCTCACAGGCTCACACCCTTGCAGACTCGGCGAGCCTGCTGGAGCGGATGCGAGGAGCGTAATGAGCACCCCTGGACTGGCCTGGTTCAAGAGCAGCTTCAGCAGCAGCGGTGACGGCGACTGCGTAGAGGTCGCCCTCACCTGGCGCAAATCCAGCTACAGCAGCGGCTCCGGCGACGACTGCGTAGAGATCGCCCCCTGCCCCACCACCATCCACATCCGCGACTCCAAGCGCCCCACGGGACCCCAACTCGCGCTGGAGCCCCGCGCATGGGCGCGCTTCGTGAGCTACGCGTCCCGCGACTGACGCTGGGTCTCCACCAGTTCCCGCGCTTCCTCGTCCGAACCCACCGACGGCGGGGAGCCCTCCAGGGGCTGGCGGGCCGTCTCCTTCATCGCGGCGACGGCGATGATGCCGACCAGGCCCGCGAGCATCGTGTAGAACGCGGGCATCAGGTCGTTGCCGGTCGCGCTGATCAGGCCCGCCACGACCAGCGGTGTCGTACCGCCGAAGAGGGATACGGAGATGTTGAAGCCGATGGACAGGGAGCCGTAGCGGACGTCCGTGGGGAACAGGGCGGGGAGCGACGAGGACATGACGCCCAGGTAGCAGACCAGGGCCAGGCCAAGGATGAGCAGGCCCGCGAAGACCGAGATTGTTCCGCCCTGCTTGATGAGGAGGAAGGCCGGGAGCGCGAGCACGAAGAAGCCGATCGAGCCCGCCATCAGGACCGGCTTGCGGCCGATGCGGTCGGAGAGGCGGCCGACGGAGTTGATCAGCGCCATCAGGATCAGCATCACGATGACGATGGACATCAGGCCGCCGGTCTCGCCGAAGCCGAGCTGCGTGAGGTAGGTCGGCATGTACGACAGCAGCATGTAATCGGTGACGTTGAACGCCGCGACGAGGGCGATGCAGAGCAGCATCGCGCGCCACTGGCCGAAGAAGGAGTCCTTGAAGGACTTCTTGTCGCGCTCGGCGGCCGGGCCGCTCTCCTCCATCTTCTGGAAGGCGGGCGACTCGTCGAGCTTGAGGCGCAGGTAGAGGCCGATGAGGCCGAGCGGGGCCGCCACCATGAACGGGATGCGCCATCCCCAGGACTGCATGGACGCGTCGCTGAGCGTCATCGTCAGGGTGGTGACGAGGACGGCGGCGACGGTGTAACCGATCAGGGTGCCGAACTCCAGGAACGAGCCCCAGAACCCGCGGCGCTTGTCGGGGGCGTACTCGGCGATGAAGGTCGCCGCACCGCCGTACTCACCGCCCGTGGAGAAGCCCTGCACCATGCGGCAGAGGACGAGCAGAACCGGTGCCCAGACGCCGATCGAGGTGTAGCTGGGGATCAGGCCGATGGCGAGCGTCGCCGCCGACATCATGATCATGGTGAGCGCGAGGATCTTCTTGCGGCCGACCTTGTCGCCGAGCGGGCCGAAGAACATGCCGCCGATGGGGCGCACCAGGAAGGCGGCGGCGAAGGTCGCCAGGGAGGAGAGGGTCTGCGCGGTGTCGTTCCCGGACGGGAAGAACTCCTTGCCGATGATGACGGCGAGGTAGGCGTAGACGCCGAAGTCGTACCACTCCATGGCGTTGCCCAGCGCGGTCGCCTTCACCGCACGTTTGACCTGAGCTTCTTCGGTCACTGTGATGTCGGACTGGCGCAGCCGCGGATTCTTGCGGCGGTGGATCGCGCGGAAGAGCGCACGGTGGCGGGCCACTGCTTCGGGAGCGGGGGGTGCCGGTAGTTCAGGGGCTTCGGGCGCGCTCACGTTGCAGTCACTCTTTCAGTCGGCACCTGGGACGGACGTCGATCAACCTTGCCGCCCCCGGGGAGGGCCAGTGCCCGCCATTGGTCCCTCGGCCGATGGCCCCAAGTCCTTGGAATTAAGGACTTGGGGCCCGATTTTCAGAAAGTGGGCCCCGTCAGCGCATGTACAGCTGCGAACGGGGAACAATCTGCTGCTCCTGGCCGGGGCTCGACCACAGCAGCTTCAGATGGGCCTCGCCCGTCTGCTCCGCGTACTCGACCTTGATGGTGTGACGCTTGCCCGCGGTCAGGTTCACCTGGGCCTTGTCGAGCTTCGGCTCGTGCGGCGTCCAGGAGTCGATGACCGGCTTGCCGTCGATCCATACGCGCGCCATGTCGTCGGAGACGGTGGTCAGCGTGTACGTCTCCGAGCGGCGCGGCACGATCGATCCCGTCCAGCGGACGCTGAAGTGGTCGCTGGGGATGGCTGCCGCCGGTGATCCGGTGTACTTCCACGCGTGGTTGAGCGTGGCGTCGGTGCGCGTGATCTTCGGGGCACCTTCGAGCTTCGCGTTGTCGAAGATCTCCTGCTTGAGGCCCGTGCCGCGGCCGGGGCGGGCCGTGGGTCCCGGGTCGACGGACAGCTCGACCACGGTCGCGGTCTCGTTGGTGGCGGCGCCCGACGGTGCGATGTCGTAGCCGTCGCCCGCTTTGGTGACCGTCACCCGCTGGTCGCTGCCGAGGACCTTGGCCGACTTCACCTTGAAGTCCGTACGCGCCTTGAGGTGCAGTGACCCGCCCGCCGACGGCCACCGCGTGACCGCCGCGTACAGCTTGTCGCCCTTGCGGCTCACCGACCCCCAGGCGGGCTCCTCGACGAGGCCGCCGTACCGGGCGCCGAAGACGGCGTCGCCCTGACCGTCCGCGCGCAGCCAGTCGCCCATCTGCTTCAGGCGGTCGACGGAGGGCTGCGGGACGCGGCCGCGCGCGTCGGGGCCGACGTTGAGGAGGTAGTTGCCGCTGCGCGAGGTGGTGGCGAGGAGGTTGCGGGTCAAGGTCTGGCCCGACTTCCAGTTCTCGTCGTAACGGGCGTAGCCCCAGTGGCCGTTGAGCGTCATGCACGACTCCCAGAGCTGCCCGTCGACCGGGGCGCCGGGGATCTCCTGCTCGGGGGTGCCGTAGTCGCCGTCGACCACACGACGCTTGCCGACGCGGTTGTTGATGACCAGGTCGGGGTCGAGGCCGCGGAGGTAGGACTCCAGGCGCTCGCCGTCCTTCGCCGTCCAGGGGTTGTGCGGGTTGTCGGTGTCCCACTCGCCGTCGAACCAGAGCAGCGCCGGGTCGTAGCTGTCCACCAGCTCCTTGAGCTGGGCATACATGCGCTTCTCGTACGCGGGGAACGTGGCCGGGTCGGCGAAGTCCTTGTCGTGCCAGTCCCAGATCGAGTAGTAGAAGCCGAGCTTGATGCCCGCGTCGTCGGCCGCCTTCTTGAGCTCGGCGAGGATGTCGCGGTTCTTGTCGAAGGAGGAGTGGTCGCGCAGGTTCCAGTCGTTCACCTTCGTCGGCCACATCGCATAGCCCTCGTGGTGCTTGGACGTGATGACGATGTAGCGCATCCCGGCATCCTTGGCCGCCTTGACGACGGCCTTCGCGTCGAAGTCCGCGGGGTTGAAGTTCTGCGCCTGCTTCTCGTACGCGGCCATGGGGATGTCGCACTGCCGCTTGATCCACTCGGCGTCCCGGCAGACGCTCCCGTCGGGCCGCTTGTACTCGCCCTCCAGGTTCGAGTACGCGCCGAAGTGGATGAACATCCCGAAGCGGTCCTGGCGGAACCAATTGGTGCGGTCGGCCGTGAAGGGGTCGTCCACGGCGTGGTCGGTGCCGGGGTCGGCGGTGGCCGGGGGTTTCGGGGCCGGGGCATCGTTGGGGTCGGCGGTCGCGGCGGGGGCGGCCGTGCCCGCGAGGGTGGCGGCGAGGAGCAGGGCGAGTGCGGGTCCAGTGGCTCTGTGGCGCATGGGGCGGCTCCCGGGGTTCCCTGGGTTGGGGGGTCGCACGGGAACGTAGGAGTGAATACATCGGATGTCAACGGGTGCGTCAGTGGCCCGGAGATTGACTGCCGACGGTTTCAACTGGCGTGATCTGTGGCGCGGTTGCCTGTCGAGGCTCTATCGGGCCTCTATCGCTCCGATGACTGGAGGGCGAGAGCTGGAGAGCGTGGACTGGAGAGCGAGGGCTGGAGGTCGCCGCCGCCGTGGCGTGCGGGGACGCGCACGGCGGCGGCACCAACTGCTGGAGGACACCTCAGTTGATGTCAGTTGATGTCAGTTGATGACGAGGACATCCGTACGCATCGGGATCGCGCTGCCCCAGCCGATGTTGATCTTGAATATCACCTGACCGTTACGGGGTGCGATGCTCGACACGTCGAACGCTGCCGAGCCGACGAACCTCACGCCGTTGCCGTCGACCTCGGAAGCCGTGATGATGACGGTCGAGTTCGGGTTGATCACGCTCCAGTCGATCGGCAGATTCCACGTGCCGTTCCCCGGGCCCCACCACCAAGCGGCCCGCCAGACCTCACCCACGTTGCCGCCGACCGCCTCGACCCTGCCGTCCTGAGCCTCCTCCTGCGTGCTCCTGACGAGCTGGGGGGCGACGGCGTCACCGGCCTTGACTGTGGTCATGGTTGTTCTCCCATTCATGGTCGTACTCGCGATGTACGTCTAGCCAACTCGCTTGACTTATGGGCGAGTTGGGCTACATCCACCCTTCTGGATGCGACTCGTTCAGCGTTCCTCGCGAGCGACCGAACCCCCAAATTCCGGTCCATTCAGCGGAACACCCGTCGAAGCGTGCCTTTTCAGAGCCGTCGGGAGCGTGGCCGGTGTGCCAGGTTCGCGCTGAGCATCCGGGCCGCGCGCCGGGCCGCGTCAGCCGTGGTGGCGGAGGGGAGGCGGTGCCCGGCGAAGCACACACCGATGGCCGCGACGGCCCTGCCCGTCGGTGCGTAGACCGGCGCCACCAGGCAGGACAGGGCCCTCTCGTCCTCGCAGTGGTGCAGGTCCACACCGTGTTCGCGCACTTTGCTCAGGCGGCGGGCCCACTCGGCCGGGGAGCGTTCCGGCGGCGGCGCCGTGACCGGCCTGGTCGCGGCGATGACGGCCTCGGCCGCATTGCCGGGCGGCAGGATCAGACCGGGCAGATACGGGAAGGCCCCGTCCGCCGGTCCGGGCATCCCGCTCACGATCACCATGTCGGTGCCGACGGGAGCCGCGAGGGCCACACTGGCCCCGGTCGCCGCCGCGAGGCGCCGCAGAGGCTGGACGGCGGCCCTGCCCAAGGGGTGACTGACACCCCATGACCGCGCCAGACGGGCCAGCCCCGCACCCAAGTGATAGCGGCCGGAATCGCGCTCCACCGCGCCGAGTGCGGCGAGTTGGTCAAGGAGGCGGTGCGCGGTGGCCTTGGGCAGACCCGCGCCCGCCGCGAGGTCGGTCAGTCCCGCGTCGCCCGTTCTGGCGAGCTCGTCGAGGAGCAGGAATGCCCCCTCCAGTACGCTCCGTCCCGCCGGGGCGGCGGCGCCGCTTTCGTGCGCGGGCGCTCGTCCTCGCTTCATGGTCTCCCCCGTTGACTGTTGTCTGTGAGCTGTCGGCCATCGGCCGTTGGAGCTCCAGTCTGCTCCGCCGCCCGAAGGGGAAGCATGTCTTCCCGCACCGGCTTAAGCCCCCCTCAAGTACGCCCGCAAGGACGCCCGCAAGGACGCCCTCAAGTACGCCCCGAAACAGGCGTGCCAAGGGATCAAGGAGGGGAGGAGACACCTCGGAATGCACCGCGCACCCGCACCCGCACCCGCACCGCACCGCATCCCTCCCGACTCCCGACCACGGAGCCCGTATGCCACTCCCCCGCCGCACCCTCCTCACCGGCCTTGCCGGTACAGCCGGTGCCGCAGCCGTCGCCTGTTCCGGCAGCACGGCCGACGGTGCGCCCGCCCCGCGCCGGACGGCCGCCGCCGAGGCCGCCCGACGCCTCCTCCCGCGCCACTGGGACCAGATCACGTTCAGGACCGTCCCCAAGGAGCCGCGCGCCGAGGACTCCTTCGAGGTGACCGGCGAACGCGGCCTCATCACCATCACAGCGACCGGCCCCGCCACTCAACTCGCGGGCCTGCGCCACTACTTGAAGCACACCGCGCACGCCAACATCACCTGGGCGGGCAGCCAGACCGACCTGCCGAGGCGGCTCCCCGCGCCCGCGTCACCGCTCACCGGCACGGCCAACGTGCCCCACCGCTTCGTACTCAATGACACCAACGACGGCTACACCGGCGCGTACCACGACTGGACCTACTGGGAGCGCGAGATCGACGTGCTCGCGCTGCACGGCTACAACGAAGTCCTCGTGTACGTCGGCGCCGACGCCGTCCAGCACCGCGCCTTCCAGGAATTCGGGTACTCGGACGACGAGTTGCGCGCCTGGATACCGGGCCCCGCCCATCAGCCGTGGTGGCTCCTGCAGAACATGTCGTCGTTCCCACACCCCGTATCGCGGCAATTGCTCGACACCCGCGCCCGCCTGGGCCGCCGCATCTGCGACCGGCTCCGCGAGCTCGGCATGACGCCGGTCCTGCCCGGCTACTACGGCACCGTGCCGATTGGTTTCGCCGACAGGAACCCCGGCGCGCAGACGGTTCCGCAGGGTGACTGGGTGGGCTTCCCGCGACCGGACTGGCTGGATCCGCGCACCGGCCATTTCGCGCGCGTCGCCGAGGCGTTCTACCGGGCGCAGGACGCCCTCCTCGGCCCGACCGCGATGTACAAGATGGACCTCCTGCACGAGGGCGGAAAGCCCGGTGACGTGCCCGTCGGCGAGGCGGCGAAGGGCGTCGAGAAGGCGCTGCGCACCGCGCACCCCGGCGCCACCTGGGTCATCCTCGGCTGGCAGCACAATCCCCCGAAGGCCATCACCGACGCCGTCGACAAACAGCGGATGCTCGTCGTCGACGGCCTCTCCGACCGCTTCCCGCACGTCACCGACCGCGAGGCCGACTGGGGCGCCACGCCGTACACCTTCGGCTCCATCTGGAACTTCGGCGGACACACCGTCCTCGGCGCCAACACCCCCGACTGGGCGACGCTCTACGAGAAGTGGCGCACCAAGGACGGCAGCACGATGCGCGGCATCGCGCTCATGCCGGAGGCCGCCGACAACAACCCGGCAGCATTCGAGCTCTTCTCCGAACTGGCCTGGATGTCCGGCGACGACCTGGACCTGAAGAGCTGGTTCGACGCGTGGGCCCGCGCCCGCTACGGAGCCCGGGACCCGCACGCCACCGCCGCCTGGGACATCCTGCGCCGCACCGCCTACGGCACGACCCGCGCCGACGAATGGACCGAGGGCGCCGACGGTCTGTTCGGGGCGCGCCCCGACCTGTCCGCGACCTCGGCGGCCGCATGGTCGCCCGAGAAGATGCGCTACGACCCGGCGGAGTTCGAGCCCGCTCTGACCGAACTGCTCTCCGTACGCCGTGAGTTGCGCACCTCTTCGGCGTACCGTCGAGACCTCCTCGATGTCGCCCGACAGGCGCTCTCCAACCGCAGCCGCGTCCTGCTCCCCCGGATCAAGGAGGCGTACGGCGTCGGGGACACGGCCCGCTTCGACCGGCTGACCCGCGACTGGCTCGCCCTGATGGACCTCCTTGACCGCCTGGTCGCCACCGATCCCGACCACCTGCTCGGCCGTTGGGTCGCGGATGCCCGCGCATGGGGCGCCACCGCCAAGGAACGCACCGAACTCGCCTACGACCAGCTCTCCTTGCTCACGGTCTGGGGCACGCGCGAGGGCGCGAACGCGGGCCTGCGCGACTACGCCAACCGTGAGTGGGCGGGCCTTGTCGGCGGCCTCTACCGGCTGCGCTGGGAGCGGTACTTCAAGGAGCTGCGGGCCGCACTGACGGAGGGCCGCGCCCCCGCCGAGATCGACTGGTTCACCATCGAGAACACCTGGGCCCACGATGCGGGCCACCTGGCGACCCGCCCTTCGGGCGACACGTACGCGATGGCCGCGGTGGTGCGGAAGCGACTCTCGGCGGGCGACTAGCACGGGGCCCGCGGGACGGTTCGGGGGCGCCCCGTAAGGGGCGCGGGGAACTGCGCGACAAGCCACGACGCACCCGCAACCAGGAACGCGAAGGGCTGCGCCCCCGCCCCGGCACGGGGCAAGGGGCGCAGTCCCTGCATCAACTCACGGCCGACCAGGACACTCCTTCCAGGCCATGTGGTACACGGTACTGATGTCCCCATCGGTCGAGTCCATCGTCATGAAACTCGACTTGGCCGGGTCGGAAGCCCCCGCGTCGACACGCAACTCCGTGTTGATATTGAAGTTCCGCTTCACCCCGCACGGCGCCCACACGAGCTGCGCCCAGTCCGTGCTGTCGGTGGCCTGCCAGTTGTCGCTGTAGGCCCCCTTGAACTCATGGCTGATCGAGGCCGTCTGGGGCGACCCCTGGAAGTAGTACGAGGCCTTTTCCGTGCCCTTGGCGCCGGGCTGGAGCGAGGCGTAGCCGCGATAGTCCGCGCTGGCGATCGCATACGTGAAGCCCTGCGGTACGTGCACGATGAGGTTGAGCTGGCAGTTCCTGCGGAAGGCCGTGGGGTCGGCCCCCGCACCCGTACGGGCGAGATAGTCGCTGTAGGTGACCGTGAAGGCCGTGTTGTCCTCGGAGACGGCGACGGCCGCGGTGCCGGCGGGGCATCCGGAGCCGTTCACCGTGGCGACCTCGATCACGATCTTGTCGGGGGGCGGGTCCAGGATCGAGGCCGTGTCCTGAGCGGGGAGCGTCGAGCCGAAGAGCGCCACTAGGGCGCCGCTCAGCAGCAGTGCACCAGCCATGGTTCTCCATTCCATTTCTGCGGAGGGGGGTTGGAGAAGTGCCTGTAGTGCGTGGAGCGCATTGCGGGTGCCTGGAGCGGATTGCGTGAGCGAGGGGGAGCGTACGGACCCGTGGGGCGCGCTGCCAGAGCGAGGTCCGGCCATTCCGCGCCCGCCGACGTATCGCGTCTTGACGGGTATACGTCATCTCAAAACTCTGGTAGGAAACCTTCCTAACAGACGCGGAACCATGAACTCCCTCACCTGGAGGCCCTCGTGGAGACCCCCCACACGCACACGCGCACCACCCTCACCTCCCGCCGCACCCTGCTCGCCTTCATGGGCGCCGCAGCCGTCGCAGGGCCGCTGCTCGCCACACAGTCGGCGAACGCGACCCAGACCTCCTCGCCGGTCACCTTGCCGATCACGGCGGGCGGGCTCGACGACCCGGCGAAGAAGGAGATCGCGATGCAGATCGTCTGCAGCGCGGAGAACTCCTCGCTGGACTGGAAGAAGCAGTATCGATACTGCGAGGACATCGACGACGGCCGCGGCTACACCGCGGGCATCATCGGCTTCTGCTCCGGCACCGGTGACATGCTCGACCTCGTCGAGCTCTACACGCAGCGCAAGCCTGGCAACGTCCTCGCCAAGTACCTCCCGGCACTGCGCAGGGTCGACGGCACGGACTCGCACGACGGCCTCGACCCGAACTTCAAGCCCGACTGGGAGCGGGCCGCCGACTCCGACGCGGAGTTCCGCAAGGCGCAGAACGACGAGCGCGACCGCGTCTACTTCAACCCGTCGGTCAAGCAGGGCAAAGCGGACGGCATCGGCGTCCTCGGACAGTTCTGTTACTACGACGCGATCGTCATGCACGGCGACGGCGGCGACTCCACGAGTTTCCGCAACATCCGCAAGCGCGCGCTGCGTTCGGCCAAGCCGCCGGCCCAGGGCGGCGACGAGGTGGCGTACCTGAACGCCTTCCTCGACGCGCGCGTCTGGGCGATGAAGCAGGAGGAGGCCCACGAGGACACCAGCCGGGTCGACACGGCGCAGCGGGTGTTCCTGAAGAAGCGGAACTTCAACCTGAACACGCCCCTTGAGTGGAAGGTCTACGGGGACCCGTACCGCATCGGGTGACGGTCGGCGGTCCCGAGGCCGCGTTCTCGCGCGGGGCGCTCCGGCGCCCCGCGCTCCCGCCTCTCCCCGCGCTCCCGCCTCTTCCTGCGTACCCGCCCTCCTGCGTACCCACCCTCCTGCGTACCCATAGGCACCCATCCACCCCCACGGGCACCTCTAATGCCACGCGCCTCTTGCCTCCCAGGGGCCCCAATGGATACGGTCCCGGCCAACTCCCCGTCTATCTCCTTCTATCTCCGTCTACGCGCGTCAACCTGCACCGAGGTGAGAGACCCCCATGTTCCTCCGTACGACCGTGCTGACCACCACAGCCGTCTCCGTCGCCGCACTCCTCGCCACGGCCGCCACGGCTTCCGCACCGGACGGCGGCTGGCAGCAGGCAGGCGACGACATCACCTCGGGCATCAGCGGCTCCGCGCTCACCGGCCGCTCGGCCGGTGCGACGCACGCCGTCGTCGTACGCGACAACAAGAAGCCCGGCCAGAACCGCGTCGCCGACCTCACCTACCGCCCCGGCCGCTCCGCCACCGTCGAGCCGCTCACCTGGGCGGGCGGCGCCGAGCCCATAGACCTCGAGGCGATCGAGGCGGTGCCGGGCACCTCCGACGAGTATGTGGCGCTGGCCAGCCGCGGCCTCGTCTACCACGTGAAGGTGAAGGGCTCCGAGGCCGAGGTCCTCGACACCTCCCCGCTTCCCGCGATCGCCGAGGGCGACGACTACGAGAGCTTCGCGCTGACCGCACGGCACGGCAGGCTGGCGGCGGTCTGGTCCGACCGGGGTGCGGGCGAGGACCGCCCGGCGAGGGTGCACGCGGCGCCGTTCTCCTTCAACAAGTACGGCGAGGCGGACTTCGGCCGGGTCACGACGGCCCGCTTCCGTGCCCCCTACCCGTCGGGCGACGTCCGGCACGCCTCGGACATCACGGTCACGGACTCCGGCCGCCTCCTGATCAGCTCCGCCTCGGACGCCGGAGACGACGGCCCCTTCGACTCGGCGGTGAACGACGCGGGCAGCCTGTCGGTGAGCCGCTCGGGCGCGGTGCGCCTCTCGCTCGCCAAGTCGCCCGACGTCCTGCGGAAGTTCAAGGGCCACAAGATCGAGGCGATGGAGTACGTGCCGGAGACGAAGTCGCTGCTGCTCGGCACGGACGACGAGAACGCGGGGGCGGTGGTGACGACGGTGCCGCTGCCCCGGCACGGTTCGTCCCGCTGACGGAACGGGCCCCGCCTCCCGGAACCTCCCGGAAGTTCCCGCATCAGGTCCGGCGGGCGCAGGACGCGACGCGCTCCGCGAACTCGACCACCAGCGACCGGAGTTCATCGGGGCGCTCGATGACGAAGGGCCGGTCGAGGGCGGCGAGCACGGGCGGCAGCCAGTCGAGCCGCTCGGCCCGCACCTCGACCCGCAGCCAACGCTCGGCCGCCGCGCCCTCCGCGGGGTGAGGGCCGAGCTCCGGGCCGAGCTCCGGGCCGAGCTCCTCCAGGGTCGCTACGGAAGCCGGTAGCCGGGCACGGATCTGCTCGGGCGTGCCCTGGATCCGCAAGGTCACCTCGTACCGGTACGCGGCCGTCGCGAGCCCCGACAGCACGCGCTCCGCCGGATCGAGCCCGTCCGGCACCTCGAACGAGCCCGGCAGGTTCCGCGCGCCCTCGATGCGGTCGAGCCGGAAGGTCCGGTCCTCGCCGGTGCCGGGGGCCGGGCCCGTTCCGGGGACCGCGCCCGTGACGTACCAACGGCCCGCGTGGGCGACGATCCCGTACACGTGCAAGGGACGCTCGCTGCGCCGGCCGTTCCGGTCGACGTATCTGACCGAGACCGGGCGCCGGTGGCGAACCGCGTCGGCGATGGTGAGCAGGACCTCGGCGTCCGGGGTCGCGGACTCGCCGGGCGGCGCCGTGAAGGCGAGGGAGTCCAGGACGGCGTCGAGCCGGTGCGCGAGCCGCTCGGGCAGCACTCTGCGGATCTTGGCCGCCGCCGTCTCGCTCGCCGTGTCCGCCGCCGTCATCAGCCCCGCCCTGCGCCCCGCGACCAGGCCGAGCAGCGCGGCGAGCGCCTCCTCGTCGCTGAACATGAGCGGCGGCAGCCGGTATCCGGGCCCGAGCCGGTACCCGCCGTACCGGCCGCGCACCGCTTCCACCGGCACGTCGAGGTCGATCAGGTGCTCCACGTACCGCCGCACGGTCCGCCCGTCGACGCCCAGTTTCTCGGCGAGTTCCGCCACCGTCCGGATGCCGCCCGACTGCAGCAGCTCCAAGAGGGTCAGCACACGCCCGGTAGGTCGAGACATGGTCAAGACCCTAGCGCCCATAGTGGACCGATTCTGTCCTCTATTTGTCCTAACGTGCGGAGTGCCGCGAATCCGCGGCGAGGCGGGCCGCGCTCCGGGGCCGGGGCCGCCCCCTCTGTCACCACACTCTTCACCCACCTGGGAGAACACCATGGACTTCGTCTCGATCCGCATCATCACGCACGATGTCGCGCGCCTCGTCGCGTTCTACGAGAAGGCCATGGGAGCCTCGGCCGCCTGGGCCACGGAGGACTTCGCGGAGCTCGGCACCCCCACCGCGTCCCTCGCGATCGCGGGCACCCGCACCGTCCCCCTGTTCGCTCCGGGCTCCGCCCGCCCGGCGGACAACCACAGCGTGATCATCGAGTTCCTCGTCGAGGACGTCGACCGCGTACACGAGAACCTGACGGGCCTGGTCACCGACTTCGTCGCCGGGCCCACGACGATGCCCTGGGGCAACCGCTCACTCCTCTTCCGCGACCCCGACGGCAACCTCGTCAATTTCTTCACGCCGGTCACTCCGGCGGCGATCACGAAGTTCACCCGGTGAGGGACCGCCACGCATCCACGTCCGCCAGGGGCGCGTGATATCTCCTGGAAGGTGTTCACAGCTCGGCCCTGAGCCACACTTCGGGACGTCCCGCGTCGGGCAGAAGTCGCGGTGCCGAATGGCCCTGATGCACTACCGCCAACTCCTTGTACCGCGCGGGGATGACCAGCTACTGATCAACGCCCACGTGTGGTGTCCGGTGCAGTCGGAGGCTGCGCCACCGGGTTGGGGTGACCAGCGTGGCGAAGAGTGTGTCTTCAGATCATGCGCCGATGTTGTGGAGTCCTATCTAGCGTTTTAGGCGGGCAATAGTTCGGCCCGGCCGCCTTACCGCTCCCGTAGCCGTGGCTGTCGGCAAGGTCGGGTGTTGGACAGGACGTGAGGCTTCACCCCTCGTGGCTGTGTACGGGGAGAGCACGAGGCGGCGGCACCGGGTGAGGCGTTGCGAGCCCCGGGGCAGAGTGGTCTGCTCTCCGCTGGTTCGGCTGGATGGTCAGCACTGCGGTCGTCCAGCGATCGCTGCGCTCGCCGTTGAGGTGGTGGCGCTCCAGGCAGCGGATCACCCTGACGTCGCCCTCGGCGAACAGGACCTCGAAGTCGGTGATCTCGATGCGGAGGCCGGGCTGGGAGTTGCGTTTCTGCCGTAGTGCGTCCAGCAGTTGGGACTTGGTGACGGGGACGGGGACGCGGTCGATGCTCAGCATCGTGAACGTCTCGGACTGCGTCGCGGCGACGCGGTCGAGGATTTCCGGGTCCGCGTCGTCGGTTCCGAACCAGGCCGCGAGGAGCTGGTCGGCAGCGACGACCTCGGCTTCCAGTTCTGACGCGTGGCTGCCGTCCATGCCCGGCAGGCTACGCGGAGCGTGGTGTCGTCGCAGTTCAGGATGGGTGCGGCCCCGGCTGGGTGTCAGTGGTGCGTGGCAGACTCGCCAGCATGATGCCCAGGTCGAGATGCATACCGCTCCCAAGCGTTCGGCGGGAGTACGCCGAGCCCCTTTTCCCGCCGGTCGAGAGCCGTACGGGTCGGGCAGTCGAGGGCTTCGCCGTGACCGTGGGTGGGTGTTGAGATGGCCGACTTCAAGGATGAGCTCTCTCCGGATCTCATCAGGCGTCTCGGCGGCGACCTCGCGCAGGGCTCGGCCTCCTTCGACCGGGCGGCGTTCGAGCAGCGGGCCTGTTCCGGCATCGGTGATCTGGAGCTGAAGGCCCGGATCGACTGGATCGCCCAGGCCCTCGCGGCGACGCTGCCGGCCGTCCCTGAGGAGGCTGACCGGCTGATCCGTGCCGCCCTCGACGGAGGGGGGCTGACGGGGTGGGCGTCCATGCCCGTCAACGCCTTCGTCGCCTCGGCGCTGCTGGACCGGCCCGATCTCGCGCTGCCGCTGCTGGCCGCGCTCACCTCCCGCTACACCGCCGAGTTCGCGATCCGCCCGTTCGTCGACGCCCATTACGAGCACACGATGAAGCAGCTCAGGGCCTGGACCACCGACCCCGACGAACACGTTCGCAGGCTCGTCTCGGAGGGCACACGGCCCCGTCTGCCCTGGGCACAGAGAATCCCGCGGTTCATCGCCGACCCGGCTCCCGCTCTGGCTCTCCTGGAGCCCCTCGTCAACGACGAGTCCCTCTACGTGCGCCGGTCCGTGGCCAACCACCTCAACGACATCAGCAAGGACCACCCCGACGTAGTCCTGGAGACCGCCCGGCGATGGTCTGGCAGCAGCACGCACGGTGACTTCGTCGTGCGCCACGGTCTGCGGACCCTCGTCAAACGAGGACACCCGGAGGCGCTCGCGATCCTCGGATTCGATCACCAGGCTCCGATCGAGATCACCGACCTCGCCTGCTCACCGTCCACCATCTCCGTCGGGGAAGCGACCACCATCACCTTCTCGCTGCACGCCACCGACACGGCAACAGCGGCGATCGACTACCTGGTCCACTATCAAGGGGTGCGCGGTCCCAAGGCGGGAAAGGTGTTCAAGCTGACCGCCCGCAACCTCCCTGCGGGCCAGGCAGTCCACTTCTCACGCCAGCACCGCTTCGCGAACCTCTCGGTCCGCACGATCCACCCCGGGCCGCACCGCATCGAGATCCAGGCCAACGGACGCATTCTCGGCGCGACCGAGGTCCACATCACCCCCACCCGACCAGCACAGGGATCGACCTGACAATGAGTTCCTCAGCACGCTCCCGACCAGGATTGATGAGGGCCGCGCCGTGTGAGCCGGCGGGCACCTACCGCACCGGCCGCTTCAGTGCGGCAGGTGAGGGGTTCGCGGTCTCGGAGGAGGACCGGCTTGAGGTGGCCGTGGAAGAGGAGGGTGCGGCCCTGGTCCCGGCAGCTGCGGCTGCGGCTGCGGCTGCGGCTGCGGACTGGCCTCGACGTGGAGATCACGGGCCTGGTCGGCACGTACACGGACCCGCAGCACATCATCGAATACACGGACGGTGAGGTTCGGCGGCAGTTCAATGTCTGCTTCACAGCGAGGACCGTTGGCGGCAAGC
Organism: Streptomyces sp. NPDC046465; assembly: GCF_040646035.1. Lineage (NCBI taxonomy): Bacteria > Bacillati > Actinomycetota > Actinomycetes > Kitasatosporales > Streptomycetaceae > Streptomyces > Streptomyces sp. NPDC046465. The sequence continues at coordinate 131,367 of NZ_JBEYZK010000019.1, forward strand.
TCGCGATCTCCAACGAGTCGGCGGAGCTCCGGTTTGTCCGACCACAGGAACTTGAGGACTTGCCGATGCACCACACCCAGCGGCTCAGGCTAAGGCACTTCTTGCAGCACCGTGAGCAGCCGTATCTCGGCTGACGCTCACGATCGGCACCAGCAACCTTGTGGGCCACGGTTGTTCGCGGTTGTGCGCCGTGGTTGTCACGCGGTCAGACACTCAGCTCACGCTCCTGAACTTCGGCTCGGGCGGATTTTCCCGTATCACTTCTCACCGCAGTGTGGGCTAGGTCACACTGGCGCCCCTGGCCGAAGTAAGGGGGGGACCATGAGCAGTTCGCATCTCAACGCTCCTATCCGAGCCCGCATGTACGCGAAGGCCCTGCACAAGGTGGTCTGGGTCGCCGCGATCGTGGTGTCAGCCGGACTTCTGGCGCCCCCGCTGTTCTTCATCGCGGCTAAGAAGCGCGTCGTCAGTATGTCTGTGCCCGTGATCTACGCAGTGATCATCTACGGCTCGGTCGTCGTGGCGACAGCCCTCGGCAACTCGAAGAACTGGGAGGGGCTTGTTCTCGCCCTCACGATGATCGTTGCTGCCGTACACGCCGCCATCCTCGATACGGAGTGGAAGCCGGGGCGGTGACCGCCTAGGTCCTGTGGCGATATGGGCGACGAGGGACCTGAGGCCCCTGACCCTGCGACAGCTCCGAGATGAGTTGCCCGAGCCGTCTGAGGGAACGGTCCTGAAAACCGTGTCCGTGTTTTCCTCTGCATAAAGCGCGCACTTGACCCGCGCTTCAGCGGCAGCCGCGCCGCGCTCGCGGAGGTGTGGCCACCACCACCGCCACCGCACACACCGCCACGACCCCACCCAGAACCATCAGCACGGACACGGAAGCCGTGTCCACGACCGTTCCGCCCGCCAGCGCTCCGAGCGACATCGTCGCCTGGAATGACGACGTGAACAGGACCGATGCCGCCTCGGGCGTCTGCGGTGCGGCGTGCGCGAACCATGTCTGTGAGCAGACCGGCACCGCGCCGTAGGCGAGGCCCCACAGCAGGAGCAGTACGAGGGCGGCCGCCTTCCCTGCCCCCAGCAGAGGTAGCAGCAGTGTCGCCGCGGCGAGCAGAGTGGCCGCTGTCGCGAAAGCGGTGCGGAGTCCGCGCGCCGCGTACGCGCCCGCGAGGAAGTTGCCGACGACGCCCGCGGCACCGTAGGCGAGCAGGAACACGGTGATGAGGGTCGGGCCCGCGTGCGTCACCTCCGCCAGGAACGGGGTGACGTACGTGTACGTGCCGAAATGGGCCGTCACCACCAGGAACGTCACGGCGAGGCCCGCCCGGACGCGGGCCGTGCCGAGCAGGTCGCGCAGCACGGTGAGCCGGGTGACGTGTTGCGGGGGCAGCGGAGGCAGGGTCCGCAGGAGCGCGGCGAGGACGATCAGCGTCAGGACGCCCATCGCCGCGAACGCCGCGCGCCAGCCCATGAGTTGCCCCAACAGTGTGCCCGCGGGCACACCCAGCACCGAGCCGAGCGGTACGGCGGAGAAGATGACGGCGGTCGCGCGCCCCACCTGCGCCTCGGGCACGAGGCGGACCGCGAGTCCCGACCCGATGGACCAGAACGCGCCGATGACGAAGCCGACGAGGACGCGGGAGACCATCATCATCCAGTACCCGGGCGCGCAGGCGGCGAGGAAGTCGGCGAGGGCAAGGACCGCCATCAGGAGGCACAGCATGCGGCGCCGGTCGACTCGTCCGGTGGTGACCGTCACCGTGGGGGCGGCGACGGCCGCGAGGAGTCCCGGCAACATCATCATGAGGCCGGACGTGCCGTCCGAGGTGCCGAACGTGTCACCGATCGGGGTGAGCAGACCGATGGGGAGGATCTCGGTGGTGACGATCGAGAAGATCCCCATGGTGAGGGAGAGGACCGCGAGTCGGCCCGTCAGGGGTGAGAGGGCGGGGGCGGTAGCGCTAGCGGTGGTCGCGCTCTCGGGTGGTGGGGGTGGAGGCGACGTGGTTGTCGGTGCGGTCATGGCACCGAGTTCAGCAGTCACCCCCCGCCCGGGTCTGGCATGAATTCGACGTCGACGTCGATGCCGACGTCGACGCCGACGTCGGTGCCGACGTCGGTGCGAGCAACGCTGTCAGGTCAGAATCGGCGTCGTCTGGGCCGAGCTGATCCGCCAGCCGTCGGCCTCCTTGACCATCACGTGGGTGAGCCTGCCCGACGTGGCGTGCAAGGGGACCAGGGGCTCCCCGTCCTCCCCCGGCTTTCGGCGGTCCGAGACGCGCTTGACGCTCGACACGATCGCCACGTCACCGCGGAGGAAGCGGACGTCCTCGATCTCGGCCGTCGTGATCACATCGGCCAGTGGCGACGCCAAGGCCTGGCGCATCACCTCGGCCAGCGTGTCCCGGCCCGCGACCCGTCTCCCGCCGAAGTTCACGACGGCGGTGTCGGCCGTGTGGAGCGGTATGAATCGATCCGGGTCGCTCTGGAACTCGACGGAGTCCGCGACCACTTGGCGGATGGCAGCTGCTTCGGTGGATTCGGTGGATGCAATGGGCGACTCATTGTTCATGGCAGTTCTCCCCGTGCGGGTTGTCAGGTGACGCGGGGGCAGTTCGTCCGCCCCCTGCACAGGATCATGGAACATCAAGGGGACTTGAGGTCAAGGGCCGACGCCGCATCGGCCCCGACATTCGCATGTGCACCCGCACCCGCACCCGCACCCGCACCCGCACCCGCACCCGCACCCAAATGGTTGAAGACCAGATTGAGCGCCACCGCCAGAATGCACCCCGTCGAGATCCCCGAGCCCAGCACGATCTGCGCCCAGTCTGGGAACGCGTCGTAGAAGCCGTCCGAGAGGGCGGGGGCCAGGCCCGCGCCGAGGGTGACGACCACGATGAGCGCGTTGTCGCCGCGGTGCAGGTCCGCCTGGAGCAGCGTCTGGATGCCGCTGACCGCGATGGAGCCGAAGAGGAAGAGGCTGACGGCGGCGAGCACCGGCATGGGGACCACGGAGATCAGTGCCGCGGCGGCGGGGCTGAGGCCGATCAGGACGAGGATCGCGCCGCTGAGCGCGACGACGAAGCGGCTGCGCACCTTGGAGATCACGACCAGGCCGATGTTCTGGGCGAACGCGCTGGCGTGGAAGGCGTTGAAGAGGGGGCTGAGGGCGGAGCCGAGGGCATCGGCGCGCAGACCGCGCGCGATGGTCTTCTCGTCGACGTCCCGCTCGACGATCTTCCCGAGGGCGATCATGTCGGCGGTCGACTCGGTGAGGATGACCAGCATCACGACGCACATCGCGATGATGGCCGGGATATTGAACTCCGGGGCGCCGAAGTGGAGTGGGGAGGGGATCCCGACCGCGTCCGCGCCGTCGAGCTTCGAGAAGTCGGCGAGGCCCATCGGGATCGCCAGCAGCGTGCCGAAGACCATCGCCATGAGCATGCTGATCTGCTTCAGGAATCCGCGCGTGAAGCGCTGGAGCAGGAGCATGGCGAGGACCGTGGCGCCCGCGAGCCCGATGCTCTTCGGCTCCGGCGTGCCCGTCGCGGAGTCGTCGGCGATCCAGTCGTACGCGACGGGGATGAGCGAGACCCCGATGAGGGTGATGACGGAGCCCGTGACGACGGGCGGGAAGAAGCGGACGAGCCGTGAGAAGTACGAGCTGACCAGGAAGCCGAAGAGGCTCGACACGATGATCGCGCCGAAGACGACCGGCATGCCCGCCTCGACGCCGCCCTGGGTGGAGATGATCGTCAGCATCACGCCGACGCCCGCGAACGAGACGCCGTTGACGAACGGGAGCCGCGAGCCGATGAAGGTGCCGATGCCGAGGGTCTGCAGCAGCGTCGCGATGCCCGCCATCAGGAGGCTGCCGCCCATGAGTACGGCCGTGTCGCCGGGGGACATCTTCGCCGCGACGGCCACGACGAGCGGTACGGAGACCGCGCCCGCGTACATGGAGGCGACGTGCTGGAGGCTGGCGACGAGCATGCGGCCCGGCGGCAGGATCTCGTCGACCGGATGGACCTCGGGGGCGGCCGTCGCGGCGGGGTCGGTGGTCTTCTGCTGAGAACTCATGAGTGGCGCTTCTTCCGTTGCGTGACGCCGGAAGTCGACCCCGTTCCGTGGGAGTTCATGAGACGCGGAAGAGGGGTCGGCACAACCGACTGGAAAGTAACTTCCGCCATACGGTCGGCGGCGGCACGAACCTACGCCGACGCACCCCGTAAACGGAAGACCCCGGGGCACACCCGCACCGTCCGTCCGCGCCCGACACCTGCCCGTTCAGCCACCCGACGCTGCCCTTCGGTCTCTGGCCCCACCCGCCCGCGGTCAGGGAGAATTGGTGGCTCTGTAGATCGAGGAGTCCCGTTGCGCGAACACGACCACGCCCGTACAAACGCCGCCGGGAAGACGCGTAACTCGGCCCGCAGACCCACAACCGGAACCGGATCCGGGGCCGGAACCGAAGACCCGCTCCAGCGGCTGCGCGCCCTCCAGGGAGCCGCCGGGAACGCCGCCGTGGTCCAGATGCTCCGCCAGGAGCAGGGGCAGGAGCAGCACCAGCACGGTGCCGGCTGCGGCCACCAGCAGGACGTGCAGCCCGCGGTGCAGCGCGCGCCCGGCCGGGGCCCCGACGCGATGGACGTCGACGCGCGGGACTTCTCCGACGCCGAGGAGATCTCGGACGGCGGCACCGACTCGGAGGCGGGCGAGTACGACTACGCGACGTTCCTGGACGAGCGGAACAAGTTCCCGCGGGAGACCACGCCGACCCCGCAGCCGACGGTGGGCTTCGGGGACAGCACGTACGGTCCCGACCCCGGCAAGGTGAAGTCGATGCGCGAGGACCGCAAGCAGGGTCGCGCCGTCCCGCCGCTGCGCTACCGCAAGGACAACGAACTCCTGTACCGGTGGGACAAGCGCACCCCCGACGAGATCCTCGGCAAGGGGTTCGACGCCTGGAACGACAAGCTGCCCGCCAGCCTGCGGCACTACCAGAAGCTTCTGCAGAAGACCGGTTTCGTCAGCACCACCCGCTCCCCCGGCGGATACGTGCCCGACTGGGCGCGGCAGTCCGACGGCAGCGGCTATCGCTACGTGATCAAGGCGTCCGGCGGCATCGACCTGGTGGACACGCTGGGCACCGCGTCCTTCGCCCGGCAGCAGGAGGTCATCTTCTGGCGGGGCATGACGGCCGGTCACATCCTGCGCGCGGAGTTGTGCGACAAGAACGGCAACATCCTCAAGGTCATTCCCGCCGGTGGCGCTGCACCGCAACAGACGGACGCGATGGACATCGACTGAACAGCGACGCCTCGCGCGGGAACCCGGTGGCGCCTCGCGCGGGAACCCGGCGGCGCCTCGCGCGGGACCTGACCGCGCGAGGGGCCACCGGACCAAGGCAGTGACGGTGACGTGAGTGGCGGGTGGGCGGGTGGCTGGGTAAGTGGGTGGCTGGGTGGGTCAGTGCGCCACGGCCTGGCCCGGCACTCGCGTCTCGGCGATCTCCCCGCCCGGCTCCATCGGAGCCGTCACGTCGTCCTCGTCGCGGGTCTTGCCGATGTGGTTGAAGACCAGGTTCAGGAGCACGGCGGCCACGCAGCCCGTCGAGATGCCCGAATCGAGGATGATCTTCGCCGTCTCCGGGAAGGCGTGGTAGAACTCCGGCGCCGCGATCGGGATCAGGCCGACGGCCAGCGAGACGGCCACGATCAGGACGTTGTTGTCCTTCTCCAGATTCGCCTTGACCAGCGTCTGGATGCCGCTCGCCGCGACCGAGCCGAAGAGGACGACGCCCGCGCCGCCGAGCACCGGGCGCGGCACGACCGCGATCAGCGAGGCGGCCATCGGGCACAGGCCCATCAGGACGAGGAAGCCGCCGCCCACGGCGACCACGTACCGGCTGCGGATCTTCGTCATCGCGACCAGGCCGATGTTCTGCGCGAAGGCGCTGCACATGAAGCCGTTGAAGAGCGGGCTGAGAGCTGAGCCCAGGGTGTCGGCGCGCAGGCCCGCGGCGATGGTCTTCTCGTCGGCGGGACGGTCCACGATCTCGCCGAGGGCGAGCATGTCGGCGGTGGACTCGGTCATCGAGACGACCATGACGACACAGAGGGAGACGATCGCGGCGGCGGCGAACTGCGGTGCGCCGAAGTGGAACGGCGTCGGGAAGCCCACGACGTCCGCGTCGCCGACCGGGCCGAAGTCCGTGACGCCGAACGGGATGGCGACGAGCGTGCCGATGACGAGGCCGAGCAGGACCGCGATCTGCTTCACGAAGCCGGTGGTGAAGCGGCGCAGGAGCAGGACGATGACGAGCGTGCTGCCCGCCAGGCCCAGGTTCTTCATCGAGCCGTAGTCGTCGGCGCCGGGGACGGGCCCCTGCGCCCAGCCGAAGGCGACCGGCATCAGCGAGATGCCGATGAGGGTGATGACCGTGCCCGTCACCACGGGCGGGAAGAAGCGGATCATCTTCGAGAAGAACGGGGCGGCGATGAAGCCGAGCACGCCCGCGACGATCACGGCGCCGAAGATGACCGGCAGCGCGTCGTCCTTGTTGTCGGTCGATTCGACGACCGCGAGCATGGGGGCGACACCGGCGAAGGTGACGCCGTTGACGAAGGGCAGCCGGGCGCCGATCTTCCAGAACCCGAGGGTCTGCAGGAAGGTCGCGAGGCCCGCGGTGAAGAGACACGCGCCGGTGAGGAACGTGAGTTCCTTGGCCGAGAGGCCGATCGCGGCGCCCACGATGAGCGGCGGTGCGACGACGCCCGCGTACATCGCGGCGACGTGCTGGAGGCCGGTCGTGGCCATCTTGAGTGCGGGGAGCTTCTCGTCGACGGGATGTATCGCCCCGTCGCCTGGTATGGACCCGGCGTCCTTCTCCGGGTCCGGGGTGGTGCCTTGCTTGGTGAACCTGGGCTGAGTGGCCACTGTGGCTCCTCCGGTTGTTTTCCAGTCCCGGCTGAGCCGCCGGCACTTTTCGCTTCTGGGAGGTGGTGCGTGGTGCAAGGACTTGCTCGATATGCAGTTGTGGAAGAGGGAAGGTGCGGTTGTGGAGGTGCGCCCAGGTAGTCAGGTAGTACTGACCGCCCCGGGAACGCGAAGCTTTGGGCCGCGTTCCGGGGCGGCACTTGAGCAGCCCGCTCGGCTGCTCAAGTCCGGTCAAGGGCCGTCCCCCTCGACCGGAGTTCTTGGATTCAGCTCTCGGCGGCGATCCGCGCGAGACGCTGCGCCTGTTCCCGCGTGGAGCGGGCGATGGCGTCCTCGTCGGCGTGCAGCAGGGTGCCGTTCTCGACGACCGGCTTGCCGTTGACGAGGGAGAGCGTGACCGGGGCCGCCGCGCCGAAGACGATGGCGGTCACCGGGTCGGCGATGGACGCGTGTCCGATGCCGTCGATCTTCCAGAGCACCAGGTCGGCGAGCTTCCCGGCCTCCAGAGAGCCGATCTGCGTGCCGCGGCCGAGGACCTGCGCGCCGCCGTACGTGCCGAGGCGCAGGGCCTGACGGGCGTTCAGGGCGGCTTCGCGGTGGGCGCCGAGGCGGTTGATGAGCAGCGCGTTGCGGAGCTCGGTGTGCAGCTCGCCGGACTCGTTGGACGCGGTGCCGTCGACGCCGAGGCCGACCGGGACGCCCGCCTTCAGCATGTCGGGGACGCGGGCGATACCGGCCGCGAGGCGGGCGTTGGAGGACGGGCAGTGCGCGACCCCCGTACCCGTACGGGCGAACGCGGCGATGTCGGAGTCGTTCATGTGGACGCAGTGCGCCATCCACACGTCCTCACCGAGCCAGCCGGTGGACTCGAAGTAGTCGGTCGGGCCCATGCCGAAGAGCTCGTGGCAGAACTTCTCCTCCTCGACCGTCTCGCTGCCGTGGGTGTGCAGGCGCACTCCGAGGCGGCGGGCCAACTCGGCGCCCTGCTTCATGAGTTCGGTCGACACGGAGAACGGCGAGCAGGGTGCGACGGCGACCTGCGTCATCGCGTCGAAGGAGGCGTCGTGGTGCTTCTTGACGGTCTCCTCGGTCGCGGCGAGCGCGCCCTCCAGGGTCTCGACGGCGAAGTCCGGCGGCAGGCCGCCGTCCTTCTCGCTGCGGTCCATGGAGCCGCGGGCCAGGGTGAAGCGGACGCCCATCTCGGAGGCGGCACGGATGATCGACCCGGAGAGGTCGCCGGAGCCCTGCGGGAACACGTAGTGGTGGTCCATGGCGGTGGTGACGCCGCCGCGGGCCATCATGCCGAGGGAGCCCTGCGCCGCCGCGTACGTCATCTGCTCGTCGATGCGCGCCCACGTCGGGTAGAGCGCCACCAGCCAGTTGAACAGGTTGTGGTCGGTGGCCAGACCCCGGGTGATCCACTGGTAGAAGTGGTGGTGGGTGTTGACCAGGCCGGGGGTGACGAGGTGGCCGGTGGCGTCGACACGGCGTACGACGTTCTCCAGGCCCTCGGGGGCCTTACCGGCGCCGATCGACTCGATCTTGTTGCCCGCGACGACGACGTAGCCGGACGCGTACTCGGTGTCCTGGGCGTCGACCGTCGCGATGGCGGCGTTCTCGATGACGATGCGCTCTACGGCGCCTGCGGATCCGTTGGGGTTTGCCGAGGTTGCCATGGTGCTTCCTTACTGTGTGTGGCGAGTGGGCACGGCATGACCCTAGGAAGATTTGAGTGCCGCGGCGGTGGAGCCACGGGTGCCGAGATGGTTGAAGAACAAGTTGAGCGAGACGGCGACCAGTGCGCCTGCGCTGATTCCGGAGCCGAGCACGGTCTGCGCCCAGGCGGGGAACTCCGCGTAGAAGGTGGGGGCGGCGAGCGGGATGATGCCCGCTCCGAGCGCCACGGCCACCAGGATGATGTTGGAGCTGTCGTCCAGGCCCGCCTCGGAGAGCGTACGGATGCCGCTGACCGCGATGGAGCCGAAGAGGACGATGCCCGCGCCGCCGAGGACCGGCATGGGGACCACGTTGACGACCGCGCCGAGCACCGGGAAGGCGCCGAGGACGATGAGCGCGCCACCGGCGACGGCGACGACGTACCGGCTGCGGACCCGGGTCAGCGAGACCACGCCGACGTTCTGCGCGAAGGCGGAGGTCGGGAAGCCGCCGAAGACGGGTCCTACCAGGGTCGCGATGCCGTCGGTGCGCAGGCCGCGGGTGATGGTCTTCCCGTCGGTCTTGCGCTCGCAGATCTCGCCGAGGGCAAGCATCCCGGCCGCGGACTCCGTCATCAGGACCAGCATCACGATGCAGAGCGAGAGGATCGCGGCGGGCTGGAAGACGGGTGCCCCGGCGGCGAAGGGCGTGGGCAGCGCGGCGAGCGGCGCGGTCTGTACGGAGGTGAAGTCCGCCATGCCGAACGGGATCGCGGCGAGCGTACCGATGAACATACCGGCCAGCAGGGCGACTTGCTTGAGGAAACCGCGTCCGAAGCGCTGGAAGAGCAGGATCACGACGAGCGTGAAGGCGGCGAGCGCCAGGTACTTCATGTTGCCGAAGGTCGGGTCGGTCTCGTCGCCGCCCTGCGCCCACTTCACGGGCACGGGCATCAGCGTGACGCCGATGAGGGTGATGACGACGCCGGTGACCAGCGGCGGGAAGAAGCGGAGCAGCCTGCCGAAGAAGGGGCCGACCGCGAGGCAGAAGACGCCCGCGACCATCACCGCGCCGTAGATCGCGGGGAGTTGGTCGCCTTTCGCGTTGGTCTCGGCGATGGCGAGGATGGGCGCGATGCCCGCCGAGGAGGCGGCGTTGACGAACGGCAGGCGGTTGCCCACGAAGCCCTTGACGCCGAGGGTCTGCAGGATGGTGGCGAGACCGGCGATGAGGAGCCCGGCGGCGATGAGCCGGGTCTGGGCGACGGTGTCCAGGCCGCAGGCCTGGCCGATGATGAGCGGAGGGGTGACCACGCCCGCGTACATGGCGGCGATGTGCTGGAGCGCGGCGGGGACGAGCCGCGAGGGGTGGAGCTTCTCATCCACCGGGTGACAGTCGGGAGTTGATGCTCTGTCAGCTATGTCCGATGGGGTGGAACACGGGCCTTCGGCTGCTGCCGGCCCCTTTGCAGGCTGTGCCATTGCGGATGTTCCCTCCGGTGTGGCGCGCCCCCGCCCACTGCGGGTGAGGCGGGGGCGCGCATCCCGCGTCAGAGGTTGGTCATGTCGACCGGGATCTTCGGCTCGACGCCGTCCCGCAGGATCGTGGCCTCGATGAGGCCGTACGGGCGGTCGGCGGCGTAGTAGACGGCCCCGTCCTTGGCGGCGTTGTCGAGGCCGAAGGGCGAGAGGTCCTGACGGAAGTGGTGCTTGTTGGGCGCGGAGAAGCGGATCTCGTCGATCTCGCTGCGGTTGTTGATGACCCGCGAACCCATTTGGTACAGCGTCTGTTGCAGCGACAGCGAGTAGGTCTCCACGAAGGCGTGCAGGATGTGCTTCTTCGCCTGCTCGTACGACCGCTCCCAACTGGGCATGCGCTGCTCGTCGTTGGTCCAGTTGTGCCGCCACCAGGTGGACAGGGAGGTGGCGAGGATGCGGTCGTAGTCCTCTTGCAGGGTCGTGTACTTGTCCTTGATGTAGCCCCAGAACTCGGAGTTCGTGGAGTTCATCACGGTCAGGTCCTTCAGCCCCGAGAGGACCTCGAAGTCCGTTCCGTCATAGGTGATCTGGGCGACTCGCGTCTCCTGACCCTTGCGGACGAAGGAGTGCTTGACCTCGTCGGCACCTATGAACTTGGAGTTGCTGTCGGAGCCGCCGATGCGCTCCCAGCTGTACTCCTCGATGCGGATGCGCGCACGGTGGATCGAGGGCTGGCTGTCCACGAAGTGCCGGGCGAGGTGGATGCCGTACTGCTCGGCGGACTCGATGCCGTATTCCTTGGCGAACGCGAAGCAGGTGTTCTTCGTCGTGTCCGTCGGCAGGCAGTTGGCGTTCGAGCCGTTGTAGTGGACGTCGTCCAGGTCGCCGGAGAGGGCGACCGAGACGTTCAGGTCCTTGATGTGATGGGTGTCGCCGTCCCGCGTGATCTTTACGACCCGGTTCTCAGCCTTGCCGTACTGGTTCTGTCCCAGAATGGTGGGCATGTCTGCTAGCTCCCTCGGTAAACGGAGTAGCCGAACGGGTTGAGCAGCAGCGGTACGTGGTAGTGCTCGCCCGGCTTGACGGCGAACGTGATCGCCACCTCCGGGAAGAACGCTCCGTTCGCACCGCTGTCCCGATTCGCGGGGGCATCCTGCTGCGCCTCGGCTTGCTTATTCTGCTGGTCGTGCTTGGCGGACTCAGCCTTGTCGGACTCAGCCTTGTCGGACTCAGCCTGCCCGGTCAGGAAGTACGCCTCGGTCTCGAAGTCGAGCCGTACGTGCGAGGTGCCCTCCGGCAGGGCCGGCAGGTCCTTGCAGCGCCCGTCCGCGTCGGTCGCGCTGCCACCGAGCGCCTTCCACTCCTCGCCCGAGCCGCTGCGGGCGGACAGGGAGATGGCGACGGCCTCGGCGGGGCGGCCGACGCTGGTGTCCAGGATGTGCGTGGACACCGAAGCGGTCGTTTCCGTGCTCATGCGTCGTTTCCTTCTTCTACGAGGCGGGTCAGGCGGATGCGGTTGATCTTGCCCAGTTCGCTGCGGACGATCTCGCGCTCTCCCTCCGCCCCGTTCTCGATCCGGGTCTTGAGCCGGTCGAGCATGAACTCGGCGGTCGCGCCGGTCGCGCAGATCAGGAAGACGTGGCCGAACTTCTCCTGGTAGGCCAGGTTCAGTTCGAGCAGTTCGGCCTTGAGCTCCTCGGAGGCACCGGCCATCCCGCGCTGTTCGCGGGCGGAGGTCGGGTCCCCCGGCTTCGGGCGGCCGATCGGCGGGTGCCCCGCCATCGCCTCGGCCAGATCCTCGGCGGTGAGCTCGGCCATGGCGGCGTCGCTCGCGGCGAAGAGGGCTTCGACGGTGGCGTACGGGCGCTGGGCAAGCAGCTTGCTTCCCCACGCCGAAGAGGCGCATGCCTCGTGGAGGGCGGCGGTGGCCGCGGCCTCCTCCAAGGCGTTGAACCGGGTGAGACCCGGCGGTGTTCTCGAAGTCACGGGGAGCCTCCGTGGCCTTGTGCTGGACGGGCTGCGGAACAGCTAAGACCTTCAACAACACCGCGTCAACAGTTTGTTGAAATAACTTGAACAAAGAAGCCGCCACCCGGTGATACGGGTGACGGCTCAGCGTCGCAGAGTGACGGAAGGGGCGGGTGTGACGGGCCGAAGAGGCGGCCGGGAAGCCGGTCTGGACACCGAACCCGGAAGCCGGTCCGGATTTACTCGCCCTTCGCGGCGTTCTCCCTGTTCAGGTAGTTGTACACCGTGAAACGGCTGACCCCTAGGGCGCCCGCCACAGTCTCGACGCCGTGCCGGACGGAGAAGGCGCCGCGCGCCTCCAGTATGCGCACGACCTCCTGTTTGGCCTTGCGGTCGAGCTCGGAGAGCGGCTGGCCCTGCTTGCGCTCCAGGGCCAGCAGGATGTGGTCGAGCGAGTCGGCGAGCTGGGGCAGCCGCACGGCCACCACGTCCTCGCCCTCCCAGGCCAGGACCACGTCGTCGATCCCCGCCTCGTCGGGCGGCATCATCTCGCCGCCCATGGCGTCCACCAGCGGTTTCACCGCGGTGACGAAGGGGTCGTCCCCGAAACCGGTCACTTATCCGCCTCCCCCGGGCCCGCCGGCTCCCCCGGCTCGCCGATCACGTTGACCTGGAGCGAGACGCGGGTGGCGCCCGCACCAAGGGACCGGCGCAGCATCGCGTCAACCGCGGTCAGCACCGCGTCGACATCGCCCTCGGCCGTATTGCCGAAAGGACCTACGTCCACGGCGTCCAGCGGGGCCCCCTGAATGACCTCACGGGCCACCAGCGCATGCGCGGGGGCCTCGTCGAGATCGAAGGGTTCGGTCGTGAACTCCACTCTCAATCGCACGCTCCACAACCTAATGCCGCGGCTCGAATTTTCGGCAGCCCCCTCTTGACAGCTTCCACGGACCAGAGGCAGTCTTCCATCAAGCAGAAATGAACTTCCGCAATACGGAAGGAGCGCGGAAGCCCCATGGGATACTCCGACCAGCGCTTCAATGTGAACCTGTCGATCCTCTTCACCGAGCTCCCGCTCCTGGAGCGCCCCGCGGCCGCCGCGAAGGCCGGCTTCAGCGCGGTCGAGCTGTGGTGGCCCTGGGTCGACGCCCCCACCCCCGAGCAGTCCGAGCTCGACGCCCTGAAAAAGGCGATCGACGACGCGGGCGTTCAGCTGGTGGGTCTGAACTTCTACGCCGGGCAGTTGCCGGGCCCGGACCGCGGCGCCCTGTCGATCCCGGGCGAGGAGAGCGAGAAGTTCCGCGCGAACCTTGCGGTGGCGGCGGACTTCGCGAAGTCCCTCGGCTGCACGGCGCTCAACGCGCTGTACGGCAACCGCGTCGACGGCGTGGACCCGGCCATCCAGGACGAGCTCGCCCTGGAGAACCTGGTGCTCGCGGCCCGCGAGGCCGACCGTGTCGGCGCGATCCTGCTGATCGAGGCGCTGAACGCGCCCGAGTCGCCCAAGTGCCCGATCGTGAGCGCGCCCAAGGCGATCGAGATCGTCGACCAGGTGAACGCGGCCACCGGCCTCGGCAACGCCAAGTTCCTCATGGACCTGTACCACCTGTCCATGAACGGCGAGGACCTGCCGTCGGTCATCGAGCAGTACGTGGGCAGGACCGGCCACGTGCAGATCGCCGACAACCCCGGCCGCGGCGCCCCCGGCACCGGCTCGCTCCCCCTCGAGGGGCTCCTCGACCAGCTCAAGAAGGCGGGTTACGAGGGTTGGGTCGGCCTGGAGTACAAGGCCGGCGACCGCCCGAGCGCCGAGGCCTTCGACTGGCTGCCCGCCGAGGCCCGCACCGCGCGCTGAGCGCCAACTCATCGACGTACGACACGCTTGAGAGCAGTAGGAGAGACACCCTCATGAGCAACCTTCCCAAGATCGCGTGGATCGGCCTCGGCATCATGGGTTCGCCCATGTCCGAGAACCTGATCAAGGCGGGTTACTCCGTCACCGGCTTCACCCTCGAGCAGGACAAGCTGGACCGCCTGGCCGCGGCCGGCGGTACCGTCGCGAAGTCCATCGCGGAGGCCGTGCGGGACGCCGATGTCGTCGTGACGATGGTGCCCGCGTCGCCGCAGGTCGAGGCCATCGCGTACGGTGCCGAGGGCATCCTGGAGAACGCCAGGTCCGGCGCGCTGATCGTCGACATGTCGTCGATCACGCCGCAGACCTCCGTGGACCTGGCCAAGGCCGCCAAGGAGAAGGGCCTGCGCGTCCTGGACGCCCCGGTGTCCGGTGGCGAAGCCGGTGCCATCGAGGCCGTGCTCTCCATCATGGTCGGCGGCGAGCAGGCCGACTTCGACGAGGCCAAGCCGCTTCTGGACGCGCTCGGCAAGACCATCGTGCTGTGCGGTCCGCACGGCTCGGGCCAGACCGTGAAGGCCGCCAACCAGCTCATCGTCGCCGTCAACATCCAGGCGTGCGCCGAGGCCGTGGTCTTCCTGGAGAAGTCCGGTGTGGACCTGAAGGCCGCGCTCGACGTCCTGAACGGGGGGCTTGCGGGCTCGACCGTGCTGACCCGCAAGAAGGACAACTTCCTGAACCGGGACTTCAAGCCCGGTTTCCGGATCGACCTGCACCACAAGGACATGGGCATCGTCACCGACGCCGCCCGCAATGTCGGTGCCGCCCTGCCGGTCGGCGCGGTCGTCGCCCAGCTCGTCGCCTCGCTGCGCACGCAGGGTGACGGCGGCCTGGACCACTCCGCCCTGCTGCGCTCCGTCGAGCGCCTCTCGGGCGCCGAGCTCTAAGCCGTACCACCGGCGAGAGCTCCTCTCGAACTTCCGGGCCGTGGCGGCGCTGACACCTGTCCTGTCGCGCCCAGGCGTCGCCGCGGCCCGGAACTCCATCATCAACTTCAACAAACTGTTGACGTAGCAGTTCAGGGGTCCTTACGCTCCGAACACCTCAGCAGTCACAGCACGGAAGGTCACGATGTCGAAGCGCGTGCTTACGACCGAGTCCGGCGCCCCCGTCGCCGACAACCAGAACTCCGCCACCGCCGGCGTCGGTGGCCCGATCCTCCTGCAGGACCAGCACCTGCTGGAGAAGCTCGCCCGCTTCAACCGTGAGCGCATTCCGGAGCGTGTCGTGCACGCCCGGGGTTCCGGCGCGTACGGCCACTTCGAGGTGACCGACGACGTCACCGGCTTCACCCACGCCGACTTCCTCGCCGAGGTCGGCAAGCGGACCGAGGTCTTCCTGCGCTTCTCGACCGTGGCCGACAGCCTCGGCGGAGCGGACGCCGTCCGTGACCCGCGCGGCTTCGCGCTGAAGTTCTACACCGAAGAGGGCAATTACGACCTCGTCGGCAACAACACGCCGGTCTTCTTCATCAAGGACCCGCTGAAGTTCCCCGACTTCATCCACTCCCAGAAGCGCGACCCCTTCACGGGCAAGCAGGAGCCGGACAACGTCTGGGACTTCTGGGCGCACGCCCCCGAGGCCACGCACCAGGTCACCTGGCTGATGGGCGACCGCGGCATCCCCGCCTCGTACCGTCACATGAACGGCTACGGCTCGCACACCTACCAGTGGACGAACGCCAAGGGCGAGGCCTTCTTCGTCAAGTACCACTTCAAGACGAACCAGGGCGTCCGCAGCCTCTCGGCCGACCAGGCCGCCGAGCTCGCGGGCAAGGACGCCAACTCGCACCAGACGGACCTGCTCCAGGCCATCGAGCGGGGCGTGAACCCGTCCTGGACGCTGCACGTGCAGATCATGCCTGCGGCGGACGCGGCGGACTACCGCTTCAACCCGTTCGACCTCACCAAGGTGTGGCCGCACGCGGACTACCCGCTGCAGCGCGTGGGCCGTCTGGTCCTCGACCGCAACCCCGACAACGTGTTCGCCGAGGTGGAGCAGGCAGCCTTCTCTCCGAACAACTTCGTTCCCGGCATCGGTCCTTCGCCGGACAAGATGCTCCAGGGCCGCCTGTTCGCCTACGCGGACGCGCACCGCTACCGCCTCGGCGTCAACCACACGCTGCTCGCCGTGAACGCCCCCAAGGCGACCAAGGCCGACAACTACGGCCGCGACGGTCTGATGGCGTCCAACGCCTACGGCCGCGACCGCAAGAACTACGAGCCCAACTCGTACGACGGCCCCGCCGAGACCGGCCGGCCCCTGTCGGCGCCGCTCGCCATCGCCGGCTACACCGGCACGCACGCGGCCGCGACCCACACCAAGGACGACGACTTCTTCCAGGCCGGCGAGCTCTACCGCCTGATGTCCGCGGAGGAGAAGTCCCGTCTGGTGGCGAACATCGCCGGTGGCCTGTCCCAGGTCTCCCGCGACGACGTCATCGAGAAGAACCTCGCCCACTTCCACGCCGCCGACGCCGACTACGGCAAGCGCGTCGAGGAGGCAGTCCGCGCCCTGCGCGAGGACTGAGCGAGCAACCCCCAGGCTGCGCCGGTGAGTTGACGGGAGGTCGACTCACCGGTGCTGAGCCCGCACCGTCGTCACGGACCCGGATGAGGGGTGGTACGTGACGCCTGCGGGCAGGCATGGTCCGCGGCGGCTCTGCGAGCCAGTGCGGTGGTAAAGGCCCGACGGCTTCCTTCTCGACCTGAGAGAGGGAAACCCCAGGCCCGTCGCACCCGCCGCGGTCCCAGCCGAAGCCCCCCTTGTCCCCCTTACAGGGGGCTATAGAGGGCCGCCACAGACTCCGCCCGGCAGCACGTATGCATGTTTCGCCAGTCGCGCGCTGTCGGGCGGTCACAACTCCAGACCTCATGGCCAGAGCGCCGAGTACGGACGGTCCCGTACTCGGCGCTCTTCTGTTGGTGCGGGGGTGGCGAAGGAGCGGTAGGCGTTGTCGAGAAGCTCCTTGTAGGTGAGCACCTCGACGCGGTTCACGTGGGTATTGAACGTGCGCAGCGCCTCACCGATGTCGGCTTCCGGCACATCGGGCTGAAGCCCGGGATGACCGATCAAGACGATGGCACTGGCCCGGCGCGTCTCGATGTCGAACTCCTCGCGGACGCGCTCACGACCCTCGTCCAGGCCAACGAGGTAGTTCACTGCCTGGCCCACAGCATCGTGCACATGGGCGGTGGGGACCCAGGCGTTGCGGTGCCTCTTGACCAACGGGCCCTTCAGGCTCATCGCCCTCTTCAGCTCCACTACTTGCAAGCCTCCGTCGCCGCGGATCAAGGGGATGTCCAGCTCGTCGCCCGGGACGAGCCTGCGGCGCGTGGCCTCGCCGACGAAGCGGCCGCCGAAGATCCAGTACTGCCCTTCCAGGGCCCGCTGGAGGTCACTCTCGGACGCGCCGGGGTCCTCGACGACCGCACGCAACTCCTCGAGCCCCGCAGCCCTACGTCGCAACTCCGCGGCCTGAAGAATCAGTTGCCCCTCATCGTCGGCTGCGAGCAGTGCGAGCGCCTCCGGCGATGTGGCAATCCTTCGGGCCTCCTCAGCCGGATCCTCAACGAGGATCCGACCGTCGCGCAGGATGCGCTCCAGCCAGATGGCGGTCTCCGCACGGCCGCGAGGAATGACATAGCGGCCGGGGCGTTCGTCAGGAGCTTCCAGGAATCGAGCATCTTCCCCCTGGGCTCTGTAATGCTCCACCAGCTCCGCTGCTGTGGCGCCAGGATGCTCTTTCATGAACTGCCGAGCGGCGGAGACCATCCAGTGGTGTGTCGCCCACATCGTGCGCGCGAGAAAGTCGCGACTGCCCTCATCGCGCAACCCGTCCTGGAAGAGGCGGTACCTCTCCTCGAAGTCCTGCTGGAGGATTCGCCCCTCCGCATAGGCGATCGAGTCGTGCAGTTGCCGAACCGCCTCCCACTCCCCCGTGCGAGCGGCAGTCTCCCGCGCCAGAGCGAGTAGACGCACCAGCTCCTTGCCACCGCGACGCTTGTTGCCAGTCCCGCTGTGCATGTGCGTCACCACGGCGGATATCGCCGCACGCACCTTCTCATCAGCGACCTCTCCGCTCACCTCGCGAAGTTGCCAATCCAAAGACATGTCCACTCGTACCGGCATGCGCCGCATTGTGCCGCCCGGCACTGACATCGCCCCGCGCACGCCAAAGGGGCGGTCCACCCCCCACGGGTGGGCCGCCCCTGTCTGTGGGGTGGTGCGGGTCAGACCTTCAAGGGGCGGATCGCCGTGGGCGCGTGGCCCGGCTCCGTGGCGATCTCCTCGAACTCGGAGACGTCACTGATGTCGGCGGTCTTGCTCATCGCGATGTTCGTGATGCGCTCCAGGATCGCCTCGACGACGACCGGCACCCGGTACTCCTGGGCGAGCTTCTTGGCCTGCTCCAGGGCCGTGCCCAGCTCGCTCGGGTCGGTCACGCGGATCGCCTTGCAGCCCAGGCCCTCGGCGACCTTGACGTGGTCGACGCCGTAGACGCCGAGCTCGGGGCTGTTCTGGTTCTCGAACTCCAGGTTGACCTGGAAGTTGATGTCCAGACCGATCTGCGCCTGCCGGATCAGACCCAGGTAGGCGTTGTTCACCAGGACGTGGACGTACGGGATGCGGTGCTGCGCGCCGACCGCCAGTTCCTCGATCATGAACTGGAAGTCGTAGTCACCGGAGAGGGCGACGACCTGCGTGTCCGGGTCGGCCTTCGCGACGCCGAGCGCGGCCGGGATGGTCCAGCCGAGCGGGCCCGCCTGGCCGCAGTTGATCCAGTGGCGCGGCTTGTAGACGTGCAGCATCTGCGCGCCGGCGATCTGCGAGAGGCCGATCGTCGTGACGTAGCGCGTGTCCTTGCCGAACGCCTTGTTCATCTCCTCGTAGACGCGCTGCGGCTTCATGGGGATGTTGTCGAAGTGCGTGCGGCGCTGGAGGGTTTCCTTGCGCTCCAGGTGCGAGGCGACCCACGCGGAGCGGTCGGGCAGCTTACCGGCCGCCTTGAGCTCCTTGGCGACCTCGACGAAGAGTTCGAGGGCGACCTTGGCGTCGGAGGCGATCCCGTAGTCCGGGGCGAAGATCTTGCCGAT
The DNA here is from genome assembly GCF_040646035.1 of Streptomyces sp. NPDC046465. NCBI lineage: Bacteria > Bacillati > Actinomycetota > Actinomycetes > Kitasatosporales > Streptomycetaceae > Streptomyces > Streptomyces sp. NPDC046465. The sequence goes on from NZ_JBEYZK010000019.1 coordinate 150,434, forward strand.
CTGGGTCGGCTCGATGTCGACGTGGACGAACTTGCGGCCCTCGGTGTACACGTCCAGCGCGTAGCCGGTGTGACGGTTGGCCCAGCGGTTGCCGATGCCGAGGACGAAGTCCGACTCCAGGAACGTCGCGTTGCCGTACCGGTGGCCGGTCTGCTGGCCGACCATGCCCGCGTTCAGGTCGTGGTCGTCGGGGATCGTGCCCCAGCCCATCAGGGTCGGCACGACAGGCGTGTCGGTGAGCTCGGCGAACTCGACGAGCAGGTCGGACGCGTCGGCGTTGATGATGCCGCCGCCCGCGACGATCAGCGGACGCTCGGACTCGACCAGGAAGGTGATCGCCTTCTCGATCTGCGCGCGGGTCGCGGACGGCTTGTAGACCGGCAGCGGCTCGTACGTCTCCGGGTCGAACTCGATCTCGGTCTGCTGGACGTCGATGGGCAGGTCGATGAGGACCGGGCCCGGCCGGCCTGAGCGCATCAGGTGGAACGCCTGCTGGAAGACGCCGGGGACCTGCGCGGCCTCCAGGACGGTGACGGCCATCTTCGTGACCGACTTGGCGATCGTCGCGATGTCGACGGCCTGGAAGTCCTCCTTGTGCAGGAGATGCGTCGGCGCCTGACCGGTGATGCAGAGGATCGGGATCGAGTCGCCGATCGCGGAGTACAGACCGGTGATCATGTCGGTGCCGGCCGGGCCCGACGTACCGATGCAGACACCGATGTTGCCCGGGTTGGCCCGGGTGTAGCCCTCGGCCATGTGCGAGGCGCCCTCGACGTGGCGGGCGAGGGTGTGGTCGATGCCACCGCCCTCCTTGAGCGCCTTGTAGAAGGGGTTGATCGCGGCGCCCGGCACACCGAACGCGTTGACGACGCCTTCGCGCTTGAGGATCTCAACTGCCGCGCGGGCAGCGGTCATACGAGCCATGGGGTTCTCCTGCTTCGACAGCTTCGACAGCACTTCGGCTGCCGGATTCGGCTGGCGGATCCGGCTCCCGTCGCGCCCCGCGGTGAGCTCCTGTTTCCGCATTGTGAAAAGTTTGTTCTGCTATATGGAAGCAATGTAAGCGGGCGCGCCGGAGACCGTCAAGAGAGATCCGACGAACGCCCCCATCGAACCCAGTTCACCCGTTGACTCAACTTGCAGCCGCCGGGCACTCCTTGGGTGGAGGATGAGGGGAGACGGCCCGAGGCAGGCGGTGGTGACGGTGACGGACGGTGGTACGCCGATACGGTGCCCGGACTGCCGGCGCGAGCATCTGTACGCTCCCCCGGCCTATCCCTGCGCGTGCGGCGCCCGGGTGACCCCACCCGTGGCCCGGGACGCCGCACCGGTCCCGGTCACGGACCCGACCTGGGCGAACGAGTGGGTCACGGTGCGCTGCGGGGCCTGCGGGCGCGGCGGCCAGTGGCCCCAGCCGGAGCTGGGCTGCGCTTGCGGGGCGATTCTGCGCATTCCGGTGGCTCCAGCGGCTCCGGCGACTCCGGGCGTTTCAGCGGCTCCGGCGACTCCGGCCGTTTCAGCGGTTCCGGCGGTTCCGGCGGTTCCGGCGGTTCCGGCTACGTCACCCGAGGGGGCGGAGCCCCCGCGCTCCCGGCCCGCCTTCCGCCCCGTCACGATCCGCGACGCCCGCGACGCCGTCACCGTGGCCGCGCTGTACCTGCGCTGGCTCGGCTATCTGAATACGCGGAGTGCCGCCCGGCGCCCGCCCTCGGGGTCCCGGATCACCGCGCGCGGCATGCTGGCGCAGGTGGAGCCGGGGCTGCGGCCCACCACCCTGCGGGACATCGAGTGCCTGTGGCTGACCGCCATGACCGAGGCGGGCGAGACCCCCGTCACCTGCGTCTGCTTCTCCCTCGCCGGGTACACGGCCGGCGCCCGCACCCGCGCGGACACCCTGGACGTGCCGCTGTTCACCATGGACCTGACCGGCACACCTCAGCCGGTCAACAGCGCGGCGGACGAGCTGGTCGCCGCCGGGGCGTGACCGCGTCCCGGCTCGCGCCCCGCACCTGCGCCAGGTGCGCCAGGTGCCGGGCGAGCGCCAGGGCGGTCAGCAGCGCCACGAGCCCGCACACCCCCGGCCAGCCGAAGGCGCCGTAAGCCCGTACCGCGAGCCAGGAGCCGATGCTTCCGCCCAGATAGGCGCAGGTCATGTACGCCGTGTTGAGCCGGGCCCGCGCCTCGTCGCTCAGCCCGAAGATCCGTACCTGATTGGCGACCGTGCCCGACTGCATCGCCACGTCGAGCAGCAGCGACCCCGCCCCCAGGGCGACGAGCCCCACCACTCCGCCGATGCCACCGACGAAGAGGACGGCGGAGGCCACCAGGACGGCGAGCATGCAGACCAGATTGACCGCGTCGGAGCCCCGCCGGTCCACCTGCCGCCCCGCCACCGGCGTACAGATCATGGTCGCCGCGTTGACCAGGGCGAGCACTCCGACCGCCGACGCGCCCATCCCGTACTCAGGGCCGGTGAGCAGCAGCGCGACGCCGGTCCACAGGGCGGAGAACCCGCCGAAGATCATCGCCTGGTAGAAGCCGGAGCGGCGCAGGTCCGGCTCGGTGCGCAGCAGGCGGAACGACTCGGCGAGCAGCGCGGGGTAGCGCTGCCGGGACGGGGCCGTCGACCTCGGCAGCGCGCGGGCCAGGACGCACGCGAGGAGCAGGGTGACGGCCGACGTCAGCAGGTACGGGGCGCGCCAGCCCAGCCACTCCCCGACCGCGCCACCGAAGACGCGGGAGAGCAGCATGCCGCCGATCGAGCCGCTCAGCAGGGTGCCTGCGACGGCCCCGCGGCGTTCCTCGGGCACGAGACCCGCCGCCGTGGGCGCGATGACCTGGGCGATCACGGTGGTGACACCGACGAGGACGCTCGCCACGAGCAGCGGGGAAAGTCCGGGCGCGAAGCCCGCCCCGAGCAGGCCGAGCCCGGCCAGCGAGAGGAGCGTGACGATGAGCGGCCGGTACGGTATGCGGTCGGCGAGCGGCACCAGGAGGAAGATGCCGCCCGCGTAGCCGAACTGGGTGGCTGTCACGACAAGCGCCGCCGTATCGGCCGACACGTTCAGGCCGTCGGCGACCAGCGGGCTGACGGCCTGTGGGAAGTAGACGTTGCCGACGGCCACGCCGCAGGTGACGGCGAGCAGCAGCACCATGCCGCGGCTCAGGCCGGGCGGCGGCGCCACGGGGGCCACCCCGCGCCCAGCCCCGCCCGCCCTCTCGCTCCCGCCCCTCTCGCCCCCGACCATCCCGGTCTCGGCCCTCCCGGTCTTGGCCCTCTCGGGGTCATCGGCCTTGGACAGGCGCACTCTCACCTCACGGATTCGGCGGACGGACCGGCCTACGATCGCCGGTCGGAACTCCGCGGCACAAGGGGTTTTGGCCCGGGCATACTCGGCGCATGCTCATCCGCCCCGTCACCGCCGCCGACCTGCCCGCGCTCCAGGCCATCGAGCGCGCCGCGGGTGAGCCCTTCCGCGCCCTCGGCATGGCGGCGATCGCGGACGACGAGCCGCCCGGCGTCGAGGAGCTGGACCGCTTCCGCCGGGCGGGGCTCGCCTGGGCCGCCGTCGACGATGACGGCGCCCCGGTCGCGTATGTGATCGCCGATCCCCTCCCGGACGCCCACGCGCTCCACATCGAGCAGGTCTCCGTGCACCCGCGCGCCGCCCGTCGAGGTGTCGGCCGAGCCCTGATCGAGCACGTCGCGCGGTGCGCCCGCGCGCGGGGCGCCGCCGCGCTGACCCTGACCACGTTCGCCGACGTCCCTTGGAACGCGCCGTACTACGCCCGTATCGGTTTCCGCCCGCTCGCGGACGCCGACCTCACCCCGGCCCTGCGGGGCATCCGCGCACACGAGGCGGAGCTCGGCCTCGACCGGTGGCCCCGCCTCTGCATGCGCCGCGACCTCGCCGAGGACGAGGGCGAGGACGGGGACGAGGGCGGGGACGGGGACGAGGGCGGGGGCGGGGGCGGGGGCGGGGGCGGGGGCGGGGGCGGGGACGAGGGTCCCGTCACTGCCCGTACCGCTCCCTGAGCTCGATCTTGCGCACCTTTCCGGAGACCGTCATGGGGAAGGACTCCAGGATCCGCAGCCCGGCCGGGATCTTGTAGTGGGCCAACTGCCCCTCGCAGTACGCCTTGAGCTCCTCCAGGGTCAGTCCGGCGCCGGGGTCCCGCAGGATCACGCAGGCCAGCGGCGTCTCGCCGTAACGCTCGTCGGGGACGCCCACCACCTGGACGTCGGCGATCTTCGGGTGGCCGTACAGGAACTCCTCGATCTCGCGGGGGTAGATGTTCTCGCCACCCCTGATGATCATGTCCTTGATGCGGCCGACGATCTGCACGTAGCCGTCCTCGCGCATGACCGCGAGGTCGCCGGTGTGCATCCAGCGGCCGGAGTCGATGACTTCACGGGTCCGTTCGGGCTCGTCCCAGTAGCCGAGCATCACGCTGTAGCCGCGGGTGCACAGTTCACCGGAGGCGCCGCGCGGGAGCGTCACACCGGTCGCGGGGTCGACGACCTTCACCTCGATGTGCGGCAGGACGCGGCCGACCGTGCCCGTGCGCCGCTCCAGGTCGTCGGCGCGGCGCGTCTGGGTGGAGACGGGTGAGGTCTCCGTCATGCCGTAGCAGATGGACACCTCCTCCATGTGCATCTCGGCGACGACCCTCTTCATCACCTCGACGGGGCAGGGCGAGCCCGCCATGATGCCGGTACGCAGCGAACTCAGGTCGTACGTCGCGAAGTCGGCGAGGTTCAGCTCCGCGATGAACATCGTCGGCACCCCGTACAGCGAGGTGCAGCGCTCCCGCTCGACGGCGTGCAGGGTGGCGACGGGGTCGAAGGACGGGGCGGGGATGACGATGCACGCGCCGTGCGAGGTGGCGCCGAGGTTGCCCATGACCATGCCGAAGCAGTGGTAGAAGGGCACGGGCAGACAGATCCGGTCCTGTTCGCTGTAGCCGACCGTACGGCCCACCCAGTAGCCGTTGTTGAGGATGTTGTGGTGGGAGAGGGTGGCCCCCTTGGGGAATCCGGTGGTGCCGGAGGTGTACTGGATGTTGACCGGTTCGTCGCAGCTCAACTCGGCTTCCCGAGCGGCCAGTTGCTCGTCGGCCACCTCGCGTGCGGCGTCGAGGAGCACGTCCCACGAGCCGTCCCCGACGTAGTGGACGGCGCGCAGCCCGGGACAGCGGGGCCGCACCTCGTCGACGAGCGCGCGGTAGTCGCTGCTCTTGTGGGTCTGCGTGGCGACCAGGACGGACACGCCCGCCTGGTTGAGGACGAACTCCAACTCGTGGGCGCGGTAAGCCGGGTTGATGTTCACCATGACGGCGCCGACGCGTGCGGTGGCGTACTGCACGAGCACCCACTCGGCGCAGTTCACCGCCCAGATCCCGACGCGATCCCCCTTGGCCACGCCCGACCCGAGGAGCCCGCGCGCCACCTGTGCGACGGCGGCGCCGAACTCGGCGTACGTCCAGCGGGTACCGGCGGCGACGTCCACGAGCGCGTCGCGGTCCGGCCAGGCCCGCACGGCCCGGTCGAGGTTCTGCCCGATGGTGTCGCCCAGCAGGGCCGTGCCGCTCGTCCCGTGCGCGTAGGAGAGTTCGGTCACTGGAGAGAGTCCAGTCGCCGGAGAGGGTTCAGTCACCGGAAGTCCTCCTCGCGGTACTCCGCGCCCGATCCGGCGGCGGTCGCCTCACGGAGTTCGACGCGCCGGATCTTGCCGGACACGGTCTTGGGCAGCGCGCCGAACTCCAGACGGCGCAGCCGCTTGTACGGGGCGAGCACCGCGCGGGAGTGCTCGAAGAGCAACTTGGCGGTGCCCGGGCCCGGTTCGAACCCTTCGGCCAGCACCACGTACGCCTTGGGGACGGCGAGCCGCACCGGGTCCGGCGCGGGCACCACGGCCGCCTCGACCACCGCCTCGTGCTCCAGGAGCGCGCTCTCCAGCTCGAACGGTGAGATCTTGTAGTCGGAGGCCTTGAATACGTCGTCGGACCTCCCGACGTAGGTGATGTAGCCGTCGGCGTCGCGGGAGCCGATGTCGCCGGTGCGGTAGTAGCCGCCCGCCATGGCCTCCGCGGTGCGCTCGGGGTCGCCGCGGTAACCGGCCATCAGGCCTACGGGGTCCGTGCCGAGATCCAGGGAGATCTCCCCCTCCGCCGCGCCCGGCGCACCGGTCACCGGATCGAGGAGCTCGACGGCGAAGCCGGGCGTGGGGCGGCCCATTGAGCCCGGCTTCAGTTCCTGCCCCGGCGAGTTGGCGACCTGTACGGCGGTCTCGGTCTGCCCGAATCCGTCGCGGATGGTGACGCCCCAGTCGCGCCGCACCTGCTCGATGACCTCGGGGTTGAGCGGTTCACCCGCGGCGACGACCTCGCGGGGCGGGGTGCGCAGCTGGGTCAGGTCGGCCTGGATGAGCATGCGCCACACGGTGGGCGGCGCGCAGAACGACGTCACGCCCGCCCGGTCCATCTCCGCCATGAGCCGACCCGCGTCGAAGCGGGAGTAGTTGTGGATGAAGACGGTGGCCTCGGCGTTCCACGGGGCGAAGAGGTTCGACCAGGCGTGCTTGGCCCAGCCGGGCGAGGAGATATTCAGATGGACGTCGCCGGGCTTGAGGCCGATCCAGTACATCGTCGCCAAGTGGCCTACGGGGTAGGACACATGGGTGTGCTCGACGAGTTTCGGGCGTGCGGTGGTGCCCGAGGTGAAGTAGAGCATCAGCGGGTCGTCGGCGAGGGTGATGCCGTCGGGCTCGAAGGCCTCGGGGGCGTCATCGGCCCCGCCGTACGACAGCCAGCCCTCGCCGGGGGCTTCGCCTCCGACTGCGCCTCCGCCTCCGAATTCGCCTCCGGATTCGCCTCCGAACTCGCCTCCGACGACGACGCGCGCGTAGTCGCCGGGTACGTCGTCGAACTTCGCGGTGTCCTCGGGGCGCACGACCACGTACCGGGCGCGGCCCCGCTCGATGCGGTCCCGCAGGTCGGCGGGGCCGAGCAGCGGTGTCGCGGGGATGACGACGGCGCGCAGCTTCATCGCCGCGAGCGCGATCTCCCACAGCTCGACCTGGTTGCCGAGCATCACCACGATGCGGTCGCCGACGCCGACGCCGTGCGAGCGCAGCCAGTTGGCGACGCGGTTCGAGCGGGCCGAGAGCCGCGCGAAGGAGTAGCGGTCCTCTCGGCCGTCCTCCTCCACGATGTGCAGCGCCGTCCGCTCGTTGCCGTCGGCGATGACGTCGAACCAGTCCAGCGCCCAGTTGAACCGTTCGGGCCGCGGCCAGGCGAAGCCCTCGTACGCGGCGGCGTAGTCCTCTCTGTGCCGCAGGAGGAAGTCCCGTGCCGTACGGAACTGCTCCGTGGCGCTCGCCCCGGTCATCGTCATATGCACCCCTACTCGATCACGCGAACGTCATTGCCGGACGCTACGTAACATCGTGTAATTCGTGATGCGGGTCTCACTACCCCCGGACGGGGGTGTCGCGAAGCAAAGGGGCGAGCGCGTGGCGGCTGACGGCGGCGAGGCCGTGGAAATGCGGGCCGCTCTGCTGCGGTTGCGCCGCGGCACGGGGCTCCCTGTGGCGTTCGGCGGTCTCCTCGAGAACGCGCGCCACGTGGTGCGGATCGGCGAGCTGAGCGGCACCGGCACGCGCGCCCTGAGCGGGCTCGCCATCTCGTCGGGGAACGGCCTGGGCGGCAAGGCGGTCGCCCTGTCGCGGCCGTGCGCGGTCACCGACTACCAGGTGTCGCGGCACATCAGCCACGAGTACGACGCGGCGGTCGCCGCCGAGGGACTGCGATCGGTGCTCGCGGTGCCCGTCGTGGTGCGCCGCCAGGTGCGCGGAGTGCTGTACGGCGCGCTGCGCACGGCCCTGCCGCTCGGCGACCGGACGCTGTCGGCGGCGGTGGCCGCGGCCCGGGACGTGGAACAGGCCCTCGTCGTACGCGACGAGGTGCGGTCCCTCCTCGCGGCGGCCCGGGAGCCGGTGGCGGGCCCCGGCGCGTGGGAACAGGTCCGCGAGGCACACGGCGCGCTCCGCGCCCTGGCCCCCCGCATCGTCGACCCGTCGCTGCGAGCCGAACTCCTGTCGGTCTGCGGCCGCCTGGAGTCGGCGACGACCATCCCGGACCACGGCCACGACCGCCCCGTCTCCCTGGCCCCCCGCGAACTGGACGTCCTGTCCTGCGTGGCCGCGGGCGTCACGAACGCGACGGCAGCGGAACGTCTCGGACTACGCCCGGAAACGGTCAAGGGCTACCTGCGCTCCGCCATGCGCAAACTGGGCGCGCACACACGCCTGGAGGCGGTGGTGGCGGCGCGGCGGGCGGGGCTGTTGCCGTAGCCCTGCCGGGCCGGGGGGCGGAGCGGGAAGTGGCCGCGGGCGTCTCGTGGATCCAGACGTGCGCGCTCTCGGCCGGGATCTTGTACGCGTCCACGAACGCGTCGGTGATCTGCTTGACCCGCTCCCGCTTGAGCTCGATGCCGCGGGGACCCTGCTGGACGGTGACGATGGGCATGGCCGGGGCGTTCGGTATGCCCCCAGTCCATCCCGGGCGCGGGCCGCGACCAAGGGGGCAGCCCGCGACCGCAGCGATCAGCATGCGTGATCGTCGAAGGTCACCGGCGTCACGGCCGCGCAGGCGGCGAGAAAGTGAGCGAGCTCGGGCGAGGGCTCGGCGGCCCGTACGGCGAGCCCCGTGGGGAGCGCGAGCCCCGGCGCGCGGAACGGCAGGAACGCCACCCGCGGACTGTGCAGCACGCGCGCGTGCGCCGCGTACACGACCGTCCACTGCCGCACGACCCCCGCCCCGATCGTGGCGAGCCGGTCCTGCAACGAGCCGTCGACCGGCCCGGGCACCGGTTCGAACCCGGCATCATGGCAGGCCCCGACGACGAGGTCCACGAGGGCGGGGTTGTTGCGCCGCGCGGTGATGGCCAGCGGCAGTCCCGCGAGGTCGCCGAGCGCCACATCGGGCCCCGCGGCCAGCGGATGCCCGGCCGGGACCACGGCGACCAGCGGGTCGTCCCACAACGGCACGATCCGCACGCCGGGCGCGGACTCCGCGGAACGTACGGAGGCGGAACGTACGAAGGCGGCGTCGGCCCGCCCGTCGACGACCTGTTCGATCCGCTCGCGCGCACCGCCCGACACCAGCTCCACCGGCACCCCGGGCGCCCGTACCGCGAACTCCGCGAGCACGCGGTCCAGGTGCTCGCCGAGGCCGGTACTGGTGGCGAGCCGCAGCCCGGCGGGCGGGGCGACCGCGGCCCGCGCCCGTTCGGCGGCGGCGAGCACCGCCCGCGCCTCGGGCAGCAGCCGCTCCCCCGCACCGGTGAGCCGCACGTGGCGCGGCGAACGGTCGAAGAGCTCGGCGCCCAACTCTCGCTCCAGGCGCCGTATCTGCTGGCTGACCGCGGACTGGACGATGTGCAGCCGCTCGGCCGCCCGCCCGAAGTGCAGCTCGTCGGCGACGGTCACGAAGTAGCTGAGCTGCCGCAATTCCATGCGGGAAGCCTAAGCGGGCGTCGGACCGATGCCGAGGGCCGCCAGCTTGGCCGCCACTCGGCGAACGCGCCGGGGGGGGCGTGTGTGCCCCGTACGGCTCCGGACCCGTACGGGGCACACACGAACGGTGGTGTCAGCTCCAGGGATCCGTGAAGGAGCGACCGGGCACCGGCTTGGCGACGAGTGCCACGGCGATGAAGAAGTTGACCTGACCGATGGCGAACATCAGGGTGGCCAGCGCCTTGGCGTCATAGTGCTGCGCGACCTCGGCGTACAGCGCGTCGGAGACCCGCTCACCGCCTGCCGACGGCTGAAGCACGGCCTCCACGAGCGCCAGCGCGGCCCGCTCGGCACCGGTGAAGTACGGCGAGTCCTGCCAGGACGCCACCGACGTGATCCGCTCCTCCGACTCCCCGCCCCTGCGCAGGAATCCGGTGTGCAGAACGGTGAGGTAGGTGCTGCCGACTATCTGGCCGGCGCGCAGCTGCACCAGACCGATCGTGGGCCGCGGCACCGAACCGTTGCCGGTGACCTTGAACAACGCGGCCGACACGTCCGCCAACTCAGGAACAAGCTGGGCAGGGTCTTCCGGCATCCGCGGAACCATCGGTACTTCTGCGGTAAGAGCACGCATATCCATGGTCAACAACTCCTCAGGGCTTTATCGCTGCTGTCATTGCCCTGACGGAGCTCGACGGAGAGATGTGACAGACGTACGAGAAATTGGCGTACAAGAAATGTTCCTCCGGGCCTCCGTCGGAACTGATCGGCCGGTTCCTGTCACAGTCCCGCCGGGCCGCGCGTCATGGCAGTGACCGGCAGCGCGCCGCCCCGAGGGGCCGCCTGTGGTCGAACGTCAGAGGCCGAACGTCAGAGGCCGAACGTCAGAGGTCGCACGTCAGACGTCAGGGAGAAAACGATGAAGACACCGACACCTGCCCCCATCCTCGTCACCGGAGGCACCGGCACGCTCGGCAGCCACGTCGTGCCGCTCCTGCGCGCGGCGGGCCACCCCGTCCGCATCCTGACCCGGCACAGTCACGAGCCGACGGTCGGCATCGAGTACCACGCCTGTGACCTGCTGCAAGGTGACAGCGACGCGCTCACGACCGCCCTGGAGGGGGTCGAGACGGTGCTGCACCTCGCGGGCGGCCCCAAGGGCGACGACGAGGCGACCGAGAACCTGGTCCGCGCCGCACGCACGGCCGGGGTTCGGCACCTCGTGTACATCTCCGTGATCGGCGCGGACCGGATCCCGTTGGCGTACTTCCGCGCGAAGCTCGGCGCGGAGCGCGCGGTGGCCGCGTCAGGGATCCCGTGGACGACGCTGCGGGCGGCCCAGTTCCACGACCTGGCGCTGACGGTGGCACAGAAGATGGGCAAGCTGCCCGTCGTTCCCGCGCCGGGCGGGATGCGGTGGGAGCCGGTGGACGCCCGCGATGTGGCGGCCCGCCTGGTGGAGCTGACGCTGAACGACCCGGCGGGCCTGGTGGCCGATCTCTCGGGCCCGGAGGTGTACGGACTCGGCGAACTGGTGCGCCAGTACCTGGATTCGGCCGGCAGGCGGCGCCCCCTGATGCCGGTCCGCATGCCGGGAAAGGTCGGCCGCGCGTACCGGACCGGGGAGAACCTCGCCACGGCGGGCGCGACGGTGGGCACGCGTACGTGGGAGGCGTTCCTGGCGGAACGGAAGGCGGGCTGAGGCTCAGAGCAGGTGCTGGTTCGGGGCCTTGGCTGCGTCGGCGTACTCGGACAGTTCGATGACGGTGACACCGACGGCCTCGAGGCGCTCGGTCCCGTCGGTGCCGGACGCGCCGTCGGTGCCGGACGCGCCGTCGGTGTGAAGCTCCCGGCACGCGGTGATCACACGCCGGATCCCGGCCTCGCGGATCAACTCGGCACACGGACGGAGCCCCGGCCCCCGCTCGGCGCACGGTCCGGCCGAGCTGTAGACCGTGGCCGTGGGCAGACGCGGGTCGCCGGGGGCGATCTGGGCGAGGGCGCCTTCCGCGGCATGCTGGTGGGGTTCGTGCTGACGCGAGTAGGCGCGGGCGAGTTCGGTGCCGTCGTCGGCGAGGACGACCACACCGGCGGAGAACTCGGTACGCGACGGCGGGCACTCGGTCGCAAGCTGACAGGCCACGGCCAGCCAGGCACGGTCGGCGGTGGTCGGCTCGACGCCGGGGCCGGGGCGTCCGCACATGTTCTCGGGGGTGTTGGTCACCGACTGTCCTTCCTGAGGGCTTACGGCTGAGGGCTTACGGCTGAGGCAGACCGCTGGAGCCGTGCCGCAGAAGTACCGTTACCGACGAGTGCCCCGAAGCGGATGTCGTACGACGACGAGGTCTCGGCGATCGTCGTCAGCATCCGCTCCGCCTCCCGCGTCAACTCGTCCCGCTGGGCCCGGCTCGGCCTCCCGAACGGCTCGATGGTCAGCACGGCGCCTCCTCTCTTCGCATCCTCCGCCAGCCGCCACACCCCGGCCAGGAACCCGTCGAGGAGGAAGACGCAGTGTGCGAGGTTCCCCGTCCAGGTGCGGCCCTTGTACTCGGCGGGGACGACGCGGGTGCGGTCGGCGTGGGAGAGGAGGAGGTTGTCGTATTCGGGCAGGAAGCGGGGCGGGGCCGGGGTGTCCGCGTCGGGGCGGGGCGCGTCGGGCAGGTCGAAGAGTTCGACGCCGCTCTCGTCACGGAACGTACGCAGCCGGAGCCGCAGCCGCTCGAAGACCTCCCGCATCCGGGTGAGCCGGGCCCAGGTCTGCATGTCTTTGACGGAGGCGGGCCCGAAGGCGGCGAGATAGCGAAGGACGAGGGCGTCGAGCGCGGGCGCGGTCTGCTCCGCAGCTGGACGACCGCCCCCGCCCCCGCCCCCGTCGCCGTCGCCGTCACCGAGCCACTTTTCGACGGTGGTGAGGGCGACCTGCCCGCTGCGCCGCCACAGCCCGCGCGGGGTGACCTGCACGAGCGGGAGTGTGCACCGGGCGGCGACGGCGAGGGACTGCGGGTCGGCGTCGGGCCACCGGACGAGCAGGACCTCGCGGAGCTGCTTCATCGTGCGGGGCTCCGTGTCGACGGCCTCGCGGGCGATCTCGGCGAGTTCGGTCAGGTCGACGCCGTCGAGCCCTCTACGAACGCCGAGAGCTCCCGTTCGGGGGCGACCTGCACGAGCGGCCGCAAGGTACGGGCGTCGTAGGCGGTGTGCAGATGGATGGTTGAACGCAGGGTGACCATGCGGACCAGCTCGCGCGACTCCAGGAGCGCGGAGAGCTCGGCGGGGTCGAACTCCGCGAGGCGCGCGGCGAGGGCGTAGTACGGCGGCTTGACGTTCTGCGCCTGCAGACCGACGAGATGGGCGACGGCGTCCGTGACGGACAGCTCACGGGACCGGCGCAGGAGAAGCTGCCGGTCGAGGGTGGCCCGGTTGAGGGCACGCGCGTCCAGTACGGGGGCGGTGCTCGCCGGGGACCGGGTCGTCGTCTTCGTCATGGACGGCACGCTAGCGGGACTTGCGGACAGAACCGTTCCGCGACTCCAACGCCCCGGGACACCCCGACCCACCCGACACACCCGTACACCCGACACGCCACCCCGGAGACAGTCAGCCATCCCCGCCGCCCCCCCCTCGACACACACCCCTCGACACACACCCCCCTCGACACACCACCCCACCCCACCGCCGCCTCGGCCTCCCACCACCGCGCCCCACCTATCCTGCTCGGTGACCACTCCGCGACCACTCCACGCCGGGCCCACAGGACAAGCGCCCGACAGAGGCCCGATACAGGAGGCGGCGAGCATGGCGGAACGCCGAGCCCGTCCGACACCACCGACCGCGAAGAAGCAAGGATGGCGTCGCATGACACGCCCTCCGGCGCCCCCTGCCGCCAAGAACCCGAAGGGCCCCGACGGCTCCCGGGACGCGGAGCCGACCCCAGGCTCCCCGGAGGCCGCAGCCCGCGCGAACGCGGACACCGTCGTCCAGGCGGCGCTGTACCGCGACGGCGTCCGCGTGGCGACCCCCACCTCCCTCGCGGACACCTTCCGTGAGCTGCGCGACCAGCCGGACGGCATGGCGTGGATCGGCCTGGCCCGCCCGACGGAGTCCGAACTCGTCTCCCTGGCCGCCGAGTTCGACCTGCACGAGCTGGCCGTCGAGGACGCCATGGAAGCCCACCAGCGCCCGAAACTGGAACGCTACGGCGAAACACTCTTCGTCGTCCTGCGCGCCGCCCGCTACCTCGACGCCCCCGAGGAGGTCGACTTCGGCGAGCTGCACGTCTTCGTCGGCCCCGACTTCGTCATCACGGTCCGGCACGGCGCGGCCCCCGACCTCACTGCGGTCCGCCGCCGCATGGAGGACTCCCCCGACCTCCTCAAGCTCGGCCCCGAAGCGGTGCTCTACGCGATCCTCGACGCGGTCGTCGACGGCTACGCCCCGGTCGTCTCCGGCGTCCAGAACGACATCGACGAGATCGAGATCGAGGTGTTCCGAGGCGATCCGGAGGTCTCCCGCCGTATCTACGAACTCTCCCGCGAAATGGTCGAGTTCCAGCGCGCCACCCGCCCCCTGGTCGGCATGCTGCACGCCCTGATGGCAGGCTTCGCGAAGTACGACACGGACGAGGAACTCCAACGCTACCTACGCGACGTCGCCGACCACGTCACCCACACCAGCGAACGAGTGGACGGCTTCCGCCAGGCCCTGACCGACATCCTCACGGTCAACGCGACCCTGGTCACACAGCAGCAGAACGCGGAGATGCGCGCACTGGCGGAGGCAGGCTTCGAACAGAACGAGGAGATCAAGAAGATCTCGTCGTGGGCGGCCATTCTGTTTGCACCCACGTTGGTGGGAACGATCTACGGGATGAACTTCGAGACGATGCCCGAGCTCAAGTGGGCGGCCGGTTACCCCTTCGCGATCCTGCTGATGGCGGCGGTCTGCGTGAGCCTGTACTTCATCTTCAAGCGGCGGGATTGGCTGTAGCGGGGCACACAGAGTGTTGCGTGCTGGACGAAGCCCTCGCTCTCAAGGCTCGCCGCCCGGATCGGCTGGCGCTCAAAGGCGGTCCGCACGCGCACGGGTTCGACATGGTCACTCGCCGGGCTACACCTCGAACCTCAGCGACGATCACTTCGAGGGGACGCGGTCTTCGACACTGCCAACAACAGCATCAGCGCTCACACGCGGGGCGGGCGAACCGTGTGCGGGGCCCTCGCGACGTGACCGTTCTCAAGTCACGTTGGTTTCCTCGCTGGTGAGGCTCGCCCGTGTGGACGGTGCCGAACACGGACCTCAACGCCTGACGCGCGCCTCGGAGATCACAGCAGTTCAGTGATCTCGGTGAAGACCCGGTCCCTCCCTCGTCGCGTGCGCCCCTACGCGTGTGCGTCGACGATGCCGGTGAGGGCGCGCAGGCCGGCGACGACCTCAGATGCAGTGGAGGCCTGGCCGGGATCGGTCAGCCACTGCGTCATCAGGCCGGTGAACAGGGCCATCTGGGCCGCGCCCAGGGTGCGGGCAGTTGCGTCGTCGACGTCCTCCTCCGGTGT
The DNA here is from genome assembly GCF_040646035.1 of Streptomyces sp. NPDC046465. Classification (NCBI taxonomy): domain Bacteria; kingdom Bacillati; phylum Actinomycetota; class Actinomycetes; order Kitasatosporales; family Streptomycetaceae; genus Streptomyces; species Streptomyces sp. NPDC046465. Next base: position 165,504 of record NZ_JBEYZK010000019.1, read on the forward strand.
GCCGCGCAGCAGCGCCGCCAGGCCACGACGGCCCTGGGCCACATGGATTCGTAGCGTTCGGCCGGGCTGCTGTCGGCCTTGCCGAAGGATGCCGGCGTGCGGCCGAGCTGCGTGCCCCATGCGTCGATCGTCTCGATGAGCGCCGCGTTCAACAGCGCCAAGCAGGGGGGATGGTGGCGACTGCGGCCTTCTTGCGGCTGCCCGATGGACCACCAGAGTGTGCCCTTGGATCCGTAGCCCGAACTACCGCCCGGACATAGGTTCCTTGAAGGAATCGACGGCCTGTGACCGGGCGCCGGCTGCGAGAAGTGGAGCCATGGACTACAAGCGAGACAGTGGAAAGTCGGGCCACGCCCAGGAGGGGCGTCCATCGGTGCATGGACGAGCGCAGCGGGCCGGCCAGCCTGAACCGGGGCTGATGGCTCTGCAGCGCGGCATGGGCAACGGGGCCCTGGTGGAGATGCTCCGACGTTCCGGGCACTTAGGGACCTCGGAGCGGGCTGGGGGCGGAGACGTCGGGGAAGGGCAGCAGCTCCCGGTGCAGCGGGTGCACGCCACGGCGCGCAGCGGTGCCGTGGCCTCCTTGTCGGTGCAGCGTACGGAGGAGGGCCTGACGCTGGGCGCCAACACCAGCGGGCAGTCGAGGGCCGCGGACCCGGCGTTCGAAGCAGAGGCGATGGCATTCGAGCGCAAGCTCGCGGCCAAGGCCTCCTCGCACGCCGCCGCCAAGGGCGCCATGGCCGATATGGCGACGAAGGCCAAGGCGTACATCCGAAGCGGGGTGGGCGGCGCTTGGGATCACGCCGATCAGCAGCTGGCCGAGATCTTCAACACGGTCGGTCAGGAAGGTGTCGAGAAGTCGGGCTTCGTCGGTACCGCGATCGCCGATGTGATGGCCGTCTTCGACGAAGGCACTCTGAGCGAGCAATACACCCATATCGTGCGCTTCTTCACCGAGGTGCTGGCCCGGGACCTCGCCAGTTCCGCGAAGCGGGAGGAGATCGACCAGCGCATGAAGGAGGCTCGGTTGAACATGCCCTTCCTGCAGGACCGCCGTCGCGCGATGATGAAGGCCGGTGGCAGTCCCGCGAGCGTCACGACCCGTGACATCGCGCCCGTTCCCCCGGGCTCGGCGGTGGAACACCAGTTGGACGCGCGAGTCCGGCGCAACGAGGTGCTGAAGGCTCTGCACCCCGACCAGGACCCCGGCGAGACCGGGCGCACCGGGCATACGGTCGCGCAGACCGGTCTTGAGTTCAGTGACCGGCAGAAGGCGGTGCACACGAAGGACGACCCGGGCTGGGACATGCAGCAGGACGCTCTGAAGTGGCTCGCCGGTGCGAAGGTCTGGATGATCAACGAGAAGAACACCTGGGTAGAGGCGCAGCGCAAGCTCAGCCTGCCCCTCGGCGGCGGACCGTCCGGCACGACCAACACGATGATGAGTGCCGCCAAGGCGCTCAATGCGGACAAGTACGGCGCCCGGCTCGCGTCCATCGCGTTCCTCGTCGGGGCCAGTCACCACACCCTCGTCGAGATCATGGCCGCAGCCGAGCCGTTCGGCTGTGAGTACGATCCGACGCAGGGGATGTACCGGAATATCAAGCCCCTCACCGAGGACGAACTGCGAGCCTGTGGCGTGGACGGCAGGTTCCCCGGGGAACCGACGCATTCAGGAACAGGAACCGGACCAGGAACGGCAACGGGTACGGGAACGGGAACGGGAACGGGAACGGGAACCAGGGCATGACGAAATTCTGTGGTCCCTACCCCGAGTTGGTGGGCGCGCGCTTCTGGCTGCCGACGCAGCCGTTCGAGTTCGGCTGGGCGTCCCTCGTAGGATGCAACGCGCTGCGTTGCACGGCCTGCGGTGAACCGGTGCGGTCGGAAGTGCTGCCGGACGGAGAGCACCGGCGCTACGCCTGCGGATGCCACCGGCGGGACACGGTCTGGAGCTACCGGATCGGGTCCGAGTCGGACGACCTGAACCCGGCGTTCACGGACTGGGTGTGCGGCGGGCACCCCGACTTCGAACTCCCCTCCGCACTCGACGGCGTGGAGCTGGATGAGGCTACTGATTGGGGTGCTCTGGTCGTCGAGGCAGCCCTGCGCCCGCCGTTCGATCCGCCCGGTGTCGAACTGCACGCCCGGTGGCTCACCCGGCTCCACCGCCTTCTCGGCCCCGAACAGACGGCACTGAGCCAGGCCGTGGCCGGTCTGCTGAGCGCCGAGGACCCACACCTGGTGCGGGCGGCCTACGACTTCTTCACCAACGAGCGGAACGCCGCGGGAGCCGAACTCCTGGCGGGCTCGGTGGCCGGGCGCCGGGAGTGGCTGGACAAGACCCCGGACCCGCGCCGCCCCTCGTCCTCCCTGCTCAACAGCGCGGCTCTGCTACTGCACGAGAGGCTGCTTGTGGTGGACGCCGTCGGAGCCCCAGTGGACGGGCCCGCCCTCACCCTGGCCAAGGAGCTCGCGCTCGCCGGTATCGGCCCCAGCGACACCCCGTTGACGTTCCGCGACTACGACCCGGACTGGCTCTGGGCCCATGGCGGCGCCCTGACCGCCGCGAACGCGGAGTGGGCCGACACCCTCGTCTACGCCTTGGCGTGGGCCCCCGCCACGCTCAGAGGGAAGGTCCTCGCAGAGATGGCCAAGGCCGCTCCGGAAGCGGTTCGCACAGCCATCGAGCAGCACTTCGAGCAGCCTGAGCGCGACGCACTGCTGTCCTCCATCCCGAAGTGAGACAGCGGCGGACTTCAGCTGTGGCTCACTCCGCCAAGTTGTAGAAGTGGATGGGCGAGTTCGGCAGGAAACCGATGCGCGGGTATACGGGAGCCCCGGCGACGGTCGCATGCAGGGTGGCGCGGGTCAGGCCGGTGGCCCGGGCGCCCTCGTGCAGCGCCTTGCGCGTGACGGCCTCGCCGTAGCCCCTGCGCTGCCACTGCGGGTCGGTGGCGACGAAGGCGACGAAAAGGCGGTCCTGCGCTTCGACCGTCGCGGCGCACGCCACCGGCACGTCGCCCCGCAGGGCCAAGTAGGCGTACATCTCGCTCGTCCAGTGCGCGGAGCCCACCAGGCCGTCGCGGCCTTCTTCCAGGGGGAAGCCGTAAGCGCGCGATTGGAGGTCCGCGTAGGCCCGCAAGTGCTCGTCGCTACGCACGCGTACGAACGTCAGGTCGGGGTGGGCCGGGTCGGGGACGGGGAGCAGGTCTCCGGCCATGCCCGTGCCGGGGAAGGCGTACTGCAGACCGGCCTGCTCGGCCGCCGTGGGCAGCGCGGTGCGGGCCTCGGCGTCGAGGAGGTCCTCGAAGAGCCACAGGAAGCCCGGGTGCCGCTTCGTGCGCATGATGTCCGCCGCCTGGCTCAGGCGTTGCGCGACGAGATCGGCTCCCGCTCCCGGCTCGGTCAGAGTGATGCAGTTGTAGAACGAGAATCGGCAGTCGGCCCAGCGGACGGCGATGCCGGGGAGGTCCCGTACATCCGCGTCCGCATCGCGGTCGAGCACCAGGGCGCGCCAGGCCACGGTGAGCTGCTGTGCCGATTCGATGGACTCCGCCGTTGCGCCGGTCACCGTTCCCCCAGGGGTCGTCGAGGTCGTTGTCGTCGAGGTCGTTGTCGCTGCCATCAGATGATGCCCTCGAACTGCTTGTCCTCAGAGGGGGAACTGGAGCGGGGCACGTGGTACGAGTCGCGTCCGAAGCGCCGCCACAGGGCGGCTATGAGGAAGGCCACGACCACGGCGACGGGGGTGTAGTTGAAGTTGGTGGCGGTGATCGGGCTGCCCTGCGGCAGCAGGAACAGCACCGTGACCGCGGCCGCCCACACCACCGCCACCCAGCCGATCGGCCGGCTCCAGCGGCCCAGGTTCCAGGGTCCCGGGCTGAACCGGTCGCGGTGGATCAGCCGCAGCAGCACCGGGATGGCGTAGGCCGAGGTGAATCCCACGACGGAGATGGCGGTCACCGCCGAGAACGCCGATGGCGAGTACAGGGACGGCAGTGCGAGTACGAAAGCCACGGCGACCGCGAGCCAGACCGCGTTGGCGGGGATGGCGGTGCGGCGGCTGAGCTTCTTCCAGAGCCCCGATCCGGGCAGGGCACCGTCGCGGGAGAAGGCGTAGATCATGCGGCTGGCGCTGGCGGTCACGGTGTAGCCGCACAGGAACTGGGCCACGATGATCACCAGAAGCAGGGCCTTGGCCGCCGCCATGCCCAGCGCGTCAAGGAGGATCTGGGCCACTGGTACACCGGTCGGGCCCGACAGGGTGGTGGCGTAGTCCTGGATGGCGAACAGCAGCGTGGTCAGCAGGATGCCACCGGCGATCCAGGACACCGCCACCGAGCGGAAGACCCCGCGGGCCGCGGCGACGGAGGCATGGTTGGTCTCCTCGCTCAGGTGGGCCGAGGTGTCGTAACCGGCCAGGGCGAAGACCGGCAGCAGCATGCCGAGGAGGACCACGTATGCCGGGGCGCTCCAGCCGGTGTTGTTGGTGAACTCGGAGAACACGAAACCGGCCGACTGGTGGTGGGAGGGCACGAGCGCCAGGGAACCGATGATGACGACGGCGCCTGCCAGGTGCCACCACGCGCTCAGGGAGGTCAGGATGTTCATCAGCCGGGTGCCGAAGAGGTTCAGGACCGCGTGCAGCGCGAGGATGACCGCGTAGATCGCCAGCAAGGAGCCAGCGCTCGCCGTGTAATCGAACTGCAGGTTGAGCCACGCGGCGGTGAACGTCGCGATGCCGAAGTCCTGGGCGGCGATTCCGCCGAGCAGGCCCAGGAGGTTGAGCCAGCCGGTGTACCAGCTCCACCGCTCGCCTCCGAGCTGGCGGGCCATGTAGTACAGGCCGCCGCTGGTGGGGTAGCGCGATGTGATTTCCGCCAGGGCCGCGGCCAGGCACAGCACCAGCGGTCCGACGGCGAGCCACCCCCACGTGATCACCGCGGGGCCTCCCGAGTTCAGGCCGTAGCCGAACAGCAGCAAGGTCCCCGACATGATCGAGATGACCGACAGGGAAGCCGAGAAATTTCCGAAAGCCCCCATCCGGCGGTGCAGTTGCTGGGTGTAGCCCAGCGACTGGAGGATGCGCGCGTCCTCCCCGTCGTCGTCGACCGGGTTCTGCTGCTGGCGCGGTGTTCTTACCGAAGTCATTGGTTCTCCGCACAGGGAATCTGGAATGGGGGAGTGCAGGGGGGGCGGCGGGGCTGGCTACCGGGTCGCGGGCGGGACGTTGCGGCGCCCACCCGTGGGGGTCGGGTCGCCCGTGACGGTCGGGTCGCCCGTGGGGGTCGGGTCGGCAGTCATGTGGGTTCTTCCGTATGCCCCGGGTGGGATCTCAGGCACGCGTCGCGGTCCTCCTCGAATGCCTTACGCCACTGGTCCTTGGGATTCCGGGCGTCGTACTGCCACGGGGCGGGCGTGGCGAAGTCACCGATGGTGCGGAACACTTCGGTTGCCCACTGTGCGAAGCCGCCCCTCGCCAGGGCGTATGCGAGGTAGTTCAGGTCCAGCTGGGAACTGGTGGCCGGATCGCACTTCCGGAACCAGCCCTCGAATGCCTGCGTGACGGCCCGAGTCGTGTCCTCCCTGGTCCACAGCAGGTTCAGCATGCCCGCGGCGCCGTTGTCCCGTCGGTCCCGGTGCTCCTGCACACGGGCGTAGAGGGGCAGAAGGAGCAGCGGCGAGTCGGGGGGCGCGAAGGAGACCGTCCAGCGGGCGAAGTCCGTCGCGACCGCCTGGCGGCCCGCCGGTCCGGGGCGGGCTTGGAGCGCCTGGGACATGCGGTGCCATGCCTCGCGGTTGAACGGATCCCGTCGGTGCACTTCCCCCAGCAGGCCCCAGGGCCCGCCGGGCAGCAGGTACTCATGGGCCGGTGGGGCCACGTGGTGCTCGGGGTAGCGTCCTGTCGTGTCCGTTTCGGCCAGGGCCAGACGGCAGATCCAGGGCACCGAGTCGTCGGGGTTTCCCTCCCCCGCCATGAGACACGCCTCCCGGGCGCGGGCCACCAGTTTCTCCAGGTCCCCGGCCTTCCGGTAGTCACGCGCCCACTGCTTTCGATGGGCCTGCAGCACGCGTTCCGTGGCGACTCTGGCGTGCATCACCCGGGCAGCGAGGCTCTCAGGTTCCTCTTTCAGCCACAGCTCGACAACGTTGGCCTGCGCCGCGACAACCCCCAGTACCTGCGTACGGGACGTCCACTGCGGCCAGGTGCCGGTCCGGGCAAGAACCTGCCGCATCTGCATCCAGTAACCCGCCTGGATGTCCTGCACCGCGGCATGGAGGTCTGCGTCTCGGCCCGCGGGTTTCGCCCGGCCGGCCGGGTTCGAACTCTCCATCAGAGCCCACCTCGGCCGGCCGGCCACAGAACCGAACGGTGTGCACTGGCGAGCATAGGCAGCGGGACCCTCGGGACAGTTGAGACAGTCAGGACAGATGGGACGGGGTGGCACGGCCGTACGGGGTGGCACGGTCGTACGGGGTGGCACGGTCGTGCTGTCGTGCAAGCGGGCAGCGGTGTGGGCCGACGGGATGGGCGGAGACGGCAGTTGGCGCATATCCCGGTCGGCGGCCTTCGCTCTTGGCCGGTAGCGAGTGCCCGACAGGTACTTAAGTGCCTGGAGAGGCGCATGACCAGAGAATCCCAAGATTGCCAGGGTGCTCAGGTGCGAGTTTCAGCCATGTGGCAGGCGAGCGTCGCCATCCGTGACCGAACCTGTCGGTTGCAGCCCCCCGGGCGGTGCGCTGCCGGGCTCGGACGCTCGCACGCACGTGCCCACGGGCGAGTGGAACGGTGTCGACGCCCGAGCGGAAGCGGGGAGCGAGTTCTCGTACCGGCACCGCTAATCGGCGCGCCGCCGTGACACGATCTTCTTCGGGACTCCGCTGCCGCCAGTCGTACCGCGGCCATCGCCACCCGCGTGTGGAGTGTCGTCAACTTGCCTGCTGGAGCCGCATGTTGCACGCCCGTCGCGCATGTTGCGGGCGGGGCAGGGGAGTTGAGGCGGGCGAGCGTGCGCAGGTGCGTGAGGGCACTGCTTCCAGGCGTGCACGGGTGTCTCGGTGCTGGGCTTTCAGGCGGCGATCATTCGGCCTGTTCGATACTGCGGTCACTGATTGTGATCGGACGGTTTCTTGGGCGGAAGTGCGCGGCCATAGGCATCTTTGTGACGACTTGGCGGCGGCGCCAGGAGCGGGGGCGTCGCAGGTGATGAGGAAGCGGAAGCCGGTGCGGTGTGGTGCGGCTCTGCGGCAGGAAGGGAACGGGGCGTCATCAGTGTCGGATCCGCCGTGTCACCTGCACAAGAGGGGCCGACGCCGCGAATGCACGGCAGGTTTCCGTGCTCGAACGAGAATGCGGCTCTGAAATCCCTGGCAAGCGAGGTTGTTCTTCATCAGGCAGCGATAACCCGATCAGGCAGCGATAACCCGGCGCACAAGTCACCCCACGGAGTCCGCTCTTGTCTGCGCACACGCATCCTGTTACCCGGCTATGACAAAGCGATCTTGAAATGACTGTCGACGCCCAAGTAGGTTCACTAGGCACCGAATTTCCGTCACCAACCGGCACCCCACGCCGGGAGAAGAGATGCCTCATGGGTTCCCACGCCCGCCCCAACCGGCTGCACCGGACTGGGGCCCGGATTGCGACCGTCGCGCTTTTCGGGGCCGTGCTGCCGATCACCGCCGGTGGTCTTGCCGAAGCGGCCACCCCCAACGCCACGCACTCCGTCGACGAGAGTGACCGGCCGAGCAGCGAGGCCACCGGTGCCGCCGACCGGAACCAGGGCGCGCCGGACGCGACGAGCCAGGACGCCCCCGCCATCAAGGCCGACCACGCCTTCCTCCTCGACGCCCGCGACGGCAGCCAGGAGCGGGAGATGTGGGCCGGGGCCAAGGCTGACGACAGCGTGTCGATGGCCAGCACCACCAAGATCATGACCGCCCTGATCGTGCTCAAGCACCCGGAGTGGCTGGACCGGCAGATCGCGGTCAAGCAGGAGTACCGGGACTACGTCGCGAAGAACGGCTCCAGCACGGCCGACCTCCAGACCGGCGACAAACTGACCGTCAGGCAGCTGCTGCACGCCATGCTCCTCCCGTCCGGCGCGGACGCCGCGATGGCCCTGGCCGACAACTACGGCACCGGGGACACCACGGACGCGCGGATCGCCGACTTCGAGAACCAGATGAACGCCGAAGCGCGGCAACTGGGCCTGTCCGGGACCCACTTCGATTCCTTCGACGGCATCTCCCACGGCGACAACCGCAGCACCGCCCGCGACCTGGCCAAGCTCGGCCAGCGCGCGATGCTACAGCCGGCGTTCGCCGACGTCGTGAAGAAGAAGCAGTTCAAGGCCGAGGCCCCGGCCGCCAATGGCCGTACCCGGTACTACACCTGGAACAGCACCAACACGCTGCTGAGCACCTACGACGGCGCCCTGGGCATCAAGACCGGCAGCGGTACGGAGGCCGGCTACGCCGTCGTCTTCGCCGCCAAGCGGGACAACCGCACGCTGGTCGGCGCGATCCTCGGGACCGACAAGAGCCGCTTCGAGGACGCCACCAAGATGCTCGACTGGGGCTTCGCCCACTGACCGGACCGCTTCGGCGACCCGATACGCCGGGCAGCTTCGAAAGTGGCACAGCCGCCGCTCGCGCCGCGGTGCGAACGCGGCCGCTGTGCCACCGGACATTGTCCGTAATTTGACGAAAACGTCCCTCGGATAGCACCCTTCCCTGCTGACCTCCGCACCGAGCGGTCCTGCCGCCCGTGCGCGCGTGCGCCCTGCACCGCGCCCTGCACCGCGCCCTGCCCTCGTGTGCGAATCCCCCTCAGCAAGGAACCTCATGTCGACTTCCCCTGCCCCCACCGTCGCACCCACCGACGGCGAGCCCGCCGCGGACGACGACGAAGGGGGCCATACGGCGCCCGCCGCGGCTCCCGGAACCCGCGGGCGCACCGACCTGCCGGTCCTTGCCGTCAGCGGCGGGCTGCTCACCGCGTTCGTCCTGGCCGCGCTGATCGCGCCCACGGCCACGGGCGACGCCGTGAACGCCGTCTTCACCTTCGTCGCGCGGTGGTTCGGCCCGCTGTGGCAGGTGCTGCTGCTCGCGACGTTCGGCGTCGCGCTGTGGCTGGGCTTCTCCCGGTACGGGAAGGTGCGGCTCGGCGGCGCCGGGGAGCGCCCGGAGTACGGCAGGTTCCAGTGGATCGCGATGATCATGTCGACACTGCTCGCGGGCGGCGGCGTCTTCTTCGCGGCGGGCGAGCCCGTGACGCACTACGTCGACACTCCCCCCTTCTACGACGGCGTCAGGAGTGGCACCCAGGAGGCGACCGACGCGGCGCTCTCCCAGAGCTTCGCCCACTGGGGCTTCCTCGCCTGGGCCGTCCTCGGAACGCTCGCCTCGATCGTGATGATCCGCGGCCAGGAACGCGGCATGCCGCTGCGCCCGCGGACGCTCCTCCACCCGTTCCTCGGCGAGCGCATCCGGCACTCCCGCCTGGGGGCCGCGGTCGACATCGTCTGCGTCATCGCGGTGGTGGCCGGGACCGTGGGCCCGATCGGCTTCCTCGGCCTCCAGGTCTCCTACGGGCTCTCCGAGGTGTTCGGCATCTCCGGCGGCTACCCCGTACAGCTCGGCGTCATCGTCCTGCTGACCGTCGTCGCCGTCCTCTCCGTCGCCAGCGGCGTCGACCGCGGCATCCAGTTCTTCAGCAAGGCCAACATCTGGCTCGCGGTCGCCCTGATGGCCGTCTTCCTGGTCCTCGGCTCGCTCGGCTTCGTGCTCGACTCGTTCCTGGGCGGCTTCGGCCAGTACGCGCGGGACTTCGTGCCGCTGGCCCTCAACCGGGGCGACCACGCGTGGCTGGGCTCCTGGACGGTCTTCTTCTTCGGCTGGTTCCTCGGCTACGGGCCGCTGATGTCCATCTTCGTGGCCCGCATCTCCAAGGGCCGCACGCTGCGCGACCTGGTGGTCTCCACCGCGATCATCCCTCCGCTGGCCACCATGTTCTGGTTCACGGTGTTCGGCGGCACCGGCATCTTCCTGGAACAGCGCGACCCCGGCTCGATCTCGGGCCCGCTGAAGTCGGTCGGCATGGATGCCGCGGTCATCTCCATGGCGCAGCGGCTCCCGATGGGCGCGGTGGTCGCGGTCGCGCTGCTGCTGCTGACGATCACCTTCGTGGTGACGACCACCGACTCGATGTCGTACAGCATCGCCGCGGCGGGCACGACGTCGGGCGAACCGACGCGCACGGTACGGGTGTTCTGGGCCCTGCTGATGGGTGCGGCGGCCGCGGTACTGATCCTGGTCGGCGACGGCGGCATCACGGCACTGCAGTCGTTCATCGTGGTCACGGCGGTACCGGTGGGCTTCATCATGCTGCCGACGCTGTGGACGGCGCCCCGCGTTGCGCGGGAGATGGCCCTGGAACAGGGCGTCATCGCACCGGACCAGCCGGACCAGCCGGTACGGCCTGATCGGACCACCTGAACCGAACCGAAACGGACAGCCGCAGGGCGGCTGCCACCGACCGCTCAGCCGGCGGCAGCCGCCCTGCGGCTGCGGAACGCCGCCACCCGTGCCCGGTTCTGACAGGTCACCGAGCAGAATCGGCGTCGGCCGCCGGGTGACTGGTCGATGTAGACGTCGGCGCAGTGGCCGCCGGTGCAGATGCCGATACGCGCGAACCCGTGGTCGGCGAGGTACTGGCGCAGAGTGACCGCCGCCACCGCGACCAGGGCGTGCCCGGCGTCGTCGACCCTCCAGGCGGTGCGCAGCGTGCCGGAGTCCCCGTCCCCGCCCCCGTCCCCGGCCTCCATGACGGGGCGGACGCCGCTGTCGGCCAGCACACGCGTCAGGCGCCGCGCGCACGCCTCGGCGTCCCGGGCGGAGAAGACCTCGTGCAGGCGGTCCGCCGCGCGGGCGAGCAGCTCCGGGGTGAGCGCGGCACGCAGGCGCGCGGGCAGGCCGAGGCGCGCCGCGATGTCGGCGACGGGCCGGTGAGGGGCGTCCCCCCGGCCGTCGTCCTGGCGCGGCAGCGTCCCCCATCCGTTGACGAGCTCCGTCACCAGCTCGATGGGGATCGCGGTGAGAGTGACTGCCATGCGTCCCAGCGTAACGCGTTGAAAGCCGCCATTGCGTTGCAGCGACCCTGATGGGCGGGTAACGTACTGCACCAGCTCTACGCGTTACATCATCCGAACGCCGGGGGTTGGCATGCTGGACCTCACTCTCCTGTCGGCCTACCTGGCGGCGGCCGCGATCATCACCGTCGCGCCGGGGCCCGACGCCGCGTACATCGTGGCCGTGGCCCTGCAACGCGGCCCGCGCGCCGGTCTGCTCTCCGCCATGGGCATGGCCCTGGGCATGGTCGTGCATGTGACGGCCGCCGCGCTCGGCCTCGCCGTCCTGCTGCGCTCGACACCCGCCGCGCTGCTGCTTGTGGAACTGATCGGCGGCCTCTACCTCGGATGGCTGGCGGTGACCACGATCCGTTCGGCCAGGGAAACGCCGACGACGGCTCCGGAGACGCCGCCCGAGCGCCAGGTCCTGCGCCGTGCGGTCCTCACCAATCTGCTCAACCCGAAGATCGTGCTGTTCTTCGCCGCTTTCCTGCCCCGGTTCACCAGCCCCGAACACGGCCCGCTCTGGCTCCAGTTGCTCGCCCTCGGCCTGATATTCCTGGTGATGGGACTCGCCTGGGACAGCACGATCGGGCTGTTCGCAGGCCGACTCGGCCAGGGACTGGTCCGGGGGCGCCGCACAGCCGTGACGGTGAACCTGGCCGCCGGAGTCACCTTCGCCGCCCTCGCGGCGCTGCTGCTGGAGGACGTGCTGGCGGCCGCGGTGACGTGACCCGGCTCATCGTGGCGTGACTCAGTCGCGTGACTCAGTGGCGTGACTCAGTCGCATGACTCAGACCTCCCTTCTGCGGAGCACGGCGTACCGAGCGGGCCAGTCCGTGACTCCCGGCCGGCGGCCGAAATCAGCGATCCGAAGGTCGACCACGGTGAACCACGTGTCCACCGCTTCGAGGAAGGTTTCCTCCGTGGTCCAGGAGGGGCCGCTGGACTGGTCCAGGGCTTCCTCCTCGCTGAGTGCGGCGGCCCCGACGTGTATCCACAGTCCGCCGGGGCGGCACAACCGGGCCATTGACCCGGCGAACGTCCGGCGCTCACGGTCGGTGGGGCAGGTGTGCAGTACGCCGCGGTCCAGGACCACCGGGAACGGGTCCCGGGGCGCGTGGGCGGTGACGTCGAGGACCTCGTACCGCACCGTTGAACCTGGCGGTGTGCGGCGCCGGGCCGCTGTGATCGCCCGGGTCGAGAAGTCGCAGGCCGTCACGGTGTAGGAGCGGTCGGCGAGCCACCGGGCCGTGGTGCCCAGGCCGCAGCCGACGTCCATGACGGGGGTCGGGGGCGGGGCGTGCTCGGCGAGGAGTTCACCGAGCACCGGTGGTGGTTCCTCGTCCCATCCAGCGGTCGCGGAGTCGTACGTCCGGTCCCATTCGGCCGCGCTGAGGGAACGCGGCGGCGAGGCGGCTTCGCCATGAGGCATGGTCGTCGATTCCTCTCGGTGGTGTGTTCCGTTCGGTGATGTGCTCCGATCGGTGGTGTGTTCCGTTCACCCCACGACCGGCCAGCGGGTGATGCGCGAGGGCAGCCACCACAGCAGGGAGCCGACCTGGTGGACCAGGCCCGACCTCGTGAACGCTTCTATTTCTCTCTGCCGGAAGGCCGCGACAGGGGCGCCGTCCAGCAGTGCCGCCAGCTTCCCTTTGTGCACCTTGCGCATGATGACGCGCCGTTGTCTTCCGTGGCGCACGTCGGTGACTTCGACGAAACCCATGCCGCGCCGGTAGCCGCACTTGTTCATGTGGAACGTGGTGCGCCACTGATCGAGGACGGCTTCGCCATCGGGACCGGCCAGCGAAAGCGGCGGGTACAGGTGGCTGAACAGCCGCCATTGGCCGATCTCGGCGCCGAGGTCCAGGTCCCAGTCGACGGAGAGGCCGTGCCCTGTCGACTCCCGTACGTGGGTGAGCCCTCGGACCGCCTGCCGGTCGCTTTCGAGACCGTCCTGGCCGAGGATCACGGGCTCGGGGAGGGCCACGTGTCGGGTGCCCCGCGTGACCAGGTCCGACACGGTTCGGACAGCGGTGTCCGCGTACGCGGCCTCTCCCAGGTAGATGCCGTCCCTCGCACGCGCCTCTTCGTCGCGCTCCCGCCAGCACCGGAGCGCCGTCGACGCGCTCGCTTCCGGTACTCGGCCCGCCGAACCGTGGAGCAGTGCGGGCACCAGCGCCGGGCTGCCGTCGTGGGTCACCCAGCGCCTGAGGTCCTGGTTGGCGGCGTGCGGCACGACGTGCACGGTCTGGCCGCCGTCTTCGAAGAGCAGGCCCAGGGTGCGCCAGTCGGCAAGCAGAGCCCGTACGTCCTCCGCAGTCACGTCGTGATCGCCTGCCCGGAGTTTCTTCAGCAGGACATCGCTGGTGCACGGCTGCTCCAGGAGGCGGAAGGCGGCCATCTCCCATGGGTTCTCGATACTCGTCGTCCGCCAGGCGAAGCCCGGCCGGGTGTTGGTGAGGACAATGGAGTCGGTCACGTCGCACTGGGTCAGTCGCCCTCGCGGGAACTCGTGGCGCCAGGTCTCGACGGCCTTGTCCAACCGCTCCGCCTGCGTACTGGAGATGCCCTGGTGCGCCGCGTCGAAGACATAGGCCATGTCGCGGAGTTCGGACTCCGGAAGGTCGTAGACCACCGCGTAGTGCGCGGCAGGCCGGAGGTCGCCGAATCCGAGTTCCGGGCGGTTGAAGTAGGGGCTGAAGCGTTCGATGGCTATGCGGGTGACGCCATTCGGCGGAGCGAGATGGTGGATGGCCGGGAACTGGTCGATCACCGACTCGTAGTCCTCTTCGGTCTCGTCCGGGAAGCCGAAGAGGTAGTTCCAGACGACGCCGAGGCTCACCGACTCGGCGTCCCGCAGCATGCGGACGTTCTGACAGCCGGTCACGCCTTTGTCCATCAGCTTCAGGACACGCCCGTTGAGGCTCTCGATACCGGGCTGCACGTAGTGGATTCCGGCGGCGACGAGGGAACCGAGCTGTTCGCGGCGCATGTTGGACTTGATCTCATAGCTGATGCGCAGGTCGCATTCGGCCTCCGCGAGCCTCGGAACCATCGACCGCAGGTAATTCATGTCGATGATGTTGTCGGCCACGGCGATGTTGAGCACCTGGTAGCGCTCCGTCATGGCGAGAAGTTCGTCGACGAATCTGTCCGGGCTCTTGCTGCGGAACTCCATGAAGGAACCGTTGAGCCCGCAGAAGGTGCAGTGATGCTTCTGGCCCCACCAGCAGCCGCGTGAGCTCTCCGCCACGAGGTGGGGTTCTGCCATGGCCCCGGCACGGGAGGCCGCGTGCTGCTCGAAGTAGTCCGTGTAGTCCGGTGTGACCAGCGCCGACGCGGGCAGCGGAGCCGCGCTCATGGCATTGGCGTGCGACGTTCCGGCTGCGTCGCGCCAGCAGAGTCCGGGCACGTCCGCGGGGCTCGACGCGTCGCGGAGACAGGCGAGGAGCCGCGTGAACGACACCTCGCCCTCACCGCGATTGACATAGTCGACGAACGGAAAGCTGCGATGGAGCGCGGCACCCATGGGGCCGTCGCAATTTCCGCCGCCCAGCACCACACGCACTTCGGGCGCCGTCTTCTTGATGAGTCTGGCCGCGGCGAGCACGGCGCTGTTCTGCGCGAAGGTCGTCGAAAAGCCGACGACGTCGGGGCCTTCGGCGAGAATACGGCTGACGAGGGATTCGATGTACTCGGGCGCCAGCGCGTGCAGTTGTCGTCCTTTGACGAGCATGTCGCCCGGCACGGATTCCGCCACGAGGTCCGCGAATGCGGAGTTGCGCCAGTGCGGGTCGTCGTACAGGGCGGAGGAGAAGATCCACTCGCTGTAGCCGGTGAAGTAGGAGTCCCAGCAGAAGTTGTACTCCTCACGCGTGAGACCCGCTCGCTCGGTGATCCAGTCGAGGTAGTCCAGGTTGGCGTTCACGACGTCGACGCGACTGTCCGGGAACTCGTCCGCGACGCGGCGCTTGAGGATGCCCAGGGCCAGAGAAGGGAAGTCGATCGAGGCCCAGGGCATATTGACCAGGGTGATGTGCACCGTGTGACTCCTTCAGCGTGACGGACGGATGGCCGGTAGCGGTGCGTCACAGACGACACCGGCATCCGCGGCGGCGAGTTTGCCGAGCAGGGAGCGGCCCCGCGCACTGGTCGCGGTCAGCGGCCCGCCGGGCTCGGCGCTGCGGGTCACGTGGTTCTTCGGCAGTGAGTACACCTGTTCCCGTACCGGATCGGCCAGCAGGAAGGAACCACCACCCGGGCCGTGCGGGGCCAGCCCTGCCGGAGCGCACCGGATCCACGGATGCGGGCGCAGCACCATGTGTTTCAGCGGGGACTGCGCCGCGAATTCGGCGGGGTCGGCGGGTTGTTCCGCCGCAGCCGCGGAGACCCGGCGCATTCCGTACTTGAGCCGCTTCAGCATGTCGGGGCGCTCGGGTCCGCCGACGACGGAATGCCGCCTGCCCACCCTGCCGCCCAGGTAGTTGAGTTCGCGGTTGTCGGCGAACGCGTCGGAATCGTCGAGGAGCACGCCGAAGAGTTGTGGGTCGGCTACGAGACGGGTTCCCGGCTCGGCCACCATGAGTTCGAACGCGTCGATGGCGAACTTCTCCCGGTTGCGTTCGAGGAAGCGGAGTGATTCCTCGGACTCCTCGTCGGTCTCGTCCAGGAGGCCGCCCATGACCGACAGGTTGACCTGGATATCCACTGCCGCGAGGTTGTCGAGGATGACCTGGAAGTCGGCGGCACGGACCCCTTTGTCCAGCGTGTC
This sequence comes from Streptomyces sp. NPDC046465, assembly GCF_040646035.1. Taxonomy (NCBI): domain Bacteria; kingdom Bacillati; phylum Actinomycetota; class Actinomycetes; order Kitasatosporales; family Streptomycetaceae; genus Streptomyces; species Streptomyces sp. NPDC046465. Next base: position 181,413 of record NZ_JBEYZK010000019.1, read on the forward strand.
GAGCAGCCGCTGTGTGACGCCCTCGTATCCGACAGCCATCCCCTCACAGCCGAGTTCGGCCAGTTCCTTGCAGAAAGCCGGGTCGAGCAGGATCGGTTCCAGTCGGTTGCGCGTGTTGAAACGGACGTGCAGACCGCTCTCCCGCACCAGGCGCATGGTCCGGGCGAGCAGGCGCAGATTGGTGTTCTCGTCGACCACGGTGACGAAATCGATTCCGGTGCTCTCCACGATCCGCCGTACGGCATCCGCGAGTTGAGCCGGAGAGCCCTGCTGGTAGGCCCCGCGTTCGAGAGACCGGTTGCCGTAGGAACAGAAGATGCAGCGTCCCCAGTAGCAGCCCACGCACGACACCATGGAGAGGACGACGGTGTCATTGAGGTAGGAGTGGACCTTCAACCCGTCGTAGTCGGGCGCGCCGATGTCCTTGAAGCGGAGCGTGGGCAGTCGGCCGGGGGCCGTCGCGCCTTCGGGGCTCAGCCACCTCATCCCCGGCACCTCGGAGCGTGCCGCGTCCCCGGTGACATGCGCCAGCCAGCGCTCCAAGGGCTCTTCGCCCGCCGTGACACAGAGCGCGTCCACCGACGTACGCACCGAGGACGGCGTGGCCAATTCGGCGTGGCGCAGCATGACCTGCTGGCCACCGAGACAGATGGGGAGGTGCGGGTAGCGCAGCCGGATCCACCGGGCGATCAGCAAGGCCGGTGCCAACTGGCTGAAGAACGCCACGGATATGCCGACCGCCCGGGGTGCGGACTCCTCAAGAGCCTCCGTCAGCACATCGTGCAGATTGCGGGTCGCGAAGTCGAGAGAATCGACCCGCGCATCCGACAACCGGAGTACCGCCTGGTCGAGCGAGTCGAAGTCGTCCCACACCTGGGACAGCGCCGAATCGCGCAGCATCAGTTGGGCGGCCTGCCGGGCCAGTCGCACCGCGCGCACGGGGCCGAGGCGGGGCGCCGGGCTCTTCGTCAGGACGAAGCCACGTATCTCGTCGAGATGCTGTAGGGCGGCATCAGCCACCACCGCTCGGTACCAGGCAGGCAGATCCTGCGCCGCGTCCAGGGGATGGGCCTCGTCCAGGGGATGGGCCTGGCGCGCGAGCGCCGGGCCGTCCAGGAGCCGATGGACCAATTCGATGCTCAGATCGACCTGGTGTGCGCTGTAGCCGGACCGGCGGACGTGACCGGCGAGGTAGGGCAGACTCAAATACGGAAAGAGAGTCGCCTCGGTCAGTGGCGGAAAGAGCAGCAAGAGATCCATGCCATCCGTCCTGGTCCGGACAGTGGAGCCGACCGGGTGCGCGAAGTGCTCGAAGACGGTGCCTGCCGACACCACGGCCTCGCGAGGGTCAGGCACCGTGCGCCTGGCGCGAGGCCGCAGTGGCTCGTCAAGCGAGCCGGGCGAGCCGGGCAGACCGGGCGAGCCGGGCAGACCGGGCGGGCCGGTCAGCCCGCCGGTGCGTCCGAGGAACGGTCCGCATTCCTCGCGATGTAGTTGTAGGCCGTGGACGAACCGCTGACCTGCAGTTCATCCATCTCGAGTACCTCTAGTTCACCGAGATCGCCGCCGACCTCTGTGCTCATCTGGATGTCCATGGAACCTCCATACGCGAGTGGAACGTGAGACTGGAGTGCGTTTCTGGGGACTCGGCCCTCGAACAGACTCGCTGCGCTGTTTCATGATGGTCAAGGGTTCAATCGAGCCATGGTCGATCATCCGGCCGACCGCGCCGCTACGAGCCCGTCGAAGTCGGGGAACCGCAGGGCGATGTCACTGCCGGTGAAGTTGCCGATCCAGCCGCTCTCGTCGTGGAAGAAGCGGATGACGGTGAACGAGGGCGCGGCCCCCATGTCGAACCAGTGCTTGGTACCGCGCGGAACCCCCAGCAAATCCCCGGCCTCGCACAGCACGGCGTGCACTTCACTACCGACGTGCAGATAGAAGGCCCCGGCGCCCGCGACGAAGAACCGCACCTCGTCGTCGTCATCGTGCGTGTGCTCGCTGAGGAACTTCTTCCGCTCCGCCTTGGCGGTCAGCCGCCACCCCAGGTCCTTGCGCGGGCGCAGCCCCACGACATCGATGGTGGCGAAACCCTCGGCCGCGGCCAGCCCGTCCACGGCATCCCGGTACGCGCTCAGCACCGCTTCGGGGGCGGGGTCCTCGGGCAGCCCTTCGCGCAGCGGCCACTGCTCGTAGCGAACCCCGGCGGGTGCCAGCGCGGCGGCGATCTCATCGGGGTCGACGGTATGGCGTACGGCGTTGCCGGGTCCGGAATCCGGCCACGTGATCAGCAGTGTCATGGCACGCTCCTCAACGCTTGTCCAATGTGGCGGGCAGCTTCAGGGCAAGGTAGTCGGGGTAGGTGTGCGGCAGGCCGGGTGCCATTTCCAGCACCCGTACGGGGCCGTCGACCTCGGTCTTCTTGAAGCCCGCCAAGCGGTAGACCGTGTACATCGACTTATTGACATCGGTGGGCTTGAAGTCCGCTGTCAGCCGCACCTTCTCGGCCTCGGCCGACTGCGCCAGATAGCGCAGAATGGCGCCGCCGACGTTGCGGCCCATCACGCGGCAGGACATCAGGAACAAGCGGATCCGCCATTCCTCCGCCGTCTTGCCGACCAGGGTGAGGCCGATGGTGCCGTACGTGCCGAAGCGGTCCGTGAGACGGGCGACCAGGAGCGTCTGGTCCGGCCGCTCCATCAGTTCGCGCAGCTCCGACTTGGAGAAGGTCAGCCCCGTGGTGTTGAGCTGGTGGGTTCGCTCGGTGAGTTCGGCGGCGCGCTCCAGATCCTCAGGGGTGGCCACCTCGACCGTGAGGCGCATCTCCAGCGACCTGAGGAACTCGACCTGCGGTCCCGCGAACGACTTCTCGTACTCCCCCCGCTCCGCCGCCTGCAGATACAGCGTGCGGCGGGCGCGCCCGTCCTCGGTCACCGGCCGGGTCAGCTCCGGGCGGTCGAGCAGGTCCGCGGTCTCGGCCGCGTCCACGCACCGCACCCGCGGGTGGACGAACTCGACCTCGGCCCGCTCGAAGGCGGAGTCGTCCACGAACATCACCGTGTCGAGGCCTATGTTGAGGCTCTTCGCGATGCTCTCGACCAGCCCCGACTTCGGCTGCCAGGAGACGTGCGGAACGAGGAAGTAGTGGCGGATGCCCAGTCGTTCGAGCTCGGCGAGGGCGGCCTTCTCGTCGTTCTTGCTGGCGACCGACTGCAGGATGCCGCGCTGGTCGAACGTGTCGATCAGCTCACGGACGCCGGGGCGCAACGTCACTCCGGACCCTTCGGACAGTACGCCGTCCCACACGGTGTCATCGAGGTCCCAGACGACACACTTGACCAGCTCACTCGGCACAGTCGGCTCCAGCTTCGAACGGATATCGCGGATGGCGCCTGCGGACGCGGAAACGCTGCAGGCTCTCCTCGGCAAGGAGGTCCTGCAGCAGCTGCGTGCTTCCCTCGATGATCTGCATCACCCGTGCGTCCCGCACCCAGCGGTCCACCGGGCCGCCGTCCACCATGCCCGCGGCGCCGTGGAGTTGGGCTGCCGCGGCCGACGCCTTGTCGGCCGCACGGGATGCCGCCAGCTTGGCGGTGAGCACGTGTTGGATCAGCCAGTCGTCCTTGGTGTCCATCGCCCGCGCCGCCTGCTCGCACAGGAGCCGCGCCGCCTCGGTGTCGAGCACGGCGTCGCTGACCAGACCGCGGACGAGTTGCAGGTCGATCAACCGCCCGCCGAACTGTTTGCGGCTGCTGGTGTGGCCGAGGACCGCGTCGCAGCAGGCCTCGGCGAGCCCCAGGGACCCGTAGGCGACACAGAGGCGACCCAACGACAGTGCGCTGCCCGCGACTTGGGACACGCCGAAGCCGGGGCGTCCCACCATGCGGTCGGCGGGCACGCGGCAGCCGTCCAGGTACAGGTCGGCCAGCATGGCGCTGCGGAAGCCGCTGGTGGGGCGGCTGGGGACCACCGTGACGCCCGGGTCGTCCCGCTGGACGAGGAAGGCCACGCTGCGGTCGCCGTGCTTGGCGAAGACCAGGAAGCAGTCGGCGAGCTGACCGAACGACAGCCAGCGCTTCGTGCCGTCCAGGCGCCAAACGGTGCCCACGTCTCCCGCTCCGGCGTCCGAGCGTTCCGGCGTCGCCGACGTCCCGACGGCCTGGGCATCGCTGCCCGCGCCGTCCTCGGTGAGACCGAACGCCCCGACGAGTTCACCGGAGGCGAGGCGTGGCAGCAGCCGCTGCCGGGTGGCCTCCGAACCCCAGCGGCTCAGACTGGAGCACACCATTCCGTGCACGGTCAGCAGGCTCTGCAGCGACGCCGACGTACGGGCCACCGCCCGGTTCAGCTCGCCGTACGCCCGGTGGCTCAGTGGCCGCCCCCCGTACTCCGCGGGCACCATCGCGGCCAGCGCGCCGGAGCCGACGATCGCCGCGACGACGTGCGGGGGCACCGTCTTCGCCGCCTCGATCTCGTCGGCAAGCGGCAGCAGCAGTCGCCCCAGCTCGTCCGCGGCCGCCGGCGGCCGGCTCATGCCTGCTTCTCCCGCACGAACCGCACGATGCTGTCCAGCGTGTCGAAGTTCTCGATCTCCAGGTCGTCGTCATCGATGCCGACGCCGAACTCCTTCTCGAGGTGGCTGACGAGCGCCACGGTCGCCAGCGAGCTGAGCACCCCACCGGTGATCAGTTGGATGCCTTCCAGCTCGGCGGGATCGTCCACGTACCGCGACAGGAAGTCGAGGACACGGGACCGGACGGCTGCGTCCTCGTAGACGGCGGTCACTGCAACATCACACTCCAACTCACATGATCAAAACAGGGCGGTGGCGGTGACGCACGAGGGCGTCACCGCCTTCCACGCCACTTCTTCTCAAGTCGGTTGATCTGGCTCTGGCTGAGGTTGACGAGGGAGAGGTCCGAGGGCGTCCTGCCGACCGCGTCGGGGCCTTCGGCGTGCGCGGCGAGTGCCTTGAGGTGGGCGACCCAGCCCTCGCTGAGCTGCTTCACGTCCCCGGGCGCCAGAACATCACGCGCCCACGACCACGTCGCCGACAGCTCCGGGCCTGACGGGCCTTCCGTTGCCGCCGCGTTCACCATCAGCGCGTGCGTCAGACGCATCCGGGGATCGAGGCCGCCCGTGGGCGCGGGGCCGCCCACCTGCTGCCAGTCGCCCTCAGGACGGGAACTGCCCAGGCCGACCCGCCCGAAGTAGTTGAACGCCAGCTGCGCTTCGGGGAGCGCGGAGAGCACCGGCGCGGTCTCCGGGTTGAGGTAGCGCAGCAGGCCGTAGTTGATCCGCTGCTCCGACGCGGCGCGAAGCTGCTCCTTGACCCGCTGCAGAACCCGCCCGGCGGCCGGACCGCCGCGCCGCACCTCGCCCCAGGACACCCTGCCGGGATCGAGCCGCACCGGAGCCATGGCCGTGAACCAGCCCACCGTCCTTGAGGTGTCGGCGCCCGCGAAGAGGTCCTCGCGCCCGTGCCCTTCGACGTCGACCAGGACGGACGACGCCGCAGGAGAGGCGCCCGGCACACCGCGCGTGCTCCGCCATTGGGCCACCGCGAGCAGAAACGCCGTCACCAGTACGTCCTCGACACCGGCGTGCAACGTGGCGGGCACCCGGGTGAGCAGCGCCTCCGACAACTCCACCGGAACCGTCACGCGCAGCGCGTCGAGCCGCGCCGCCGTGTCCTCACGCGCACCCACCCTCCTGCTGCCGAAGGGAGGTTCGGAGACGGACAGGGCATCCGTCCAGTGCTGCAAGGAGCCGGTGGTCCGCGGTTCGCCCGCGAGCGCGTGGAGCTGCTCCGCCCAGCGTTTGAAGGAGGTGGGCACAGGCGCCAACTTCGGTTCCCCGCCGTCGAGTACGGTCGCGCCCGCGGCGGCGAGGTCGGGCAGCAGAATGCGCCAGGAGACGCCGTCCACCACCAGGTGATGGGCCGTCAGGAGCAAGCGCCCCGGCTCCCGTGGACCGTGGTCGAACCAGACGGCCTGCACCATGATTCCGTCGCGCGGGGCCAGCCGCCCCCGCGCCTGCCCGGCGTGCTCGGCAAGCAGCTGTTCACGCTCGGCCGCGGTCGCACCGGTGCAGTCCACCCGCGTCAGGGCCGCGTCGGCCGTGAGCGCCTGCGGGCTGCCCACCGGTGGGACGAGCAGAGCCCAGTCCCCTCGGCCCCCTTGGTCGCCGTCGCGGGTCAGGCGGGACCGCAGCATGTCGTGACGGTCGAGGAGGGACTGCAGGATCTCGACCAGCTGGTCGCGCCCGACGCCTGCGGGGGCCTGGACGAGTCGCGACTGGAAGAACGCCTCGTACGCGTGCTCGGGGTCGGGCTCGGGGGCGGGGTCGGGGGCGGGCTCGACCAGCCAGCGCATGATCGGCGTCAGCGGCACCGAGCCGGTCCCCTCGTCCGCCTCCGACGCGCGGTCGGCCTGCGTCGTCAACACGCCTGTTGTGTGGGCGAGTTTGCGGGCCGTGTGATGCCGGAAGACGTCCCGGGGCGCCAGGTCGAGGCCGCGTTCGCGGGCGCGGCTGACCAGGACGATGGAACTGATGCTGTCGCCGCCGAGGGCGAAGAAGCCGTCGTCGACGCCCACGCGGTCGGGGTCGAGGCCGAGCACGTCGGCGAAGAGGTCGGTGAGGGCCTTCTCCTGCGGAGTGCTCGGGGCGCGGGTGCGGGTGACCGGCGCGTAGTCGGGTGCGGGCAGGGCCTTGCGGTCCAGCTTGCCGTTCGGCATGAGGGGCAGCGCGTCGAGCGTGACGATGGCCACGGGGACCATGTAGTCGGGCAATCGCGCGGCGGCAGCCTTCTTCACCTGGCCGACATCGACGCCGCCACCCGCCGCGCCGTCATCGGCCACGATGTAGCCGACCAGACGCCGGTCGCCGGGCCGGTCCTCCCGTATGAAAGCGGCGGCACTCGACACACCAGGACAGGCCGCCAACACCGCCTCGATCTCACCGAGTTCGATACGGAAACCGCGCAGCTTCACCTGATCGTCGGCACGGCCCAGGAAGTGCAGGCTGCCGTCGCTGTTCCATCGCGCGAGGTCGCCCGTGCGGTACATACGGGTCCCCGGAGGACCGTACGGATCGGGGACGAACCGCTCCGCCGTCAGCCCCGGGCGGTTCAGATAGCCGAGCGCGACACCCGCCCCCGCCACGTACAACTCACCCGGCACGCCGAACGGGACCGGCGAGAGACCCTCGTCCAGGACGTACGTGCGTACGTTGGCGATCGGACGGCCGATCGGCGGCACCACCGCCCCCGACAACGCCTCGCTGACGGTCGCGCACACCGTCGCCTCCGACGGCCCGTACGCGTTGAACATCCGTCGGCCCACGGACCAGCGCCCGACCGTGTCGGGGTCACAGGCCTCTCCCGCCACGATCAGCGTCATCGCCGCCGGAACACGCGCCGCGTCCATGACGCTCAGCGCGGACGGCGGAAGGGTGCAGTGCGTTACGCCGGAGTCCACCAGGACGCGCGTCAGGCCGTCACCGGGCATGAGCCGGTCCGCGTCGGCCAGGACGAGCGCGCCGCCCGTCAGCAGGGCGGTGAAGATCTCCGACGCGGCGGCGTCGAAGCTCGGCGACGCGAACTGCAGCACACGGCTCCCCGCACCGATCCCCCACTGCTCGCTCTGTGCGAGGGCGAGATTCACCAGGCCCGCGTGGTGGGCCACCACGCCCTTGGGGGTGCCGGTCGAGCCCGAGGTGTAGATGACGTACGCGGGGTGGGCGGGGTCGGCTGCGATGACCGGGTCGGTGGCGTCCAGTGCCGCCGTCCGGGCCCGGAGGGCGGGGTCGTCGAGGACGACGACCGGGGTGCCCTGGGGCCAGAGGTCGGCGGTGGCGGTGGCGGTGGCCGTAGCGGTGGCGGTGGCCGTGTCGGTGAGGACGAGGGTGGGGCGGGCGTCCTGGACCATGTGGCGGATGCGTTCGGCCGGGTAGGTCGTGTCGATGGGCAGGTAGGCCGCCCCCGCTTTGAGTACGGCGAGGAGCGCGGTGATCAGTTCCGGTGAGCGGGGCAGCGCGAGGGCGACGATGTGCTCGGGGCCGACGCCGCGTTCGGTCAGCAGCCGGGCGAGGCGGTTGGCGCGCGCGTTGAGTTCGTCGTACGTGATGTGCGTGCCATCGGCGACGAGGGCGATGGCGTCCGGCGTGGCCTGTGCCCGCGCCTGGATCAGTTCGGGGACCGTGGCGCGGGGCACCGGCGTGGCCGTGTCGTTCCGCTCCTCGAGGATCTGGTGCCGCTCGCCGTCGGACAGCAGCTCGATCGACCCCACGCGCCGCTCCGCGTCGGTGGCGACGCTCTTGAGCACGCGGATGAGCCGCTCCGCCATGGTGGTGACCGTGCCGTGGTCGAACAGGTCGGTGCGGTACGAGATCACGCCACTGATCCCGGCGCAGCCACCATCGGCATCGCGCCGCTCGGCGAGGTTGACGGACAGATCCATCCGGGCGGCCTCGACTCGGACCGTCTGGGGAGTGGCCGTGACCCCGACGAAGTCCGGTGTGGCGCGCGCCGTGTTGTTGAAGGCGAGCATCACCTGGAAGAGGGGATGGTGGGCCAGGGAACGCGTCGGGTTGAGCGCCTCGACCAAACCCTCAAAGGGGATGTCCTGGTGGGAGTAGGCGCTCAGATTCGTCGCGCAGACCCGGTCGAGGAGTTCGGCGAAGGTGGGGTCGCCGGAGAGGTCGGTACGCAGCACGAGGGTGTTGACGAAGAAGCCGACCAGATCGTCGAGTTCCTCCTCACCCCGGCCCGCCACCGCCGAGCCCAGGGGGATGTCCGTACCCGCACCGAGACGGTGCAGCAACACGGCGAGGGCGGACTGCAACACCATGAACACGGTTGTCTGGCGCGACCGCGCGAGCCCGGTCAGCGCCCGGTGCACCTCGGCGTCCACCCACACCGGAACCGACGCGCCCTCGTATCCGGCCTGCTCGGGATACGGATGATCGGTCGGCAGCTCAAGGCGCTCCGGCAAGCCCGCAAGCGCCCGCTTCCAGTATCCCAGCTGGGTGGTCAGCAGACTGTCCGGGTCGTCGGCGTCGCCGAGCAGCTTGTGCTGCCACAGGGTGTAGTCGGCGTACTGGACCGGCAGGGGCGACCACGACGGGGCCCGCCCCGCGCACCGAGCGGCGTAGGCCGCGCCCAGATCACGGGCCAGAGGGCCCATCGACAAGCCGTCCCCGGCGATGTGATGGAGCACCAGGACCAGTACGTGTTCGTCGGCCGGATTGTCGGCGACGGCGGCGGCGACGGTGAACAGCGATGCACGGAGGGGGAGTTCGGCCGCGAGGTCGAAGCGGTGGCGGACCGCGCGGTCGATCGCGCCGGTCAGCTCCGCGTCGGTGACCGTTTCGACGCTCACCTCGGGCTGCGCTTCGGCGGCCGGGCGGATGTCCTGGTACGGCTGGCCGTCGCTGTCCGGGAAGACGGTTCTCAGCGCTTCATGACGCGCGACCACGTCACCCAGCCCGGCACGCAGCGCATCGACGTCCAGGGCGCCGGACAGGCGCAGCACCACGGGCACGTTGTAGGTCGCGCTGGGGCCCTCCAACCGGTTCAGGAACCACAAGCGGCGCTGCGCGAACGACAACGGCATGCGTTCCGGGCGCGTGACGGGCGCCAGGGCGGGGCGGTCGACCGGGTTCCTCGTCGCCTCCACCACACGCGCCAGGGCGGCGACCGTCGGGGCCGCGAACAGGTCGCGGATGACCAGTTCCACCCCGATCACCGCTCGTACGCGGCCGATGAGGCGCATGGCGAGCAAGGAGTGCCCGCCGAGGTCGAAGAAGCCGTCGTCCACCCCGACCTGATCGACGCCGAGGACGTCCGCGAACAGCGCGGCCAGGATCTCCTCACGCGCGTCGCGCGGGGCCCGGGACCGAGCGGCCGTGCCGCTGTAGTCGGGTGCGGGCAGGGCCTTGCGGTCCACCTTCCTGTTCGGTGTGAGGGGCAGTTCGTCGAGGATGACGACGGCTGAAGGGACCATGTGGTCGGGCAGCCGCGCGGCGACAGCCTTCCTCACCTGGCCGACGTCGACACCGACACCGGCACCGGCACCGGCACCGACGCCGTCATCGGCCACGATGTAGCCGACCAGACGCCGGTCGCCGGGCCGGTCCTCCCGTATGAGAGCGGCGGCACTCGACACTCCGGGGCACGCCGCCAACGCCGCCTCGATCTCACCGAGTTCGATACGGAAGCCACGCAGCTTCACCTGGTCGTCGGCGCGGCCCAGGAAGCGCAGGGTGCCGTCGTCGTTCCAGGCCGCCAGGTCACCCGTGCGGTACATACGCGACCCGGCGGGCCCGTACGGATCGGCGACGAACCGCCCCGCCGTCAGTCCCGGCCGGTTCAGATATCCACGCGTGACACCCGCCCCCGCCACGTACAGCTCACCGGGCACGCCGGGCGGAACCGGGGACAGCCCGCCGTCCAGCACGTACGTGCGCACATTCGCGAGCGGCCTGCCGATCGGCGGCACCACCGCGCCCGACAACGAATCGCTCACGGTCGCGCACACCGTCGCCTCCGACGGCCCGTACGCGTTGAACATCCGGCGGCCCACGGACCAGCGCCCGACCGTGTCGGGGTCACAGGCCTCACCGGCCACGATCAGCGTCATCCCCGCCGGAACGCTCGCCGTGTCCATGACGCTCAGCGCGGACGGCGGGAGGGTGCAGTGGGTCACGCCGGCGTCGACCAGGACACGCGTCAGCGCGTCACCGGGCGCCAGATCCGCCGGGGCCGCCAGCACCAGCGCGCCGCCCGCGAGAAGCGTTCGGAAGATCTCCGACGTGGCGGCGTCGAAGCTCGGCGACGCGAACTGCAGCACACGGCTCCCCGCGCCGATCTCGTAGTGCTCTCTCAGCGCGCGAGCGAGATTCACCAGGCCCGCGTGGTGGGCCACCACGCCCTTGGGGGTGCCGGTCGAGCCCGACGTGTAGATGACGTACGCGGGATGCTCCGGCGCCGACGCACTCAGCCGATCCGTGTCCGTCAGATCAGCCGCCGACAAGCTCGCGAGGCGGCGTTCGACCGTCGGATCGCTCAAGGAGACGACGGCGCACTCACCGGAAGTCCCGGCAGGCGTGGAGGCGGAGTCCACCAGCATTACGATCGGGCGGGAATTCTCGACCATGAAGCGAACGCGCTCCGCCGGATACTCCACGTCCACCGGCAGATACGCCGCACCCGCCTTGAGCACGGCCCACACGGCCACTATCAGCTCCGGCGACCGTGGCAGTGCCAGGGCCACCAACTGCTCCGGCCCGACGCCCTGTTCCACCAGGAACCGTGCCAGCTGGTTGGCGCGCGCGTTCAACTCACCGTACGCGTAGATGGTGTTGCCGTCCGCAGCCACCAGCGCCGGGGAGTCCGGGACCTGAGCAGCCTGCGCCTCGAAGACGGCCGAGGCCGTCCCCTTCGGCACCTCCACCGCCGGACCGCTGCCCCACACCTCCAGCACGCGCTCACGCTCGACAGTGCTGAGCAGGCTGACCGAACCGATGGGCTGGTCCGGCAGCGCTTCCGTCATTCGCTCGAGGAAGAGCAGGAAACGCTCGACGTGAGCGTCCATTTCCGCCCGGCTGTACATACGGTCGTTCGCGTCGAAGTACACCTCGATCCGACCTTCATGAACACCCTCGTAGAAGGCGAACGAGAAGTCTTCGGTGTAACGCTGCGAGAGGCTGCTTGCCTTTACCGGATGACCGTCGAAGCGGATGTCGTAGTCGAATGTCATGACGTTGACCACGGGGCCGTAAGGAAGGCCGTCACCCGGTGTCTGAATGCGTTCGCGACGCAGATCCTCCATACGGAACCGGCTGTGCCGCGAAGCCCGAGTCGTTTGCGCCCAGACTTTCCTGGCAAGCTTCTTCAGTGACAGTTCCGGGCGCACCGTGATGTGCAGCGGAACGACGTTGACCGTCATTCCCGGCGTATTGCGTTCGATCTCGTCAAGGCGTCCCGACAGGGGAAGTCCGACGGATACGGTGCTCTCTCCGGTGGCGCCACTCACGTATGCGGCGGTCGCCGTCACCGCCCATACCGAGAGGCTCACACCGAGCCCCGCGGCGGCGGAACGCAACCGGTCCGAAAGGCCCGCGCTGAGCGTGGTACGCCTCCGCAGAATGTTCTCGGGCCTGCGGTACGGGCGGTTGGAGAGCCTTACCGGGTCGGGGGCGTCCTGAAGGCGCTTGAGCCAGTAACGGCGGTCCTCTTCGTACTCTTCCGAATCCCGATAGGACACCTCACGTTCCACCAGGTCGCGGAACGGAGGGAGCGGGGTACCGCTGTCCGGGCGGTCGGCCACCATGTCCGAATACAGCTGGGCCGTGCGCCGAGTGATCAGCGCGGAACTCCAGGCGTCCATGACGACGTGGTGGTAACGGCTGTACAGAATATGGAGGTTCGGGCCGACCGTGAGCAGCGCGGGCGCGTACAACGGCCCGTGCTTGAGGTCGAACGCGGTCTCGACGTCCGACGTCAGCCACGCTTCGGCTGCCGCGTTCGGATCCTTCTGCCCGGTGAAATCAAGCCGTCGCACCGCCACTTGATCGGCGCGGTCGGGACTCTGCGTCGGACCGTCCGGCCCGTCCGCAATGACGAGCCGCAGCGATTCCGCTTCTGCGAGGGCTGCCTGATATGCCTTCTCGAGAACTTCCGGATTGATCGGCCCGTGGATTTCGACGCGCTCACCGACGTTGTAGACCGAGGAAACGGGCCCAAGGGAAGCGGAAAACCACACCCCTGACTGGGCAGCAGTTAAGGGCCATTGCTCATCCATCGGACCAGACATCCAAGCCCCCCGCGTCGACGCGATCCACCCCGGCACTCGCCGGGCGACCACATAATCACACATCACGCCGACCGCCCCATGACCATACGTGACGGGCGTCACATGTACAGGTCGCAGCGACGGTTGTAGTGTCCCTTCAACTCATGGCTGCGTTACGGGGGTAGCGCTTTGGATGCAGGAGGGGGCCGTGGAGAGATTCCTCGGAGGGGCACCGCAGACACGTCCGGCTTATCGGCGAGCTATTCCCTGGCGACTCGGGTGAACAAGCCGAGCTGACGCTCATTCCCAACTTCTTGGGCCACACTGGCGACACGTGCCGTTTCACCTTTGTGCACGTCATCTTTGTGCATGTCATCGCGGTGCACGTCATCGCTGTGCATGTCATCGCTCTGCACGTCATCGCTGTGCACGTCTCCATTGTGCGCGACTGCCCAAGACATTCATGACCGGTGTGTGCGGCACACTGACGCCCAGCTTCCGCCCCCTTGATCCGGCGCGGTCGACGGGCGGTGGGCGGGCCGCAACTCGGTCCCTGTTCCGGTGAAGTGGCCGCGCGCACTGTCGATGAGCCTTCTCAACACGTTGCAGTGCCTGGTACGGAGAGTGGATCAACCTTGTCGCATGAGCTTGAGGACATCTGGCCGCTGTCGCCGCTTCAGGAAGGGCTGGTCTACCACGCCCTTGCCGACCGCGAGGGGCCGGATGCCTATGTCGTGCAGCTGATCCTGGACTTCGAGGGCGCCCTGGACGCGGAGGCCCTGCGCGCGGCCGGGCAGGCCCTGCTCGACCGGCACGCGAACCTGCGGGCCGCGTTCTGGGTCGACGACCTCGACGAGCCGGTCCAAGTAATCGCCCGTGATGTCGAGTTGCCGTGGTCGGAGGTCGACCTCACCCATCTGACGGCCGTGGAGGCCGAGGCCGAACTGCAGGCGTTCGCCGATGCCGAGCGGGCCCGCCGCTTCGAACTCGACCGTCCGCCGCTGCTGCGCATGGCGCTCGTCAGGCACGTCGGTGACGTCGTCGGTGACGTTGTCGGTGACGTCCGTAAGGGTGTGAACTCAACGGCGAAGGACCGCAGTCGAGTGGTCATCACCCAGCACCATGTCCTGATCGACGGCTGGTCGTCGTCCCTGCTGGTGCGCGAACTGCTCGCCCTGTACGACGCCAAGGGCGACGACAGCGACCTCCCGCCCGTGACTCCCTACCGGGAGTACCTGGTCTGGCTCTCCGAGCAGGACCGCGACGGTGCGCGTGAATCCTGGAGCGCCGCGCTGACCGGTGCGGAGCCCACCTTCCTGGCAAGTCCCGCTGCTGACACGGTCTCTGACGCCTCGGCCTCTGACGCCGTGGCCGCTGACGCTGCGGCATCGGTGTTCCCGGAACGCTTCGTCGCCCATCTTCCGCAGCAGACCACAGCCGCACTGCAAGCCCAGGCCCGCCGCCTGGGCGTCACGCTGAGCACGCTCGTCCAGTGCGCGTGGGGTGTGCTGCTCGGCCGGACGACCGGTCAGGACGACGTGGTTTTCGGTGCCGTGGTGTCGGGGCGGTCGTCCGAGATCCCCGGCGTCGAGAGCATGATCGGCCTGTTCATCAACACGGTTCCGGTCCGGGTGCGCATGGAGTCCGGGGACACGTGGGCCGATCTGGCCGTACGTGTGCAGGACGAGCAGGGTGCGCTGCTGCCGCACCAGCACCTGTCCCTGACGGAGATTCAGCGCACCGCCGGGCTCGGTGACGCGTTCGACACGGTGATGGCCGTGGAGAACTTTCCCGCCGATCGCGACACCTCAGCCGACCGCGATACCTCAGCAGATCGCCGGGCATCCCGCCTCACGGCCACAGCTACGCAAGGTCGTGATGCCACCCACTATCCCTTGAGCCTCGCCGTATCTCCCGGCGATGCGCTCAGGCTGCGGCTGGACTACCGCGCCGACCGCTTCGACCGGCACACAGTCACCGTCATCGCCGACCGTCTGGTTCGTCTGCTGAGTTCTGTGGCCGAGGACGCGGGGCAGCGGGTCGGTGCGGTGGAGTTGCTCTCCGCCGGTGAGCGTGAGCGCGTGCTGGGTGAGTGGGGCGCCGGTCCGGTAGTCGGATTGCTGGAGGAGACGGCACCGGCCGCGTTCGAGGCCCGGGTCGCTCAGGACCCGGACGCGGTCGCACTGGTGGCCCCTGACGGCAGCACCGTCTACTCGTACGGCGAGTTGAACGCGCGGGCAGACCGGCTCGCGCGCCTGCTGGTAGAACGGGGCGTCGGCTCCGAGCAGGTGGTAGCGCTGGCACTGCCACGATCACCCGAGCTGGTGGTGGCGGTCCTTGCGGTGTGGAAAGCGGGGGCCGCGTATCTGCCCATCGACACCGCCTACCCGGTCAACCGGATCCGCTTCATGGTCCAGGACGCCCGGCCCACGCTGATCGTGGCCGATGCGACGACCACCCGTCTTTGGACCGACAGCACGCCGGTCGTACAGCTCGACGACGTGGCGGTGCAGGCGGAGTTGGCGGCCTGCGAGACGGCCGAGCCGGTCGCGTCCGGGCCCCGGCCCGCGCATCCCGCCTACGTCATCTACACCTCCGGATCGACGGGCGTGCCCAAGGGCGTGGTGGTCACCCACGCCGGTCTGGTCAGCCTCGTGGCATCCTCCGGGCCGCACCTCGGCGTGGGACCGGGCAGCCGCATCCTGCAGTTCGCCTCACCCAGCTTCGACGCGGCGACCTGGGACTGGAGCCTGGCCCTGCTCACCGGCGCCGCGCTGGTAGTGGCCGACGCACACGACCTCGCCCCCGGCCCCGCACTCGCCCGTGTCCTCACCGACGCCACAGTGACGTACTGCATGGTGCCGCCCTCCGCGCTCGGCGTACTGGAGGTGACCCACGTCCCGCACACCATGACAGTCGTCGTGGGCGGCGAAGCCTGCGGACCCGACGTGGCCGGACGCTGGTCCCAGGGCCGACGAATGGTCAACGCCTACGGGCCCACGGAAGCCACCGTCTGCGCAACCCTCAGCGACCCGCTGTCGGGGGCCGAGACACCGCCCATCGGCCGCCCCATCGGCAATACGCGCATATACGTGCTGGACCAAGGGCTCTCCCCCGTCCCGGCGGGGCTGCCGGGCGAGTTGTACGTGGCGGGCGCCGGTGTCGCCCGTGGCTATCTGAACCGGCCGGGACTGACGGCGGAGCGATTCGTCGCCGACCCGTACGGGCCGCCCGGGTCCCGTATGTACCGCACCGGCGACCTCGCGTCCTGGAACGACGACGGCACCCTGCGCTACCTCGGCCGCACCGACGACCAGGTCAAACTACGCGGCTACCGCATCGAACTCGGCGAAATCGAAGCCGCGTTGACCGCCTGCCCCGGAGTGTCGAGCGCCGCCGCCCTCATCCGTGAGGACCGGCCCGGCGACCGACGCCTCGTCGGCTACGTCGTAGCCGATGCTGACGCGGCCGCCGAACGCGCCGTCGACCTCGACCAGATGAAGCTCGACCAGGTGCAGCTCGACCAGGTGAAGAAGGCTCTCGCCGCACGGCTCCCCGACCACATGGTCCCCGCAGCCGTCGTCACCCTCGACGCCCTCCCCCTCATGCCGAACGGCAAGCTGGACCGCAAGGCCCTGCCCGCACCCGACTACAACGGCACGGCCGCTCACTCCCGGGCCCCGCGCGACGCACGCGAGGAAATCCTGGCCGGACTCTTCACCGACGTCCTCGGCCTCGACCGCATCGGCGTCGACGACAGCTTCTTCGACCTCGGCGGACACTCCCTCCTCGCCATGCGCCTCATCGGCCGCGTACGAGCGGTCATGGGCGTAGACGTAGCCATCCGCGACCTGTTCGCAGCACCTACCATCGCCACCCTGGCGCGCACACTGGCAGCAACGACGAGCCCGGCCGCCCGCCCGGCACTGACACCCGCCACGCGCCCGGAACGCATGCCGCTGTCGTTCGCGCAGCGCCGGTTGTGGTTCCTGCACCGGTACGAAGGACCCAGCGCGACCTACAACGTGCCTGTCGTGCTGCGCCTGTCCGGCACCCTGAGCACGGACGCTCTACTCGCTGCGCTGAACGACGTGATGGCGCGTCACGAAGCCCTGCGTACCGTCTTCCCCGACCACGACGGCCAGCCGTACCAGGACATCCGCCCGGCCGCCGAAGCACAGCCCGAGGTGAGCGTCGAAACGGTCACCGAAGCGGAGCTGACCGGCGCGATCGACCGCGCCGTCCGTCACCCCTTCGACCTAGCGACCGAACTGCCTTTCCGCGCCGCCCTGTTGACCGTTTCAGACACTGTCGACGAGCACGTACTCGTCCTGGTCATCCACCACATCGCCGGAGACGGCTGGTCCATGGGCCCCCTCGCCCGCGACCTGAGCATCGCCTATGCCGCCCGGAGCGCAGGGAACGCGCCGGCGTGGCAGCCGCTGCCGATCCAGTACGCCGACTACACCCTCTGGCAGCACGAACTCCTCGGCAGCGAGAGCGACCCCGACAGCCTGCTCTCCACCCAGCTCGCCCACTGGAAGCACGCGCTGGCCGGGCTCCCCGACCGCATCGACCTGCCCACCGACCTCGCCGAGCGGGCGTCGTCGGGCGACCGGCGTGGAGGCGTGGCGGAGCTTGCCCTGACGGCGGATCTGCACACAGAGCTCGTCCGGGTCGCGAAAAGCCACCGCAGCACCGTCTTCATGGTGTTGCAGTCCGCCCTCGCCGTGCTCCTGCACCGCCTCGGCTCCGGCACGGACATTCCGATCGGCACGCCGACGGCAGGCCGGGCCCAGCAGGAGCTCGACACCCTCATCGGCAACTTCGTCAACACGCTGGTGCTCCGCACCGACCTGTCCGGCGATCCCACCTTCGCCGAACTCCTCGATCGCGTCCGCGAGAGCGACCTCAACGCCTACGCCCACCAGGACGTCCCCTTCGAAAGCCTGGTGGAGGCACTCAACCCCATCCGTTCCACGGACCACCAGCCGCTGTACCAGGTGATGCTCACGCTGCAGAACCACGAGGCGCAGCAGCTCGACATCCCCGGACTGAGCCTCACCACCTCCTCCTGGAACACGCAGGCCGCGCGCCGGGACCTGACGTTGACTCTGCGGGAGCGGTTCGGCCCGGACGGTGCGCCGCAGGGGATCGACGGAGCCCTGCAGTTCGACGCGGCCCGGTTCTCCCGGGAGCGCGTCGAGGCCATCGGCCGCTGGTTCCGCCAGGCCCTCGCGACCCTCCTCGACGACCCCGAGCAGCAGGTGGGCTCGGTGGACCTGCTGTCGGCCACGGAGCAGGAGGAGATGCTCCGGACGTGGAACGACACCGCTGTGCCCACCCGGCCCGGCACGCTCCCGGAGCTGTTCCAGGCGCAGGCCGAGGCCACGCCCGACGCCATCGCCCTCGTCGCCGACGGCACCCACATCACGTACGACGAACTCAACGCGCGCGCCAACCGCCTCGCCCGGCTGCTGACCGAACGCGGCGTCGGACCCGAGCACATCGTCGCCCTCGCCCTGCCCCGCTCACCGGAACTGATCACCGCGCTCCTCGCCGTACTCAAAACGGGGGCGGCCTACCTGCCCATCGACACGACCTACCCGGCCGAACGCATCCGCCACATGGTCCAGGACGCCCGCCCCACCCTCGTCCTCACCGACACGGCCACCGCCACCTCTACCGCCACGGCCACCGCCACCGCCGACCTCTGGCCCCAGGGCACCCCGGTCGTCGTCCTCGACGACCCCGCCCTCCAGGCCCGGACGGCGGCACTGGACGCCACCGACCCGGTCATCGCAGCCGACCCCGCCCACCCCGCGTACGTGATCTACACGTCGGGTTCCACGGGCACTCCCAAGGGTGTCGTCGTGCCGCACGCCGCAGTGGTCGACTATCTGCGCGACACGAGCCGTCGCTACCCGGCGGCCCAGGGCGTGGCGCTGCTGCACACGTCCCTCTCCTTCGACCTCTCGATCACCGCGCTCTTCACGCCGCTCGTCTCGGGCGGCCGTGTGGTGCTCGCGGAGCTGCGGGACGGTCTCGCGGACAGCGTGGAGACGCGTTCGCCCGGCTACGACTTCCTCAAGGCGACGCCCAGCCACCTGGCGCTGCTCGAAGGCCTTCCGGAGGAGGTCTCCCCGCGCAAGGAGCTGCTGCTCGGCGGCGAGGCGCTGCTCGGCGAGACGCTGCGCCCGTGGCGCGACCGGCATCCGGGTGTGACCGTCATGAACGTGTACGGGCCGACCGAGGCCTCGGTGAACTGCACCGAGTTCAGGATCGAGCCCGGCGACGAGCTGCCGGACGGGCCCGTCCCGATCGGCCGCCCGATGGCCAACACGCAGGTGTACGTCCTGGACGCGGGCCTGCGTCCGGTGCCGCCCGGCGTACCCGGCGAGCTGTATGTGGCGGGCGTGTGTCTGGCGCGGGGCTATCTGCGGCGGCCCGGCCTCACCGGGCAGCGGTTCGTCGCCGACCCGTACGGGCCTGCCGGGTCCCGGATGTACCGCACCGGCGACCTTGCGCGCTGGAACAGCGACGGCACCCTCGTCTTCCTCGGGCGCGCCGACGACCAGGTCAAACTGCGCGGCTACCGCATCGAGCTCGGCGAGATCGAGGCGGAGTTGACTCGCTGCGTCCAGGTCGCGCGGGCGGCCGTGGTGGTGCGTGAGGAGCAGGCAGGTGACCGGCGTCTCGTCGGCTATGTCGTGCCGGAGACCGACGGCAGTGTCGACCCCGCCGAGGTGCGGGAACGCCTCGCGGAGCGACTGCCGGAGTACATGGTGCCCGCCGCGGTCGTCGTCCTCGACGCTCTGCCGCTGACCTCCCACGGCAAGCTGGACCGCAAGGCGCTGCCCGACCCCGACTACACCGCTGAAGCAGGCGGAGGCATCGAAACAGGCGGAGGCACCGACGGGCGGCCGGGCAGACCGGCGCGCAGCCCGCACGAGGAGATCCTCACCGCCCTGTTCGCCGAGGTCCTCGGCATCGACCCCGAGCGCGTCGGCGTCGACGACAGCTTCTTCGACCTCGGCGGCCACTCGCTGCTGGCCGCCCGTGTGATCGGCCGCATCCGCAGGGCCATGGGCGCGCAGCTCGGCATCAAGGCGTTCTTCGACTCCCCGACGGTGGCGGGCCTGACCCGGCAGCTCGACGGCAGCGCCGAGGCGCGTCCGCCGATCGTGCCCGTGGCGCGTCCGCGGCGGATGCCGCTGTCGTACGCGCAGCGCCGACTGTGGTTCCTGTACCGGTTCGAGGGACCCAGCGCGACGTACAACGGCGCCGCGGTGCTCCGTATCTCCGGTGCGCTGGACGCGGAGGTGCTGCGGGCGGCGCTGGGTGATGTCGTGGCACGCCACGAGGCCTTGCGCACGGTCTTCCCGGAGACGGACGGCCAGCCGTATCAGGACGTACGTCCGGTCGGCGAGGCGCGGCCGGTGGTGGACGTCGAGTCGGTCACCGGGGCGGAACTGGCCGGTGCGGTGGACCGCGCGGTGCGCCACCCCTTCGACCTCGTGACCGAACTGCCCCTGCGGGCAGCCCTGTTCACCGTCGAGGACGTCGAAGACGCCGAAGAGGCCGGAGACGCCGTCGACGAGCACGTGCTCGTCCTGGTGATCCACCACATCGCTGGGGACGGCTGGTCGATGGGGCCGCTGTCCCGCGACCTGAGCGCGGCCTATGCGGCTCGGCGCGCGGGCCGTGCTCCGACATGGACACCCTTGCCGGTGCAGTACGCGGACTACACCCTGTGGCAGCGCGATCTCCTCGGCGACGAGAGCGACCCGGGGAGCCTCCTCGCCGCGCAGGTCGGCTACTGGCGTGAGGCGCTTGCCGGTCTGCCGGAACGCATCGACCTGCCCACCGACTACCCCTATCCGGAGCAGGCGGGGTCCGAGGGCGGCGTCGTTCCGGTGCGGATCGATGCCGAACTGCACCAGGCGCTTGCCGCTCTCGCGCGGTCGCGGCAGACGACCGTGTTCATGGTGCTTCAGGCCGCCTTGAGCGTGCTCCTGCACCGGCTCGGCGCGGGCACGGACAT
>NZ_JBEYZK010000020.1:0-181879 GCF_040646035.1 Streptomyces sp. NPDC046465
GCCGAAGGGCTGGTCGTCACCCGCCCCGGCGCGGGCGTCTTCCGCGCCGAGGCGCCCGCGCCCGCCGAGCCCGTCGGCGAGGCCGGAGCAAGTGCTCCGGCCCCCTCTCACGGGCTACGTCGGCCTTACGGGCTACGTCGGTCGTGTCAGCCGTCAGTGATGACCGTGAGCGCTGTCGGAAGCGCCTCCGAAGAGCCGCGCGACCGCGCGGAACGGCAGGGTGACCACCGTGGCAATGGCTCCACCGATGGCACGGAGAACGTCTGCAATGGCCTTCAGCATGAGGGGCCTCCATAGAGCACTGGCTCGATAGTGGTCAATTGCTGTACGTCGCTGTACAGCCTTGCCTCTGTCGCATGCCCCACCGACGCCGGAGAAAACAGTCCGGCCGCTCCCGGCATGCCGGAATGCGTGTTCTGACTCAGGCTGGACAAACGATGTCGCCACAGACCGGTTCAGGACGAGGGAGCAGTGCGCCATGGGAACCGATGTGTTCCATTCAGAAGTGCCCATGACGGTGAACGGAAAGGGCCGCACCCCTGCCGTCGATCACCGTTCGACACTGCTGGACGTCCTGCGGGAGCAGCTGGACCTGACCGGCGCCAAGAAGGGCTGCGATCACGGCCAGTGCGGCGCCTGCACCGTCCTCGTCGACGGACGCCGCGCGAACAGCTGTCTGCTGCTTGCCGTCGCCGCCGAAGGGTGCGAGATCACCACCGTCGAAGGGCTGCGGTCCACCGACGGTGAGAGCCCGCACCCGCTGCAGCGGGCCTTCCTCGATCGCGACGCCTTCCAGTGCGGATACTGCACCCCCGGGCAGCTCTGTTCGGCCGTCGGCGCCATCGCCGAGGCCGAGGCGGGCCACGCCTCGTACGTGACGGATCCGGCCGACGCGGCCGGTCCACCCGTACGGCTGAGCAAGGACGAGATCCGCGAGCGGCTCAGCGGCAACCTGTGCCGCTGCGGCGCCTACCCGCACATCGTCGAAGCCGTCGAGGACGTGGCCCGTTGAAGACCTTCAGGTACGTACGCGCCCACAGCGTCGACGAGGCGACCGCGGCCCACGCAGGCCGCCCCGCCTCCCGCTACCTCGGTGGCGGAACCAACCTCGTCGACCTGATGAAGCTCGGTGTCGAGGCCCCGGGGACCCTGATCGACGTCAGCTGGCTGCCGCTGGACACCGTCGAGGAGCTCCGCGACGGCTCCGTCCGTGTCGGCGCCACCGTGCGCAACAGCGACCTCGCCGCCCACCCGCTGATCCGTGACCGCTATCCCGTGCTTGCGCAGGCACTGCTCTCCGGAGCATCGGGCCAGCTGCGCAACGTGGCCACGACGGGCGGGAACCTGCTGCAGCGCACCCGCTGCCCCTATTTCCAGGACCTGAGCAAGCCGTGCAACAAGCGTGCGCCCGGCACCGGCTGCGGCGCGCGCGACGGCGTCAACCGTGACCACGCCGTCCTCGGGCACTCCCCGCAGTGCGTCGCCACGCACCCCTCCGACATGGCGGTCGCGCTCGCCGCGCTCGACGCGCGGGTCGAACTGCGGGGAACGCGGGGCGCGCGCACGCTGCCCGCCGCCGAGTTCCACCGGCTGCCCGGCGACCGGCCGGACCAGGACACCGAGATCGCGCACGGTGAGCTCATCACCGGCGTGCTCCTGCCGCCCTCGGGCGCCGGCCTCCCTTCGGCCTACCGCAAGGCGCGCGACCGTGCCTCGTACGCCTTCGCACTCGCGTCCGTGGCGGTGGTGCTCGGCGTCGAGGACTCCGTCGTACGCCACGTGCGGATCGCGTTCGGCGGCCTGGCCCACCGGCCCTGGCGCGCCCTGCGTGCCGAGGAGGCGCTGCTGGGCGGTGCGCCGACGGACGAGGCCTTCCTGCGGGCCGTCGACGCCGAACTCGCCGCCGCCGAACCCCTGCGGGACAACGCCTTCAAGGTGCGGCTCGCCCGCAATCTCGCCTGTGACGTCCTGCGGCGCCTGGCCGCCTCACCCACCGCGTCCTGACCCCGCCACATCCGCTTTCAGGGAGAACTCATGCCGGACACCGTCAGTGCTCTCGGGGCGCCCACCGAGCGCAGGGAGGGTCCCGACAAGGTGGCCGGGGCCGCCCGCTACGCCGCCGAGCACACGCCCGAGGGGTGCGCCTACGCCTGGCCCGTCCCTGCCACGGTGGCGCGCGGTGAGGTCACTGCCGTCGACGACGAGGCGGCCTTGGCGCTGCCCGGCGTCGTCGGTGTCCTCAGCCATCTGAACGCGCCGAGCCTGGCCGAGCCGGACGACGCGACCCTCGCCGTACTGCAGAACGCCCGGGTCCCGCACCGCGGCTGGTACGTCGCGCTGGTCGTCGCCGACACCCTGGAGGCCGCACGCGAAGGCGCCGCGGCCGTACGGATCACGTACTCCGAAGAGCCCCACGACGTCACCCTGCGGGCCGACCACCCCGACGCGTATGTACCGGAGGACACGGACGGCACCTCCGGTGAGCACGCACGCGGCGACGCCGAGAAGGCCTTCGCCGCCGCGCCCGTGCGCGTCGACGCCGAGTACCGGGTGCCGCCCCTGCACAACCACCCCATGGAGCCGCACGCGGCCACCGCCCGCTGGCACGACGGGCACCTGACCGTGCACGACTCCAGCCAGGGGGCCACCACCGTCCGCGACGTCCTGGCCGGCCTGTTCGAGCTGCCGAAGGACCGGATCACCGTCGTCTCCGAACACGTCGGCGGCGGCTTCGGGTCCAAGGGCACGCCCAGGCCGCACGTGGTGCTCGCCTCGATGGCCGCCCGGGTGACCGGGAGGCCGGTGAAACTCTCCCTCCCCCGCCGACAGCTGCCGGCCGTCGTGGGCCACCGCTCCCCGACCCTGCACCGGGTGCGGCTCGCCGCTGAGGAAGACGGCACGCTGACCTCCGTGATCCACGAGGTGACCGCGCACACCTCCCGGCTCAAGGAGTTCATGGAGACGGCCGCCGCCGCGACGCGCGTCATGTACCCCTCCGCGCACGGCCGCACCACCCACCGCGTGGTGCCCCTCGACGTGCCGAGCCCCTCCTGGATGCGGGCGCCGGGTGAGGCTCCCGGCATGTACGCGCTGGAGTCGGCGATGGACGAACTCGCGGCGGCGGCCGGCCTCGACCCCGTCGAGCTGCGGCTGCGCAACGACACCGACAAGGAACCCGACAGCTCCCTGCCGTTCAGCAGCCGCCACCTCGCCGAATGTCTGCGGGACGGGGCCCGTCGGTTCGGCTGGTCCGAGCGCGACCCGCGACCCCGCGCACGCCGCGAAGGGCCCGTCCTCGTGGGCACCGGCGTCGCCTCGGCGACGTATCCGGCCAGTGCCGTGCCCTCCCGGGCCGCCGCCCACGCCTACCCCGACGGCAGTTTCGTGGTTCAGGTCAACGCCACCGACATCGGCACGGGCGCGCGCACCGTGCTCGCCCAGGTCGCCGCCGACGCGCTCGGCGTGCCGGTGGAGCGGGTGCGCGCCGAGATCGGGAGCAGCGACCTTCCGGCGGCGCCGCTGGCCGGAGGCTCCATGGGGACGGCCTCCTGGGGCTGGGCCGTCCACGAGGCCTGTACCCGCCTCGCCGAGCGGCTCGCCGGTCAGCAGGGGCAGCCACTGCCCACGGAGGGCGTCGGCGCCACGGCCGACACGGCGGGCACGGCCGACGCCGACAGCGACTACGCCCGGCACTCCTTCGGCGCCCACTTCGCCGAGGTCGGCGTCGACACGGTGACCGGCGAGGTCCGGGTGCGTCGCCTCCTGGGGGTCTACGCCGCAGGACACATCCTCAACTCCCGTACCGCCCGCTCGCAGTTCATCGGCGGCATGACCATGGGCCTTGGGATGGCGCTGACCGAGCACAGCACGATGGATGCGGCCTTCGGGGACTTCGTGGAGTCCGACCTCGCCGCCTACCACGTGCCGGCCCACGCCGACGTGCCGGTGATCGAGGCCCACTGGGTCGACGAAGACGACGCCCACCTCAACCCGATGGGGAGCAAGGGCGTCGGCGAGATCGGCATCGTGGGGACGGCGGCGGCCATCGGCAACGCGGTGCATCACGCGATCGGGGTGCGCCTGCGCGAACTGCCGCTCACCCCGGACCGGGTGCTGACGGCGCTGGAAGACGCCACCACCTGAGTCGTCTTCGGGCCCTTCAGGACGCGGACCGGGCCCGGCTCTTCCGCGTCCAGGCCAGAAGTTCCTCCGCCGGCCAGGTGTTCACGACCCGCTCGGCGGGGACGCCGCACTCCTCGGCCCTGGCGCACCCGATGACCTGCCAGTCCAGCTGGCCGGGCGCATGGGCGTCGGTATCGACGGCGAACAGCACCCCGGCCGCCACCGCCCGGCTCAGCAGTCGGCGTGGCGGGTCGAGCCGCTCGGGGCGGCTGTTGATCTCCACCGCCGTGCCCGCGGCCGCGCACGCGGCGAACACCTCGTCCGCGTCGAACTGCGACTCCGGCCTGCCCCGCCCCGCGACCAGCCGTCCGGTGCAGTGCCCGAGGACGTCGGCCCGCGGATCGCTGACCGCGGCGACCATGCGGCGCGTCATCGCGGCCGCGTCCATGCGCAGCTTGGAGTGCACGGACACGACCACCACATCAAGGCGGTCGAGCAGTTCCGGCTCCTGGTCGAGCGATCCGTCGTCGAGGATGTCGCACTCGATGCCGGTGAGCAGCCGGAAGGGGGCCCAGCTCGCATTGAGCGCGGCCACCACCTCCAGCTGCTCGCGCAACCGTTCCGGTGACAGGCCGCGGGCGATGGTCAGTCGCGGCGAATGGTCCGTGAGCACCGCCCACTCGTGGCCGATCGCCCGTGCCGCCCGGCCCATCTCCTCGATGGGGCTGCCGCCGTCCGACCAGTCGGAGTGCAGATGGCAGTCGCCGCGCAGCAGCGCCCTGAGTGCGGTGCCGCCCTCGGCGATCGGGGTGCGTGCCTCGTCCTCGAGCCGCTCCAGATAGCCCGGCACACCACCGGCCAGCGCCTCACGGACGACACCGGCGGTCTTGGGCCCGATCCCCTTGAGGGACTCCAGGGAGCCGTCGGCGGCACGGCCCGCGGCCTCGCCCTCGGCCAGCCCCGCGACCACGGCGGCCGCGGTGCGGAAGGCGCGCACCCGGTAGGTGGGCGCGCGGCCCCGCTCCAGCAGAAAGGCGATCCGTTCCAGCGCCTCCACGGGCTCCATCGACACCTCGGGCCTCCGGGACTGCGGCGTACGTACGCGCTCTCGCGCTCCGGCACTCTCCAGCGTGGCGCAGGCACGGGCGCGCGGCACGGCGAACCGGGGCAACGAACCGGGGCGGCGGTCCCGGCGGCCCCGCGGTCAGGCCGCCAGGTCCGGCATGTCGTCGAGGGCCGGTGCGGACAGCTGGGCCGTGGCGGCCGCGACGGCGGCTTCCACGGTCCGCGTGCCGGTGGATACGCACAGCGTGTACGAGACGTCGTCCAGCCGGCGACGGATCTCGGGTGAGTCCTCGGCGACCTGCTGGGCTCGCAGGGTCGAGTAGGTGTTGAGCAGTGCGTCCAGAATCGCCGGGTCGGGCCTGAGCACGCCGTACTCCTTCCACGATGTGAAATTTCGCTGGTGTTTTTCTCCTGTACCCGCACTTCTGGGCCATACGCATCCGAAATGTCGATCCACGGGTAAGCGCCGGTCACGGGGTACACAGCTACCTGAACCCGAGACCGGACGGGCCGGGCGGTGCTGCGCGCCGCGGCCCAGGAAAGGCGGATCCCATGCCCCCGACGCAGGACGTCGTCGAACTGATCCTCCAGGACCACCGCACGATGGAGGACCTCTTCCGCGCCATGCGCAGCGTGGAGGCCGACCGGGCCGCCGCGCTCAGCGAGTTCGCCGACCTGCTGATCGCGCACGCCCTGGCGGAGGAAGCCGAGGTGTACCCCGCGCTGCGCCGGTACAAGAACATCGACGACGAAGAGGTCGAGCACGGCGAGGAGGAGCACGAGGAGGGCAACAGGGCGCTCCTCGAACTGCTCCGGGTCGAGGACGTCGGCTCGGACGAGTGGGACGAGAAGCTGGAGAAGCTCGTCGAGGCCATCGCCCACCACACCGACGAGGAAGAGCGCACCATCCTCAACGACGCCCGCGAGAACGTCGCCATGAAACGGCGCGAGGAGCTCGGCTCGGCCTTCCTCGCGGAGCGCGAGAAGCAACTCGCCGCCCGACGCGGGAACGTGGACGACGTCCGCGGCATTCTCGAGAAGTGACGGCGTGACGGGGCACTCGTAGGCGAAGTCCGGTAGCGGCAGTCACTCCTCCACTGCCGCTACCGCTGCCCGGGTCGAGGCCTGTCCGGCGCATCGGGCTTGTCACCCGGATGCCAAACCATCGCGCGCGGACGCGCATGCACGCACGTAGTGAACGGTCCCGTTCTGCACTACGTTGCACACGCCCCACCTCTGGAAGCCTCGCCAGCCCCCACCCTCGCTTCCCCCTGCCCGGAGGAGAAACCCCATGCGCATGCCCACGCCGCATCGCACCGTCGCGGTCGTCGCCGCCGTCACCGGAGTCGCCGCGCTCGGCCTCGCCGCGGGACCCGCCGCCGCCGACACCGCGGAGCCGTTGCGCTACGTCGCCCTCGGCGACAGCTACAGCGCCGGTTCGGGCGTGCTCCCCCTCGACCCCGGGGCGCCCCTCCTCTGCGCCCGTACGTCGAGGAACTACCCGCATCTCCTCGCCGCCTCGCTTCGCGCGAAGCTCACCGACGTGACCTGCGGAGGCGCGCAGACCACGCACTTCACCACGGCCCAGTACCCGGGCGTCGCCCCGCAGTTCGACGCCCTCAAGAGCGACACGCAGCTGGTGACGCTCACCATCGGCGGCAACGACAACAACACGTTCATCAGCTCGATCCTGGCCTGCGGCAGCGCGGGCATCCTCTCGGGCGGCAAGGGCAGTCCCTGCAAGGACCGGTACGGGGACACCTTCAAGGACGAGGTCGAGTCGAAGACGTACCCGGCGATCAAGGCGTCCCTGAACCAGATCAAGAACAGATCACCGAAGGCGAAGGTCGCGATCCTCGGCTACCCGTGGATCACCCCGGCGAAGTCCGTGCCGGGCTGCTTCCTCAAGATGCCCCTCGCGGAGGGCGACGTCCCCTACCTCCGCGATCTGCAGGCCCACTTGAACGGGGCGGCGCGGCGGGCCGCCGCGGAGACCGGTGCCACGTATGTCGACATGGGTGCCGCGTCCGACGCGCACGACGCGTGCCGCCCGGCGGGCCAACGCTGGATCGAACCCGTCCTGTTCGGCACGAACTTCGTCCCCGTGCACCCCAACGCCGCCGGTGAGGCGGGCATGGCGGAACAGACGGCCAGGACGCTGAACCTGACCTGACCCGGCCTGACCTGACCTGAACCGGTCCCCCTGGCCCGACCTGCCGCCCGCCGCATGTGCCTCGGGCGCGAGCTGCGATCCTGGTCGGGTGACCGTGATCAAGTGGCTTACCAGCAAGAACCGCTCCGCGCAGGCCGATGAGACCCATCCCGTGCCGACCACCCGGGCACGGGCACGGGCAGGCGCACGGCATTCCGTGCGGATCGGCCTGGGCGGCGCGGTGCTCCTCGCCCTCCTCGCCGGATGTTCCACCGGCGACTCCGGTGGCTCCGGCGACGCCGACCGCCCCGAGCGACACGAGCGCGCCGGGGGCGATGTCCGGCAGCCGCCCGTCGACGCGACGTTCGACTACCAGCTCGGCGGCCCGTACACGCCCCCGTCGAAGGTGCGCGCCGTCTCGCGCGACCGCACCGCCGAGCCCGCCCCCGGCCGCTACAACATCTGTTACGTCAACGCCTTCCAGGCCCAGCCGGGCAAGAAGGCGACCCGCTGGTGGGAGCGCGAGCACCCCACTCTCGTGCTGCGTGACGACGAGGGGGACCCGGTCGTCGACGAGGACTGGAACGAGCCGCTGCTCGACATCTCGACGGCGAAGAAGCGTGCGGCCCTCGCCGAGATCGTCGGCAAGTGGATCGACAGCTGCGCGGAGGCGGGCTTCGACGCGGTGGAGCCCGACAACCTCGACTCCTACGAGCGCTCCGACGACCTCCTCACCCCCGACGACGCGGCGGCCTTCGCCCGGCTCCTCGCCCGGCGGGCGCACGACCAGGGCCTGGCCATCGCGCAGAAGAACACCACCGACCTGCTGGACCGGCGCAAGTACATCGGCTTCGACTTCGCCGTGACCGAGGAGTGCGCCCACTACAAGGAGTGCCCCGACTTCGCATCCGCGTACGGCGGGAAGGTCTTCGACATCGAGTACGTGCGGAAGGACTTCGACGCCGCCTGCCGCACCTGGGGCAAGGACCTGTCCATCACGCTGCGCGACCGCGACGTGCGGCCCGCGGGCGAGGAAGGCTACGTGTACCGCCACTGCTGAGCCGACCCGGTCACCAGGGCGGCCAACTCCTCTGCGGTGCGCGGCCCTTCGCCCGTACCGACCGGCAGGCCGTGCGTCCGCAGGAGCTCCCCGACGGCGATCCCCCACGGCAGGTGGAGCCCGGCCTGCGCCAGCAGGTCCCGCCTGCCCAGCATCCCGGCGACCGGCCCGGTCCGCACCCCGGCGGGGGTGAGCAGTGCCGCGTCGTCGGCCCAGCGCAGGGCCAGGTCCACGTCGTGGGTCGCCATGACCACGGTCGTCCCGCCGTCCCGCAACCCCTGGAGCGTGGCGAGGAGGCGCTCCTGGCCGTCGGGGTCGAGTCCCGCGGTCGGCTCGTCGAGGACGAGGACGCGCGGGCGCATCGCCACGGCCCCGGCGATGGCGGTCCGTTTGCGCTGGCCGTAGGAGAGCAGGTGGGTGGGGCGGTCGGCAAGCGCCGTGATGTCGAGTGCGGCGAGCGCCTCGGCCACCCGTGCCCGGACCTCGGCGTCGGGCAGGCCGAGGTTCAGCGGCCCGAAGGACACGTCCTGCTCGACGGAGGCGGCGAACAGCTGGTCGTCCGGGTCCTGGACGACCAGCTGCACGGTGGTGCGCAGCCGGGTCAGGCCCTTGCGGTCGTACGTCACGGGGACCCCCTCGACCGTCAGACGGCCCGCGGCGGGGCGCAGTCCGCCGCTGAGCAGCCGCATGAGGGTGGTCTTGCCGCTGCCGTTGCGTCCGAGCAAGGCGAGGGCGCGGCCCGCGACGACGTCGAAGTCCAGGTCCTCGAGGACGGTGGGACCGTCCTCGTAGGCGTAGGACGCGGCGCGCAGACCGACCACGGGCTCGGTCATGGAAGGAACCTTTCCAGTACGAGGGTGAGGGCCACGAGGCCCGCGAGCAGTACCGCCGCCGCGGCCACGAAGCGCCGCGAGATCCGCGCGTCGGGCACGAGGACCCGCAGCGTGCCGTCGTAGCCGCGTCCGGCGAGTCCGGCCTGCAGCCGGCTCGCCCGGTCGAAGGCCCGCACGAACGCGGTGGCGCCGAGACCGGCGAGGGAGCGCCAGGTGGCGGCGCGGGTGGTGTGGCCGAGCCGGGCGGCCTGCGCCTGGCGGATCCGGCTCATGGAGTCCAGGAGCAGGAAGCTCATCCGGTACGTGACGAGTGCGACGTCCACGACGGGTGCGGGCACGCCCGCCTTCACGAGCCGCGGCAGCAGGTCCGACATCGGCGTGGTGAAGGCGAACAGGAGCACGCCGAGCGAGGCGGCGGAGGTCCGCAGGAGCAGGCCGCCGGCGCGCGCCGGGCCGCCGTCGGCGAGCGTCACGAACCCGTCGGGGGCGCCGAGTTGGACGAGCAGGGTCAGGGCGCTCGTGACGCAGAAGCCGAGCGGCACCCGGTAGGCGCGCCACAGCTTGCGGGGCGGCACGCCCGCGGGCCCGACCAGCAGGACGAGCGCCGCGAGGAGCACCAGGGCGGCGCCAGGCCAGGGCGGCAGCGAGATGGCCAGGACGGTGAGGCCGAGCCCGAGAACGGCTTTGTCCACGGGGTGTCGGCGGCGCCAGCGGCTGCTGTGCGCCGCCGCGTCGATGGGCAGCACGGTCGGGTCAGACCTGCTCGGTCTCGGGCCGCTCGCCCTGCTCGATGAGCTGCTCCGCGCCCTGACGGCGTCCCTTGCGCAGCCCGAAGTAGTACGCGAGCACGCCCGCGCCCAGGGCCGCCTGGAGGGCGAAGAGCGCCGACTCGACCTCCCCGGAAGGGGGTTCGTACAAAGGCGAGAACCACGGCTTGTAGTCCGGCTCGATCTCGGTGATCGCCGTCTCGGCCTGCGCGTCGGCGCCCGCGAACGGCTCCTCCTTGTCGTCGCCGAGCCCGAGTGCCAGGGGCAGTACCGCGAGTGCGGCGACGACCACGAGCAGCAGAATGTTGATCTTCGCGTTCCGGCTCATCAGGCGTTGGCCCCCGTCTCCGTCTTGGCCGTCGACACGGTCCGCTTGCCTTGCAGCAGCACGCCGAGCCGGGTGAGCTCGCCCTTGCTGGACTGCACGAGCAACCGCATCACCAGGACGGTGAGCAGTCCTTCGCTGACCGCGAGCGGGATCTGGGTGACGGCGAAGATGCCGCCGAACTTGCCCAGGGCGCCCAGGAATCCGCTGCTGGGGTCGGGGAACGCCAGTGCCAGCTGGACGCTGGTGACGCAGTAGGTGGACAGGTCGGCGACGAACGCCCCGAAGAACACGGCGACCATGAGCGGCACGTCGTACCGCTTGAGGAGCCGGTAGACCGCGTATCCCGCCCAGGGCCCGACGATCGCCATCGAGAACACGTTGGCACCCAGGGTGGTGAGCCCGCCGTGGGCGAGCAGCAGGGCCTGGAAGAGCAGGGTGATGGTGCCGAGCACCGTCATGATGGGCGGCCGGAACAGGATCGCTCCGAGCCCGGTGCCCGTCGGGTGCGAGCAACTGCCCGTGACGGACGGGATCTTCAGTGCGGACAGGACGAATGTGAAGGCCCCGGAGGCGCCGAGGAGCAGCGTGCTCTCCGGGTGCTCCTTGACCTCACGGGTCAGGGAGCGGACTCCGTGGACGACGAACGGCGCGGACGCTACGCCCCAGGCGATCGCGTGCGCCGGCGGGAGGAAACCCTCGGCTATGTGCATGGCTCGGCAGACCCTCTCCAGCACCTCGTGGATGGACAACGCGCCTTGGCCGGTCTCCTGGCTGACGGGTCGTACCGACCGGACTCCGCCTTCCCGGGTACGTGAGTACCCAGTGGCTGCCGCGAGGGCTGGAGCCGGACTTCCCGATCACAGTGGCGAGGGCCGCACCGGCATCACACCGGATTTCCCGTGCACCAAGGCGTGGTGACATTAGTGCGCAATTGATCTGCTGACAACTTGCGCCGTGGGTGTGGGGGTGTCACACGCGAGCGCGTATACCACCGCGTACGCCCCTGTTCAGAGGCCGTATGCGGGGAACTTCCCGGTAGGTTTGCGCGGTGACATCGATGGAGACCCAGGGCCTCGCACCGATGAGCGACGGGACGCGATTGCACTGGGCGGCGCTGCGGGGCACGGCACGGCGGACGCCCGTGGTCATGCTCCACGGCGGTCCGGGGCTGCCGGACTATCTGGGTGAGATCGCCCCCATGGTCGCGGACCTCGCACCCGTGTACCGGTACGACCAGCGTGGCACCGGCCGGTCCCCGTGGGAGGGCCGCCATTCCCTGGCGCGGCATGTCGACGACCTCGCCGGGCTGCTCGACGCGTGGAACGCGCCCGACGCCGTGTTGATCGGGCACTCCTACGGCACCGACCTGGCCAGCCGGTTCTGCCTGAAACACCCTCACACTGGCCTGGTACACCGACCACGCCGACCCCGAACGCGGCTGGGCCTGGGCCGCGCGGGGCGCCCGGCGCCGCCGTCCGGTCAACTGGGCGATGAACCGTGACCTCGGCAGGGAAGGACGCGCGGACCCCCTCGACGAGCATCTCGACGCACTGTCCACGCGCCTGCCCGCGCGAACGGAGCTTCTCGGTGGAGCCGACGATCCGCGCCCTGTGTCGTCACTGGCTTCACTCGCGCTCCGGCTCGGTGTTCCGCTGACGCGGATCGAGGGCGCCGGGCACGAACCCTGGCTGGAACGGCCCGGCGCCGTGCGTGCGCACCTTCGGCGCTTCGTGCGGAGCACGGTGGGTGCGTAGGCATGCGGAGGGTCGGCCGACCGGTCTCAGCCCTTGATCCGCAGCAGATACGTGTCCATGATCCAGCCGTGCCGCTCCCTGGCTTCCGCCCGGACCCGCCGGATGCGGTCGGACACCTCGCGCAGCGGCCCCGCGATGAGCAGTTCGTCGGGAGTGCCCAGATAGGCACCCCAGTAGATCCACACGTCCGCGCCCTCGACCTGGGTGAACGACTCGTGTGCGTCGAGCATGACGACGATGTCGCCGTCGTCGTTCTGGCCCACGTCGGCGAGGCGCCTGGCCGGGGTGATGTGCACCGGATGTCCCACCTGGTTCAGCGGGATGCGGTGCCGGGCGGTCAGTGTGGCGACGCTGGTGATGCCGGGGATCACCTCGACGGTGACGTGGAGCGCGCCGCGGTCCTCGATCTCGCCGAGGATGCCGAGCGTGCTGTCGTACAGGGAGGGATCGCCCCAGACGAGAAAGGCCCCCGTCTCACCGGCCGTCATCTCCTGGCGCATGGCGCGCTCGAAGATCTCCCCGCGCCGCTCACGCCAGTCCAGAACGGCCGCGGTGTAATCGGACCGGTCCATCGGCCGCCGGTCTCGGCTCGGGTCCTCGACCTCCACCACGCGGTACGGACCCGGCGCGTGCTCCTCGATCATCTGGTGACGCAGATCCGTCAGGGACGCCTTGTGGGGACCCTTGCCGACGATGAAGAAGACGTCGGCGCGGCGGATCGCCTTCACCGCCTGGAGGGTCAGGTGGTCGGGGTCGCCCGCCCCGATGCCGATGACGAGGATCGCGCGCTGTTCCGTACTCATGAGGGCAGTCTCCCAGGGCCGCATGGCGCTCACGGAAGCGGGCGCCGGCCCGGGCCGTCGTACGAAAGCTGGGCGCCGTCAGGGAGTTCGCCGTACCAGAGCACGTGGGCGACCTCCTCGAAGGAGCGGCGGGTTCTGCGGATTATGCGAATTGTGCGGATGTTAGATTCACCGGGACCGGTGCCTGGACGGCCAGGAGGTGCGTGGTGCCCGAGCGGATTCCCGTACGCAGGATCTACGCCCAGGGAAGCTGCACCGCGTCGCGGAGGGCTTCGGCGTGGACACGGAGTACTTCTCCGGCGCCGACGAGGACCGCCTTGCCACCGACCTGCGGACGGCGCTCGCCGATGAGGCCCGCGGCGGGCCGCTGCCCGACGCGGACGACCTCAGCCGCCCCGCAGGCGGCGCCCGGCACCGCCCTGCACCCCGGCGAGCCGCACGACGAGGTGGCAACCGACTGACGGTCACCCCGGACCGGCGCGCCTTCGTCCCCTGCCCCGTGGAGGGGCGTGACCGGTCATCCCCAACGCCCGACCAGTGAAAGGACGTCCGTGACCACGCGCGTACTGCTCGTCTCGCCTGCCATGACCGCCGCGGCGCGGCGCGGCGTGTTCGGCGACG
Organism: Streptomyces sp. NPDC046465; assembly: GCF_040646035.1. Lineage (NCBI taxonomy): Bacteria > Bacillati > Actinomycetota > Actinomycetes > Kitasatosporales > Streptomycetaceae > Streptomyces > Streptomyces sp. NPDC046465. The sequence goes on from NZ_JBEYZK010000020.1 coordinate 13,506, forward strand.
ACGAGCCCCTCGACCCGCCCGGCGCGGCGCAGACCCGCCGGGCGGCCGGATCCCTGCCCACGGGATGCCGGGTCCTCCTCTCCCCCGGTGTGCGCTGCGCGCAGACGGCGGACGCACTCGGCCTCGGAACGGGCCTGGAAGTGCCGTCGCTGGCCGGCCTCGACCCGGGCAGGTGGCGCGGCAGGCCACTGGCGGAGGTGAGTGCCACGGAAGCGCAGGCGGTGGCCCGTTGGCTGACCGAGCCGGAGACGGCGGCCCCGGGCGGCCAGTCCGTGGCCGACGTGTGCACACGTGTGGGCCGGTGGCTGGATGCGCCCCGGACGGACACTCCGTCCGGACGCGTCGTCGCCGTCGTGGAGCCCGAGGTGGTGCGGGCGGCCGCCGTTCACGCCACGGGGGCTCCGCTGTCCGCGTTCTGGCGATTCGACGTGCTGCCGTTGTCGACGACCGAACTCAGCGGACGCTCCGGACGCTGGAACATCCGGCTCGGCGGGCCGCTCGGCGCCGCGTGACGCGCGCGGTTCAGCGGCCCTGGTCACGGTGGCGGGCCAGCAGCACGGCCACCGTGCACCGCACGCAGGCGGTCTGCGGGGCCGCCGGATCGCCGACGGCGCACCTTTCCGCCGGGCAGGCACCGACCAGTTCCTCCAGGTCGCGCAGGAGCCGCTCGGTCCGCTTGGCCTGCTGGGCGAGCACCCTCACCCGTGCGCTCTGCCCGCCGATCTGCCGACGGCTCGCGATCAGTTGCGCGTACTCCTCGGGGGTCAGCGCGACCGCCGCATGTCCGCCGAGGGTGATGTGGCGCGGCTCGGGGTGTCCGGGCACTCCGCTCCTCGATTCGTCGCCGTGCCGTGTCCCGGTCCTACCGATCCGCCGCGACCGACTTCCCGGACGTCGGCGCCGCGGGCTTCGGCAGCAGCAGGCGCTGCGCCAACTCCCCGAAGATCAGGCCGAAGGCGCACCACAGAGTCGCCTGCATGGCGAGGGCGGAGAGGCGGAAACGCCACAGCAGCGCGGCCGGGAAGTGCTCGGGAACGTCGTTGATCACCGGCAGGAACTCATAGGCCAGTCCGATGGCCACGGCGAAGCCGAGCACGGCCGCGACGGTCGCGTACCAGGCACCGAGCAGGGGCGCGAGCCGCTTGCCCAGCAGGGTCGCGGCGACCGCGAGGAGCACGCTGAGCACCATCATCAGCAGATACAGGGAGGTCCGCTTGCCGATGGTGTCGGGGTTGCCGACAGCGGGCGGGTTGGCCGGGTACTTCAGGAACGGCACGACGTAGACGGCGAGCAGCGCGCAGCCCGAAAGGAGCAGCGCCGTCGCCCGCGGGCCGAACCGGCCGACGCGGCCGAGGGCGAAGCTGTAGGCGAGCGCGGCGATTCCGCCGAAGGCGACCCCGTAGACGAGGACACCGGTGGCGAGGCCGGCCGTGGACTGCAGGCTCCGCGAGACGAGTTCGACCTCGTCGCCGTGCGAGTGGCCGGCGTGCGCCTCTTCGAAGCCGATGGCGGCGTCGACGTTCGGCTCACCGAGCCAGTAGGCGATGACGAGGGCGAGCACGCCGGCCCCAAGACCGGCGAGCATGCCTCGAACGAGCAGGTTGCGTACGGTTGTCGAGTTCATGAGCGGGCTTCGGTTCCCCCTGGTCAGTGGCAGGGGAAGCCGAGCAGATGGCGGGCGTCGTGCACCCACTCATGGACCTCCGCGCCGCTGAACACGGAGGTGGCGCCCTGTTCGGCGCCGACGAAGTACAGCAGGATCAGCATCAGGATCCCGAAGAAGACCGCCCACGGGGCGATCACCTTCAACGGCAGCTTGAGCGGTACGGCAGGTGCGTCGGCGGTCGGCTGAGCGACATGGTGCGCCATGGCGGTGCCTCCTTCGGGAGTTCGCGTCCCGTCTCGGTGGTGCGGAGGACGACAGCCACGGGTCTGACTCACGAGCGGTAGGGGTACCGCTCGCACACAGTGGCGCGACCGTGCCGGGCTCACACCGGCTTCCGTCGAGCTGTCGTCGATATCGCAGTGACGGTACCGCGTGGCGCGTTCATGGCCAAGGCCGGCCGACGACGGCGCACCGGGGAGGAGTGGACACGCATGCCGGAGCGCCGTTCGGGGCGGAGCCGCGCGGAAGGTCCCCGGAAAGCGTGATGTGGCGGTGGTGGATGGCCCAGCGGCGATTGGGGCCGGGGTCCGGGGCGGTAAACCTGCGGCTGCCTCAGGCAACACCGGTTCCGCCGCGAATGGACACGAATGGAGACGCCCCCATGGCAGCCAGGACAGTCCGGGCCACCCGCCGCACCCGTCTCGGCACACGCGTGCTCGCACTGGTCGCCACGGCGACGCTCGCCGTGAGCGCCCCCTCGTCCGCGAGCGCCCCGGCGCACGGGGACGGTGTCGCGCACCGGACCCCCTCGCCCTTCACCGGGCAGCTCGCGAGCCAGGGGCCGGTCCTCGCCGTGAAGTTCGACAACTCCCGGGCAGCACGGCCGCACACCGGTCTCGACCAGGCGGACATCGTCTACGTGGAGAAGGTCGAGGGCGGCATGAGCCGTCTGATGGGCGTGTACTCCAGCAGAGTGCCGGAGTCCGTCGGCCCGGTGCGCAGCGCGCGTGAGTCCGACACCGAACTCCTCCGCCAGTTCGGCCGGCCCGTGCTGGCCTACTCCGGGGTGCGCAGCGCCCTGCAGAAGGTGCTCAGGGAAGCCCCGCTGTACGCCCGCCCGCACGACCGCGTCCCGCGCGCCTACTTCCGTGACAGCGCCAGGACCGCCCCGCACGACCTCTTCGTACACCCGCGGGCGCTGCTGCGTTCGGCGCCGCAGGCCGGCCGTCCGACCGACATCGGCTTCCGCTTCGGCCCGGCTCCGGCGGGGGGCGCCCCCACCGGGAGCCGGACCGTCCGCTACTCCGGCGCCAGCCACACCTTCGACTGGTCGCCGCGGGAGCGCCGGTGGCTCGCCTCCTTCGACGGTGCCCCGGCGCTCAGTACGGCGGGGACCCGGCTCGGCGCTCCCACCGTCGTGATCCAGTACGTGAACATGCGCCCTTCGCGCTTCAAGGACGTCAACGGCGCGGTGACGCCGTACATCGAGACGGTCGGCAGCGGCCGGGCGCTGGTGCTGCGCGACGGCCAGAGCTATGCCACGCGCTGGAATCGCGCCGCGGCCACCGGGGGCACCGCGTTCACCCGCGCCAACGGCGAGCCGATGCCCTTCGCCCCGGGGCAGGTCTGGATGGTCTACGCGGACCACGGCTGAGACGCGTCCCTGTCGGGACCGGTGGGTGCCGGATCCGACCGGGCCGGAAAACCGGAAAAGAGACCGGGCGGGCCGGCCGAGGCACTCCCCATCAGAGAAGGGGTGCCCCGGCCGGCCCGCCCGTGCCGGACCGTCGTGTCTCACCTGCCCGCAGGGGCGAGCTCCCGGTCCGTCTCGGCGTCGGGTGCCCCGGTGTCACCGAGGTTCTTGTGCAGCTTCTCGCCCTCCACGTCCACGTTGGGCAGGAGCTTGTCCAGCCAGCGCGGCAGCCACCAGGCGGACTTGCCGAGCAGGGCGAGGACCGCGGGCACGATCGCCATGCGGACGACGAAGGCGTCGAAGAGGACGGCGATGGCCAGGCCGAAGCCCATCATCTTGATCATGTCGTCGTTCTCCATGATGAAGCCGGAGAAGACGCTGATCATGATGATCGCGGCCGCGGCCACGACCCGTCCGCCGTGGGTGAAGCCGGTCACGACCGACTCGCCGGGGCGCGCCCCGTGGACGTACGCCTCGCGCATCCGGGTCACGAGGAAGACCTCGTAGTCCATCGCCAGGCCGAAGACCACACCGATCATGAAGATCGGCATCATGCTCATGATCGGACCGGGCTGGTCGACGCCCACGATGTCCGCGAGCCAGCCCCACTGGAAGACCGCGACGACGGCGCCGAGCGCGGCGGCCACCGAGAGCAGGAAGCCGAGCGCCGCCTTGAGCGGGACCAGGATCGAGCGGAAGACCAGCATCAGGAGCAGGAACGCCAGGCCGACGACCAGTCCGAGGTAGGGCAGGAGGGCGTCGTCCAGGGTCTGCGAGAAGTCGATGGTCATCGCGGTCTGGCCGGTGACCAGGATCTCGGAACCGGTGTCGGACCCGAGGCCGTCGGCGGTCGAGCGGATCGACTTGACCAGTTCCTCGGTCTCGTGGTCGCTCGGCCCGGTCTTCGGGACGACGTTCATGATGGCGGTGTCGCCGGCCTTGTTGGACTGGGCCGGGGTCACGGCGGCGACTCCGTCGATCTTGCCGATCGAGTCGCCGACGGTCTTGGCGGCGGCCGCCACTCCGGAGTCCTTGCTGACGGTGACCATCAGCGGGCCGTTGAAGCCGGCGCCGAAGGACTCGGACAGCATGTCGTACGCCTTGCGCTGGGTGGTGTCCGGCGCCGACGTGCCCTCGTCGGGCAGGCCGAGTTCCAGGCTGGCGGCCGGGACGGCCACGGCTCCGAGGCCGAGGACGGCGACCACGAGCACGGAGAGCGGGTGGCGCAGCACGAACCGCGCCCAGCGGGTGCCGAGCTTCGGCTTGGCGTGCGGGTCGATGAGCGAACCCGCGGGCTTCTTGCGGTCCTTGCGGCGCAGCACCTTGCGGCCCGCGAAGCCGAGCAGCGCGGGGATCATGGTGAGCGCGATGAGGACGGCGATCACGACGGTGCCGGCCGCGGCCAGACCCATCTTGGTGAGGATCGGGATGTTGACGATCGCGAGGCCCGAGAGGGCGACGACAACGGTGAGACCGGCGAACACCACGGCGGAGCCCGCGGTTCCGGTGGCCCGGCCCGCCGCTTCCTCCGGGGTACGGCCCTCGGCTATCTCCGCTCGGTAGCGGGAGACGATGAAGAGGGCGTAGTCGATGCCGACGGCGAGGCCGATCATCATCGCGAGCGTGGAGGTCGTGGCCGAGAGGTCGAGGGTGCTGCCGAGCGCCGCGATGCCGGAGATGCCGATGCCGACGCCGATGAGCGCGGTAAGGAGCGGCATGCCCGCGGCGATCAGCGAGCCGAAGGTGAGGATCAGGACGACCGCGGAGATCGCGATGCCGATGAGCTCGGCGCTGCCGCCCATCTCCTGTTCGGCCATGACGGCGTCGCCGCCGGTCTCGACCGTGAAGCCAGCGTCACGGGTGGTGTCGGTCGACTTGGTCAGCGCGTCCCGGGCGTCGTCGGTGAGCTCGGTGGCGGGCACCTTGTAGGTGACCGACGTGTACGCGGTGGTGCCGTCCTTGCTGACGGACTTGGCCGCGTAGGGGTCGTCGACGCTCGACACCTGCGGGCCCTTGCCTATCGCGTCGACGAGCCTGTCGACCTCACTCTTGGGCTTTCCCTCGGTGAGCTTCTCGCCCTTGGGGGCACGGATCACGACACGCGCGCTCGCTCCGTCGGCACTGGCGTCGGGGAAGTGCTCCTCAAGGCGGTCGAAGGCCTTCTGCGACTCCGTACCCGGCATCGAGAAGGAGTCTTCGGGCGGGGCTGGAGCGGCCGAGGAGGCGAAAATGGCCCCCGCCAGCGCCACCACCCACAGCAGCGCCACGTAGCGGCGTCGCCGGAAGGCGAAGCGGCCTAGTTTGTACAGGAACGTAGCCACGGCGAAGGGGACTCCCGTCGAGTCAGGTGCGGACGACCCTCTGCCGGTGCGATCGGCGCACGTCAGCGGGTCCAGCAGGAATAGCTCCATCCTCACCGCCGATCGAGGGGAACAAGTCCGCCTGCGAGCCGGACTATCGACCCACGGCCGCTGTACTGCGCCGCGCGCGGAGTCATCCCCTGGGAGGAGAGCCGATCTCCCTTTCTCAACCACAGGGTGCAGTCACGTGTCAACAACTTCTGCGTCATTGGCGCGGAACTTTCCGCTCCCCTTTTGCCGGGCCGTACCGCCGCCCATTTACCTGCATCGTTCACGCATTGACGCCGGTGCCGCGTGCGGGGATGCGCGCCAGGTGGCCTGTTTCCGCTGTCCGAGAGATCAGCGCCTGTGCGGGAAGCACCTTGTCCACGGCCTTGCCCGGCCTCCTGCCGGAGCTCGTTTCCGCGGACGGCGCTCCCCGACCACACTGGTGTCCATGGACTCCGAACAGATCGACGCCTACCTGCGGCGCATCGGCGCCGGGCGCCCCACCGCGCCCACCGGCCCGGCCCTGCACGACCTGCACGTCGCGCATCTGCGCAGCGTTCCCTTCGAGAACCTCTCGGTCCATCTCGGGGAGGACATCGAGCTCACCGACAAGGCTCTGGTGTCGAAGGTCGTTAAGGCGCGCCGGGGTGGCTTCTGCTACGAACTCAACGGTGCGTTCGCCGCGCTCCTCACGGCTCTCGGCTTCGACGTCACGCTGCTGCAGGCCCGGGTGTACGGGGACGAAGAGGTGCTCGGCATCCCCTACGACCACCTGGCGCTGCGCGTGCGCACCGAGGACGGCGGCGACTGGCTCGCCGACGTCGGTTTCGGTGCCCACAGTCTGCTGCCGCTGGCCTTCGGCGACCGGGGCGAGCAGGCCGACCCCGCGGGCACGTTCCGCATCACCCAGACGCCGGAAGGTGATCTGGAGGTCGCCCAGGACGGCAAGCGGCAGTACCTCGCCGAGCCGCGGCCCCGCGCGCTCGCCGATTTCAGGGGCGGCGCCTGGTACCACCGCACCTCGCCCGACTCCCACTTCACGCGGTCCCTGGTCTGCTCCCTGCTCACCGACGACGGACGCGTCACCCTCAGCGGCCGCACCCTGACCACCACCGCGGCGGACGGCGAGCGGCAGACCACCGAACTGGCCACGGAGGCCGAGGTGCTCGCGGCGTACGAGCAGTACTTCGGCATCGTGCTGGAACGCGAACCGCAGGTGCGGGACACGAACCCGTCGGCGCGTGGCGATGAGTTCCGGGCGGTATGACGGTCCACATAGGCAGACGCGAAGAGCGGACAGGACCGCCGCGTATGCGACAGGAGAGCGCCATGCCCAGGATCACGCCCAACCTCTGGTTCGACCTGCAGAGCGAGGAGGCCGCGCGGTTCTACGTCTCGGTCTTCCCGAACTCGGAGATCAAGAACGTCTCGTACTACGGAGAAGGCGCCCCGCGCCCGGCCGGAACCGTCCTCACCGTGGACTTCGTGCTCGACGGCCAGCCCTGCACGGCGATCAACGGCGGGCCGGAGTTCACCTTCAGCGAAGCCGTCTCCTTCCAGATCGGCTGCGCGGACCAGAAGGAGGTCGACCACTACTGGACGGCGCTCTCCGAGGGCGGCGAGGAGGGCCCCTGCGGGTGGCTGAAGGACAAGTACGGCCTGTCCTGGCAGGTCGTACCCGTCGTGCTCGGCGAGCTCATCGCCGATCCGGATCCCGGGCGGTCCCAGCGTGCCATGCAGGCGATGCTCGGCATGAAGAAGCTGGACATCGCCGCACTGCGGGCGGCAGCCGACGGCACGGAGTAGGGGCGGCGGGGCACCCCCTACACCTTCCGGGCCACCACCAGGCGCCAGTGAGGGCTGCCGTCGGCGCGGCGGCCGAACTCCTCAAGGGGGAGCAGCCGCACGTCGAACCCGGCGTCGGCGAGGTCCGCGCGCACACCGCCGAGCGGAAACGTCCGGTAGTACATGACGAACCGCGGGCGCCACAGCAGGTTGCGCACGCGCATCGCGCCGTCGAAGGCGTGCAGCCCCCAGTACCAGGGAGAGCCGAAGGGCCGCGGAGCGCCGATCGGGAACGCGAAGAGGCCGCCGGGGCGCAGCGCCCGGTGCACGCCGGCGAACAGGGCGGGGCGCTCGGCGGGCAGGAAGTGGCCGAACGCCCCGAAACTGACGGCCAGGTCGTACCCCTCGGCGAAGGGGAGGGCGCGGGCGTCGGCGCGGACCCGGTCGAGCACGGGGCCGCCCGGGCCGGGTTCGGGCACCGAGTCGGCCGCGGCGGTCAGCATCCCCGCGCTGAAGTCCACACCGGTGATCCGTTCCCGGCAGAGCGGCAGCAGCGCTTCGGTTCCCGCGCCGGTCCCGCAGCACACGTCGAGGCCCGCGTCGAAGGGGCCGAGGGGCTTCAGCGCGTCGGCCGTCGCCGCCAGAAACCGGCCAGGCGTGCGAAAGGGGGTCCGGTCGAACTTCGGGGCGAGCAGGTCGTACCCGTGCTCGATGGACGAGAACGCCTGAACGGCGAGCTCACGCAGCGTGGGACCCTGGGAGGAGAACATCGGCTCCAGAGTAGTCAGCGGGCGGCCGCGCGGGCCGACGCCGGGGTGGTGTCGTGGCCGGATAGCGCCACGAGGTCTATCGGGGGCGGTGCGGGTCCGGTAGAGGTTCACCCCTGCCCCAGACCCGTTCCTCGCTCCCGGAGGTGCTCCATGGCCACAGACCGGCACAGGACAAGGACCGCATCGGGCAAGACCCGATTCGACGACATCTACGACCAGCCGGACCCGCGCACCTACTTCCGCACGCTGGCGCCGTACGAGTACGAGATCCCGCAGCACGCGCAGGCGGTCTTCCGCCGCACCCGCGACCTGCGCGCCCGGCTCGCCGACGGCGAAGGTCCCGTGACGGTCCTCGACCTGTGCTGCTCGTACGGCATCAACGCGGCGCTGCTCAACCACGAACTCACCCTCGCCGACCTGTACGCGCACTACACCTCCGACGAGGCCGCCGCGCTCACACCGGACGAACTCATCGAGCGCGACAAGGAGTTCTACGCCTCGCGGCGGCGCCCCGACGCCACCCCGGTGATCGGCCTGGACACGGCGGCCAACGCCACCCGCTACGCGCTGGACGCGGGGCTGCTCGACGAGGCGTATGCCGAGAACCTGGAGCGGCATCCGCCCAGCGACGGGCTGCGCCGCGCGGTCGCCCGCACAGGTCTGATCACGGTCACCGGCGGGATCGGCTACATCTCGCACCGTACGTTCGACGCGCTGCTCGACTCCGCGCGGCAGCCGGTGTGGGTGAGCGCGTTCGTGCTGCGGACGGTGCCCTACCGCCGTATCGCCGACACCCTGACCGCGCACGGCCTCACCACCGTGACGGACTCCTCGCGCACCTATGTGCAGCGGCTCTTCACCAGTCCCGAGGAGCGTCGCGACGCCGTCCGGCAGGTGATTCTCGCCGGTGAGGATCCCACCGGGTACGAGTCGGACGGGCGCTATCACACCCGGCTGCACGAGTCGCGGCCGCGCACGGACTGAGCCAAGGTCGCCCGCGAGCTCCCGGCCGCCCCGGAGCCGCCGGTCCGCCGACGGTTCCGGGGGCTCGACCTGAGGACATGTACGGGCATATCGTGAAAGCAGTGATCGGCTCGGACCTTTGGGGGTCGCGCCATGGTCGAGGAACTGCTGACAGCCGGCGCCGCGGCCGCCTCGGGCTGTCTGCTGTACACGATGGCCGCGGCACGCGTGATCAAGCAGTACGAGCGCGGTGTGGTGTTCCGTCTGGGCCGTCTCTCCGGCCAGGTGCGCGGCCCCGGTTTCACGATGGTGATCCCCGGATTCGACCGGCTGCGCAAGGTCAACATGCAGATCGTGACGATGCCCGTGCCCGCGCAGGACGGCATCACCCGGGACAACGTCACGGTCCGGGTGGACGCGGTCATCTACTTCAAGGTGGTCGACGCGGCCAACGCCGTCGTGGAGGTGGAGGACTACCGGTTCGCGGTCTCGCAGATGGCGCAGACGTCGCTGCGCTCCATCATCGGCAAGAGCGATCTGGACGACCTGCTGTCCAACCGCGAAAAGCTCAACCAGGGCCTTGAGCTGATGATCGACTCCCCGGCCATCGGCTGGGGCGTGCAGATCGACCGCGTCGAGATCAAGGACGTCTCCCTGCCCGAGACGATGAAGCGCTCCATGGCCCGCCAGGCCGAGGCCGACCGCGAGCGACGGGCCCGCGTCATCAACGCCGACGCCGAACTCCAGGCCTCCAAGAAGCTCGCCGAGGCCGCCCACGAGATGTCCGAGGAGCCCGCGGCGCTCCAACTCCGGCTCCTGCAGACCGTGGTGGCCGTCGCCGCCGAGAAGAACTCCACCCTCGTCCTGCCCTTCCCCGTGGAACTCCTCCGCTTCCTGGAACGGGCGTCAGAGCGTCAGGGCGAAGCCCGTCCCCGGGACGCCGCTCAGCCGCACCTCGCCGACCGGCACGAAGCCGGTGCGGACGAGCACGGCCCGTGAGACCGGGTTGTCGTTCGTCACCGAGGCGCGCAGTCCGGTCAGCCCGTACGAGGTGACGGCGAGGTCGCAGATCCGCCGGACGGCCCAGGTGGCGAGCCCCTGCCCCGCGGCCTTCTCCGCGATCCGGTAACCGAGCTCCGCGCGGCCGTCCACCAGGTCGAGCAGGTTGATCCGCCCGACGATCTCTCCTCCGTCGGCCACCAGCACGTGGAAGCGGCAGACACCCGCGGCCTGCTCGTCGAGAAGGGCACGCAGGCGCGCCTCGAAGTCGCGGAAGAAGGCGTCGCCGCGGTCGGGGACCGATGCGGCGAAGTAGGCGCGGTTCGTCTCCTCGAAGGCGCGCAGGGCGGGCGCGTGATCGGGGTGCAGAAGCTGCAGCTCGGGACGGGGCATGGGGGCGGGCATACGAGAGCCTGGACCTGGTGCGGACATAAGGGAACCTTACGGATTCCGTCGGCAGGGAGCGACGGGATATTCGGGAAGTGTGGTCGACGTCCCGGGGTCCGCCCCGTCAGTCGGCGCCCGGTGGCCGCGCGTGCTCGTACAGCGCCACCAGCACGCCGTGCACCGGCTGTTCCTCCGCGTCCTCCGCGTCCTCCGCTTCCTCCGCTTCCTCCGCAGCCTCCTCGGCCTCGTCGACGAGGCGGGCGAGGGTCTCGGCTAGTTCGCGGGCCTTTTCGGGGCTGAGGCGGACGTGGCGCAGGGACAGGGCCGTCTGCGAGGAGCGCGCCAGCTCCTGGGCCACGGCGCCGAGCATCGCGGCGGTCCCCTCGGCCCGGGGCTCGGCGACCTCCATCCGCCGGGCCACCCGCTGGTAGTACTGCTCGGTGCCGCCCCTGACCTTGCGGGTCTCGGCGACATGGACGAGCCCGGCGGTGCGCAGCACCTTCAGGTGGTGGGCCACATTGCCCTTGCCGGTGTTCAGGGTCGCCGCCAACTGGCTGGTGGTGGCGGGGCGGTGGTTCAGCGTGAAGAGCAGGCGCTGTCGCAAAGGGTGGGCCAGTGCGGCGTGCTGCTCGGGTGACTCGATCTCCAGGACCGGGTCGGGCGGGGGCTGCTGAGGCCGTGGGGGCTGCGGGGGCTGATCGGACATGCATCAAGTGTCTAATGCTCTTGACGCTTTTGGAAGAGGGCTGGTCTACTCCCCTGCCATGACCACCGCCTCACCTGCCACGACCACCAACTCACCTGCCACGACCCCTTCCACCGAGTTGCCCAGCGCCGCCCCCGTCATCGAGGAGACCGCCCAACTCCTCCTGGCGCACTACGTGTTCCCCGAGGTCGCCGAACAGCTCGCCGCACTGCTGCGGCGCCGCGCGACCGAGGGCGCCTACGACGTCACCTCGCCCGCCGAGCTGGCCCGGCTGGTCACGGCGGACCTGCAGTCCCTCAACGGCGATCCGCACCTGCGCCTCAAGCACCACCCCGAGCCGGTTCCTCCGGAGCAGGGGGCTGCCGCCCTGGCGGCGATGCGCACGAAGTTCGATGCGTCGCTGGGCGGCGTGCCCCGGGTGGAGTTGCTGGCGGGCAGCCAGGTCGCCCTGCTGGAACTGGGCCCGGCCCTGTTCCCCCTGGCCTGGGCCGCCGAGCCCCTCGGCGCCGCACTCACCCTGGTCGCGAAGGCCGACGCCCTCATCATTGATCTGCGCGGCAACACCGGCGGAGACCCGGACACGGTCGCCTTCGTGTGCGGTCATGTGCTGGACGAACGCACCCATCTCAACACGATGTACTGGCGCGACGGTGAGCGCCTCGAACAGTCCTGGAGTCCCGCGCACGTGCCGGGCGCGCGCTTCGGGGGCAGCAAACCGCTCTACCTGCTCACCAGCGGGCGCACCTTCTCGGCGGCCGAGGAACTCGGCTACGACCTGCAGCAGTTGGGGCGGGCCGTCGTCGTCGGGGAAACGACCGTCGGCGGGGCGCATCCGCGCGACGGCTGGACGGTGCATCCGAATCTGGAGGTCACGGTCCCGGTGGGCCGGGCCGTCAATCCCGTGTCGGGGACCAACTGGGAAGGCACGGGCGTGCGCCCGGACGTCCCGTGCGCCGCCGCCGACGCACTTGACCGGGCGTATGCCCTGGCAGTGGCCCGGCTCGGCGGCTGAGCCGATGCGGGGCCGACCTGGGTGGCCGGCTCGGCGGAGGGTCCCGCCGAGCCGGCCACGTCCGTCGACGGGCTACGAGGCGTCGCGCACCGTTCCGGTGACCTCGGGGCCCGGCTGCGGCTCCCACCGCTCGTCGTAGATGTCGAGGCGGCCCTTCATGGACTCGGTCGGCTCGCGCACCGCGTCCTTGACGGTGGGCACGCGCACCTCGGCGCTCTTCTCACCCGCGGCCACGAAGACGGACAGGCCCTGCTCCTTCGCCATCTGGGACAGCGGGCGCTCCGGCCGCGGCTCCGCCCCGAACTCGTCCTTCACCCAGCGCGGGTCCACGTCCAGCGTCGACAACTCCTTGCCGCCGTCGACCGGCTGGAAGGTGAAGCTGGCCATCATGTCCACGTCGACCGGCTCGGACAGTGTCATGCGCCAGATCAGCGGCTTGCCCTCGGTGACCCGGTCCTTCACGGGTTCGAGGGTGATCTTCGGCATCGGGTCGTCGTTCTGTGCCGTCACGCCGCCGCGGTACGAGCCGACCACCGCGCCGCGCACCGCCTTGACGAGCGTGTCGTGTGCGATGTCGTGGCCGTAGCGGGTGTCGCCGCGCACCTTGACCGGCACGTCGACGCGGTCGCCCGGGTGCACCGTCACCGTGCGGTGCTTGGTCTCGCCCGCGACCGGGTCGAGCGCGAACACCCGTACCTGGCCGCTGCCCTTGCCGGAGACGGACACCGGGACGTGGTAGGTGCGTACTCCGGAGTCGCCTTCCTTGACGGTCATGCGGCCGATGTCGACGCGCGGCAGCTCGGCCGGTTTCACCGCGGGCGTGCCCGGCCGCCAGCCCCAGGCATCCATCAGCCACGCCTTGCCGGAGCCGGTGCGCGGGGTGAGTTCGAGGGACTTCACGTGCTTGAGGTCCAGCTTGTCGCGGACCGCCGCCGACAGCGGCACCCGCACCTCACGCCCCCAGTAGGAGGAGGTCCGGTCGCTGCCCGGCAGCCCGTCGACCCGGACCCTGCCGAGTCCGGCCCGTCGCCCGGAGGAGTCGACGAGGGACACGTCGAGGCGGGTCCCGGTGGTGTTGGGCGGCACGATCACCCGCAGTGCCACGTCCTTGGCGCCCGCGAGGGAGACAGGGCGCGCGGGGCTCATCCGCACCGGCGAACCCGCCCGCGACCAGCGCATGGCCACGGCTTCACGGCCCGGTTCCGGCGAGACCTCCCAGCGGGCGAAGTGCGGCGACGACGCGGCCGTTTGGGGCGACAGGCAGGCGCGGGCCGGATCCGCTGGCACCTGGTCGCACAGCCGGGCGCCCTTGACCTTCGTACTGGAGTCCGGCAGCAGGGCCTGCGTGCGGTGCGCGCCGACGGCATGGGTCAGCACCCGGGCGGGTCCCGCCGAGGGGGCGCGCCGGTCGGAGCCGTCGAGAAGGGGGCGCACCCGGTCGTCGCCCGCGACGAACAGCCGGGCCGCCGCGGCTATGTAGGTGGCTCCCGCGGTCTGCTGCTGGGCAGCGGTCAGCCGGGTCGCGGTGCCCTTCGAGCAGACCGGGTCGGACGTGCCGTCGGAGGAGAAGTCGTCCTCGCTGGGCGCCGTCGACTGACCCGGAGTCCACTCGCTGTTGAAGAAGTTGTGGTTGGCGCCGACCATGTACACCGCGCTGTGCAGGGCGGTGCCGCGGCTGACGCCGCGTGTTCCGTCGACGTAGATCTCGCCCTGCAGGTCGGAGACGTCGCCGTCGCAGCCCGGCAGGATCGTGGCGGAGGGGACGTCGGGGGCCGGGTTCTGTCCGAAGACGGTGGGGCCTATCAGGACGTTGCCGCGTATCTTCCAGCGCACCGGTCCGCGGTAACCGTCCTGGTCGGCGGGCGGCCGGTACAGGCTGTCGAGGGCGGCGCGGTTGACGCCCTCGCCGCCCCGCGAGTGTCCGACGAGGAGGACACGGGAGAGGTCGGCCGGTGCGACGGCGCGCACCGCGGCCGGAGCGGTGGACCGCTTGTCGGCCCACTGTGCCCAGCGGGCGAGGTGGAGCCGCACCAGTGAGGAACGGGCCTGAGCGCCACCGTCCTCGGCGACGTCGTCCTGGCCGTTGATGCCGTTGGCGGCGATGGACACGGTGACGTATCCCTGCGAGGCGAGGAGCTTCTGGGCCCGCAGGTAGCCCGCGTGGCTCGGCACCGGTTTCGTGCCTCCCGTGCAGGGCCACCCCATCCCCTGCCCGTTCCCGGCGCCGTAGCAGGTGTAATGACGGCCGTGCAGGAACAGGGCCAACGGCCGCTTCCCCGGCGCGTCGACGGGGCCGACCACGTTGGCCCGCATCTCGACCGAGTCCGGAAAGCCGGGCAGCCGCACCGACTTGAGCGTGTAGTCGCCGGTGACCGTGCGGTAGCGGCCCGGCTTTCCGGGGTCCACCTCGTTCGCGGGCGGCGTCGCGGGCCGCGCGCCCGTGACGGATCGCGGCCCGCGCGCCGACGCGTCGGCCCCGGCCTCGTCCAGGCGGCGTCCGGCGGCCAGCACCTTCAGTTGCTTCGCCGAACCGAGGCGCGCGCCGTGCAGCGGCAGCCGGAACGAGCGGCGGTCCTGCGCGGCCACGGGCCGGCCGAGGAGCTTGTCGCCGGAGTAGAACTCGACTCGCGCGTCCCCCATGGGGACGGGGTCGGGCGAGGCCCACACGAGCTGTTTCCCGGCGCCCTCACCCGCCAGCCGCCACCCCTGCGGCAGGCCCTTGCCGTCCTCCCCCGCCGTCGCGGGTACGGGGGGTGGCGCGGGTACCGGCGGGTCGGCGGTCGGCCCGGCCTGCGCTGCGCCCGGCGACACCGCCGCGAGCGCGATCACCGCCAGGGCCGTGGTCGCCACGCGTGCGACACGTCTCAACGTGGTCCTCCTCGTCATCACTCACATCAGGGCACGCTTTCGAACTCGCGTGCCCTGCCTACCTCTTCGATGACGGGAATCGGTGGTCAAGAGTTGCTTCTCGGCGCAGGACGGCGGCAAGAGAGAGACGCGTCAGGGGAGATGGGACGCCTGCCCTGGGAACCCCGTGTCGGCAGGGCCTGCCCCGCCTGCCAGGATGCGGTCATGCACATCTACGAAGAGCGGCTCAGCGTGCCCCGCTCCTGGTGGGGACTGATCGCGCTGGGCGGAGCCGGGCTGGGGATCGGGGCGATTCCCTTCGGCATGTTCGTCGCGGTGACGGCGGCCGCGGTCGGTATCACGGTCTCCGCCGCGCTCGTGCACGCCCACGGAAACGTGCGCATCCTCGTGACTCCCGGCACCCTCGTCATCGGCAAGCGGGCCATCCCCATCGAGGCGCTCGGCGCGACGGAGATCCTCGACGAGCGGGAGGCCTTCGAGTGGCGCACGGTCAGGGCGAATCCGTACGCGCTGCTGCTCCTGCGCTCCTACGTCCCGACCGCGCTGCGCATCGAACTGCGGAACGCCTGGGGAGGCGCGCCGTATGTCTATGTGTCGACACGGCAGCCCATGAACCTGGCCGCCGTGCTGGCGTTCTCCCGCGGCTGACGAACGCCTCCCGGCGTCGCGCCGGGGCAGGGACTGGACCCGGAGTGTGGCCGAGCCGCACGCTGGTTCAGTGATCGATCCAGAGACCGACTCCGTGGCCGGACACTCCTTCCCGCTCCCCTGATACGCACACCCCGCCGCACGCGCGTGGACCCGCGCCCCCCCCCGGCCGACGCCTGGGACTTCCACACCTCCCTGCCGGAGTACGCACCCACTCCCCTGCGCGAACTCCCCGCTCCCGCGCGGGAGTTCACGGTGTCGAAGGTCTTCGTCCAGGACGAGTCGACGCGACTCGGCCTGCCCGCCTTCAAGGCGCTCGGCGCGGCTGATCACCGCGACCGACGGCAATCACGGCAGGGCCGTGGCCGGATCGCACGACGCTGCGGTGCGCGCGGCGAGGGCCGCGGCCGGGGCGCCTGACGCGGTGCTCGTCCAGGACATGGCGCGGGAGGGGTACGAGGAGATCCCGGCGCTGATCGTCGAGGGGTATCGGACCCTGTTCGCCGAAGTGGACGCCCAACTGGACGCGGCGGTCGCGGTCACGGACGCCGACGGCATGGTGGCCGCGCGCGATCTGGCCCGCCTGGGCGTCGCGTCCGGTCCGTGCGGCGCCGCCGCACTGGCCGGGGCGCGCGCCGCACGTCCATGATCACTGTTACGCGGACGGCCTGGACGGTAGTCAGAGGCGAAGGCTCTCGACGCCGTCACCTCATAGCAGGCTCGCGGTCGCGGCACTGTCAGGCGTAGTGACGGTAGACGGCCTGGGCCACACAGGCCGGCTTGCCCTGGCCCTCGACCTCGACGGTGAACGTGAGCGGCATCTGCACGCCATTGCCCTTGACCTCCTCTACCGCGCCGACGACACCGTGCAGGCGGATCTTGGCGCCGACGGGGACGGGGCTGGGGAAGCGGACCTTGTCCAGGCCGTAGTTGACGCTCATCTTGGTGCCGGTGATGCTGAGCAGCTCGCCGAAGAGGGGGATGATGAGGGAGAGGGTGAGGTAGCCGTGGGCGATGGGGCCGCCGAAGGGCCCGTCCTTGGCCCTCTCCGGGTCCGTGTGAATCCACTGGTGGTCGTCGGTGGCGTCGGCGAAGGTGTTCACCCGGTCCTGGGTGATCTCGCGCCACTCGGTGCGGCCGAGGTCGGCTCCACTGAGGGACGCGAGACCGTCGAGGCCGTCGGCGATGGTGGGCATGGTGTGTTCTGCCTTTCGAAAGCACAGGCACGGTAAGCGCGGCCTGCGGGGTGGCATGTCTGTTTACCGACGGGGACGGTCGGCGGGATCGATCGCGAAGGTGTCGCGCACGACGGGCTTGAGGATCTTTCCGGAAGCCGTACGGGGCAGGGTGTCCGTTACGACAAGGGACTTGGGAATCTTGTACTTGGCGAGCCGGCCCCGCAGATGGCCCAGGATGTCGTCCTCGTCGACCTGAGTGCCGGGCCTGAGGACGACGACCGCGCGGCCGACCTCGCCCCAGACCGGGTCGGGCACGCCGATGACGGCGCATTCGGCGACGTCGGGGTGGGCGAGGAGCGCAGCCTCGACCTCGGCCGGGTAGACGTTTTCGCCGCCCGAGACGTACATGTCCTTCACCCGGTCGACGATGTAGGTGTATCCGTCGGCGTCGGTCCGGGCGACATCGCCGGTGCGCAGCCAGCCGCCGTCGCTGAAGGCGGCCTCGGTGTCCCCGGGCCGTCTCCAGTACCCGGTCATGACGTTGGGACCATGGACGAGGATCTCGCCGGGCTCTCCGGGGCCTGCCTCGCGGCCGTCGGGCAGGACGACCCGTGTGTCGGTGAAGAAGTGCGGGACTCCGGCGGAGCCCGCTTTGGCCGTGGTCTGTTCCTTGTCGAGGTAGAGGGCTCCGGGAGACGCCTCGGTCATGCCGTAGCCCTGGCTGAAGGCGAGACCGCGGGAGAGGTAGGCGCTGATGGTGCGCTCCGGTACTGGGGCGCCGCCGCAGTTGAGGGTGCGCAGGCTGGACAGGTCCGTGGTCGCCCAGCGGGGCCGGGCCGTCATGGCGTCGTACATGGTGGGGACGCCGAACATGTACGTCACGCGCAGGTCCTCGATCAGTTCCAGGACGCGCTCGGCGTCGAAGGCTCCGAGGAGGACCACCCGGCCGCCCTTGAGCAACGTGGGAAGGCACGTCATGTTGAGTCCGGCGGTGTGGAACAGCGGGGCCACGACGAGCGTCACCTCGTCGCCGGCGAGGTCGGTGTCGACGAGGACGTTGACGCTGTTCCAGGTGATGTTGGTGTGGGAGAGGACGGCGCCCTTGGGATGGCCCGTGGTGCCGGAGGTGTACATGATCATGCACGGGTCCTCGGGCGCCACGGCCTCGTCGAGCGGGCTGGTCCCGGCGCCGGCGAGCAGTTCCTCGTAGTCGAGGGCTGCGTCCTCGTCGGGGCCGGCGAGCGCGACTCGGTGTCGTAGGCCTGCCTCGGCCGCCGCGGCCCGGGCCGTCCCGGCCTGCTCGGGGGCGTGGACGAGGACGGTGCTGCCCGAGTCGGACAGGTTGTAGGCCAGTTCAGGCGCCGCGAGCCGCGTGTTGAGCGGAGCGAAGACCGCCCCGAGCGTCCCGGCGGCGAACAAGGTCTCCAGGAATGCCGGGTGGTTCGGGCCCAGATAGGCGATCCGGTCGCCCCGTGCCACCCCGAGCGCGCGCAGGGCGTGGGCGAGGCGCACGACGCGCTCGTGCAACTCGCGGTAGGTCAGGGAGCGGTCGTCGTGGACGACGGCGATCCGGTCGGGTGTCTTGCGGGCCCGGCGCGCCGGCCATGAGCCGATGCCTTGGTTCAACACGGCGGTCTCCCTCAGTCCGTGAGCAGGCCGAGTAGCCGGGCTGCGTTCTCCTTGAGGATCTTCGGCCGGACCTCGGGCTTGATGTCGAGCTTGTCGAAGTCGGCGAGCCACCGGTCGGGCGTGATGACCGGGTAGTCGGAGCCGAAGAGCACCTTGTCCTTGAGCAGGGTGTTGGCGTAGCGGACAAGCTGCGGCGGGAAGTACTTCGGCGACCAGCCGGACAGGTCGATGTAGACGTGCGGCTTGTGGGTGGCCACCGCCAGGGCCTCGTCCTGCCAGGGGAAGGACGGGTGGGCGAGGATGATCCGGAGCTCGGGGAAGTCCACGGCGAGGTCGTCGACGAGCATGGGGTTGGAGTACTTGAGCCGGATGCCGCCGCCCCCGGGAACGCCGGCGCCGATCCCGGTCTGGCCGGTGTGGAACAGGGCGGGCACGCCGAGTTCCTCGACGGCGTCGTACAGCGGGTAGGCCATCGGGTCGTTGGGGGAGAACGCCTGGATGCTGGGGTGGAACTTGAAGCCGCGTACCCCGTATCGCTCCACCAGGCGGCGGGCTTCACGCACGCCGGCCCGCCCCTTGTGGGGGTCGATGCTGGCGAATGGGATCAGGACGTCGGCGTGGGCGGCGCAGCTCTCGGCGATTTCCTCGTTGGCGATCCGGGGGTGGCCGGTGGCGTGTTCGGCGTCCACGGTGAACACCACGGCCGCCATGTGGCGTTCGCGGTAGTGCTCGGCCATCTCCGTGATGGTGGGCTGTCGGTGGCCGTGGGCCTTGAAGTACGCCTCGGAGGCGCCGAACAGCTCCGGGCTCAGGGCTCCGTGGCCGTCCTTGGACACCTCGGCGTGCGTGTGCACGTCGATGGCGGTGATCCGGTCGAGGTCGAGCGCGAGGTCGCCCATCTCACGCCTCCGGGGCCTGGGGCGCGGGGATGCCGTAGGTCTCGGGCTCGGCGCCGACGCCGTCCGCCCATCCGGTGGCGATGGCGTCGGCGCTCCAGCCGCCGTCGGCGAAGGCGACCGCCTTCTCCTTGGGGTGCGCCCACAGGGCCAGCCGGTCGCCGCCGATGCCGATGGCCTGCCCGGTCACTCCGTCGGAGGCGTCCGAGGCCAGGAAGGTGATCAGGGCGGCGACGTCCTCGACGGTGCCAAGGCCCTCGTCCTTGCGCAGCCAGTCCGGCAGCGGCTTGCCGGTGCGTTCGGCCTCCTCGATGACGGGGGCGAACGCCGGGATGGTCTTGGTCATCTCGGTGGCGGCTACCGGCACGACGGCGTTGACGGTGATCCCGGCGCGGCCCAGCTCCATCGCCCAGGTCCGGGCCATGGCGACGACGCCGGCCTTGGCGGCGGCATAGTTGGTCTGGCCGAAGTTGCCGCGCTGTCCGGCCGGGGAGGAGATCAGGACCATCCGGCCGCCGGTGCCCTGCTCGCGCATGCGGACGGCGGCGGCGCGGGCGCAGGTGAAGGTGCCGCGCAGATGGACGCGGAATACGGCGTCGAAGTCGTCATCGGTCATCTTCCACAGCACGCGGTCGCGCAGAATACCGGCGTTGGTGACGAGCACGTCCAGGTGCCCGAACTCCTGAACCGCGGCGTCGACCAGCTGCTCGGCCGCCTCGCTGTCGCCCACCGCCGCGACGACACCGGTCGCCGTGCCGCCCTCGGACGTGATCGAGGCGACGGCGGCGTCGACGGCGGCCTGGTCGACGTCGTTGACGACGACGGCGGCGCCAGCGGCGGCGAGAGCCTGCGCGTAGGCCAGTCCGAGACCGCGTCCGCTGCCGGTGACGATGGCGACTCTGCCCTGGAGATCCATGAGAGGGGCCCCTCGTAGGTGGTGGAAGAGGAATGCCGAAAGCGCCGACACAAGCCGGGATCGACAGGAATCCTGATGAACGCGAGTCTGGCCAGTCAACAGGATTCCTGTCAATGCCCTAGGGTGGTGGCGTCCGCCGCCCCGGCGGCGGTTGCTGCGGAGAGCGGCACGAACCGCCCCGCGCGGACCCTCACCACAGGAGGACGAACGTGAGCACCTCGCTGCTCTATCTGGTCAAGCGGACGGAGCTGGCGGTGCGCGCCCGCCTGGAAGAGGTGCTCAAACCCGCCGGCATCACGGCGCTGCAGTACACCGCGCTCACCGTGCTGGAGCGGCATGACGGGATCTCCGCCGCCCAGCTCGCCCGCGACTCCTTCGTCACCGCCCAGTCGATGGCCGACATGGTCCGCGCACTGGAGTGCCGCGATCTGATTCGCCGCGAACCCAACCCCGTCAACCGCCGCGAACGCCTCATCCAGCTGACCGACGCAGGGCGCCGCCTGCTGGCCGACTACGCCGAACCGGCCCGCAGGCTCGAGGAACGCATGGTCGGCCAGCTGAGCGCCGAGGAGGCCGGCGCCTTCCGGGCGGCACTCAACGAGGCATGGCGGTCCTTGTCCTGACCCGGCTCAGACTCCCCGGCCCCTCGGCTCGCTCCAGCACGCGCGCACCGGGAGAGGGTGCTACTTGAGTGCGTACATACGGATAACGACGGCGTTGTCGCCGTCCGGGCGGGCAAGACCGACGAACACCGACTCCGCGAGCCAGCGATGCGCGGGTGCGTCCGTGCGGAACACCGGTGAGGTGCGGTAGTAGTGCCCGGCCTCGGAGACCTGCAGGTCTCCGTCGAACTGGTCCGGGGCAGCGGCCCTAGGGCTGTAGTAGCCGCGGTTGACGATGTCGATGACGGCGCCGTCATCGGCCTGGAGCAGGTAGCGGGCCTCCAGCTCGCACACCTTTCCACGCGTACTGCTCCAGTCACCTCCGCCCGGAAGGACCTTCCCACGCAGTGCGGGCCCGTCCACGCGGCCGCCGACGATGGGGGTGAACTCGGTGACCTCGCCGTCACCGTTGCCGATGCGCAGGGTGTCGGCCAGCTCGGCACGGATCTCGAAAGCGAACTCGAGAGCGGGCGTGGAATGCATTGCGTTCTCCGCTTCTGTGCGATGAGGCGGCGCGATCCTTCGCGCCGCGCAGGCGGGGACGATCGACCAGGCAGCCGGCCGCGGTCGCCTCCACAAGGGCCGCGCGGGCATCGTCGCCGGTCAGGCCGGGTGCGCAGCCAGGGCCGGGCCCGGCGGGCCGAAAACCTGACCCGCGAGATGGCCGCGCCTTGCTCTTGACGCGTTAGCTCACCAGATGCAAGCGTGACATGCAACAACGTTATATGACGTTCGTTTACGACGGCTCGTCGACGCTTGTCCTCCCCCCATCGCGAGCGTTCCCCTTCCTTCCTCACTCCTCTCGGCAAGGAGCAAGCATGGCTGTGAAGAAATCGGTTCTGACGCTGCTGACGGGCGTGGGCGTGCTGGCCGCTGCGGCCTGCAGCAGCTCGCCCAGCGGAAACGGTGAAGCCCCGGGGGCCGAGCGTCTGACCACCACCACCGCGCCGGGCGCCTCTCAGGTGGACCGGGTGACCTGGGCACTGCCCTACGGCGAGCCGACGACGCTCGACCCCGCGAAGATCGGCGACTATTCGCCCCAGACGGTCGGAGCCAATCTCTGCGACACCCTGACCCGGATGAACGCGGACTTCTCTCTCAGTCCCGGTCTCGCTCAGAAGGTCGCGTGGGCCGATGGCCGCACCCTGGTGCTCGACCTGCGCTCCGACGTCAAGTTCTGGGACGGCTCCCCCATGACGCCGCAGGACGTGGTCTATAGCCTGGAGCGTCAGCGGGACCCGAAGACGCAGGCGCTGTACGGCAACTACTTGGCCGCCGTGAAGTCGATCAAGGCCACCGGTCCCCACGAGGTGACACTGCGCACCAAGGGGCACGACCAGACGCTCCCCAAAGCGCTGTCCACGTCGTTCGGCGCAATCAGCAAGAAGACGTACACCGGAAAGGCCGGCCCCGCCTACGGAACGGCTAATGGCGGCCTGATGTGCACGGGGCCGTTCAAGCTCGGTTCCTGGAAGTCCGGTACCTCCATCACTCTGGAACGCAACGACGCGTACTGGGACAGCAAGCTGAAGCCGAAGGCGAAGCAGGTCAAGTTCCAGTTCATCACCAACAGCAACACGCTGACCAGCGCGCTTCTGTCCGGCGCGGTGGACGGCGCCTACGAGCTGCCGCCCAGCAGCGCCACCGCACTCGCGAAGTCGAAGAGCGGCGCCATCCACCTCGGCCCGTCGACCCAGAACGTGCTGCTGATCCCCGCGAACGCCGAGTCGCCCGCCGCCGACCGCAAGCTCCTGGACGCCCTGGCCCTGGTCATCGACCGCGAGGCGCTGATCAAGAACGTCTTCGGCGGCGACGCCACCACCCTGAAGTCACTCGTCCCGCCGCTCACCTGGCAGGGCGACCCGGCCGCCGACGTGTTCGACACCGCCTACAAGGCGCTCCCGGACGTCCCCAAACCCGACGAGAACGAGGCGAAGAAGCTGGTCAAGGAGGCCGGCCCGCTCTCGCGCCCGCTGGTGGCCGCCATCCCTGCGGGTGACCAGCGCGGACTCCAGGCGCTGACCTTCATCCAGGCCGCGGCCAAGAAGATCGGCGTCGAGATCACGATCAAGCAGCTCCAGCCCACCGAGATGTCCTCGCTCTTCTACGACCCCTCGGTCCGCAAGGGCCTCGACTTCGTCCTGACCTTTGGATACGTCGCCATGCCCGACCCGGCGTCCTACGTGGCCGAGATGGTCAACCCCCGCGGCCTGTTCAACTGGACGAACTACAACAACCCCGACGCGACCCGACTGCTCGCCAAGGCCCGGGCCGCTTCCGACCCCGCCGCATCGGCCAAGGCATACGGCGAGGCTCAGGCCCTGTTCACCACCACCGTCCCGGCCGCCTACCTGGCCACCACACACGAGCGGATGTTCATGAACAAGCGGCTCAGCGGCGCGCCGACCTCATTCGCTTACATGGGCATGCCCTGGGCCGCACACCTCGGCGGCGCCACCAAGTGATCGCCACACCTTCACCTCGGGAGACGACGATGACCGACACCACTGGCGACAGGCCGCTGTGGGACCACTCGGCCGCCGAACTGGCTGCCGGCATCCGCACCAAGACGTTCTCGGCGACCGAGGTGGCCGAGGCGTTCCTCGCCCGCATCGACGCGACCAACCCGACGCTCAACGCCCTCGTCGACATCCGGTCCGAGGAGGCGCTCGCCCAGGCCGCGACCGCTGACGCGGCTGTCGCCGCGGGCGGGCAACTGCCTCCACTGCTCGGGGTCCCGGTATCCACCAAGATCAACACTTCGCAGCGTGGCTACGCCAGCTCGCACGGAGTCACAGCCTGGGCCGACGCCGTCGCCCAGGACGACGCCGTCTGCGTCGCGGGCCTGCGCGAGGCCGGCGCGACCCTGCTGGGCCGCAGCAACAGTCCGGCTTTCGCAGTGCGCTGGTTCACCGGCAACGACCTGCACGGCACGACGCTCAACCCGTGGAACTCCGGCCGCACTCCAGGCGGCTCCTCCGGCGGCGCCGCCGCCTCGGTCGCCGCCGGCATGGCCCCGATTGCCCAGGGCAACGACATCGGCGGCTCCATCCGCTTTCCGGCCTACTGCTGTGGCGCCGTCGGCCTGCGCCCCACCATGGGACTCGTCTCCGGAGTGGAGCCCCGCGGCGCGGAGGAGTTCGACAGCCCCCTGTCGTTCCAGACCATGGCAGTCCACGGCGCGATCGGCTGGACCGTCGACGACGTACAACTCGGCCTGCACGCCATGGTGAGTCCCGACCTGAACGACCCCGTGGGACTCCCGGTACGCCCCCCGCTGGGCAAGCCGGGCCGGGTCAAGGTCGCGGTCGTCCGCGAGGCAGGGAACGCCAAGCCCCACCCCGCCGTGAACGCCTCCATCGACGACGCGGCCCGCTGGCTCGCCGAGGCCGGCCACGAGGTGGAGGAAATAGAGATGCCCCTGCTCGGCGAGGCCGCCCAGCTGTGGTCGCTACTGCTCTACCAGGAGCTGAAGACGATGATGTCCGAGATCGAGATGTTCGGTGACGATGCCGTACGCGTCTCCCTCGCGTCCTCCTTCGCCGCCGCCGCGGAAACCTGGGGCGAGCAGCCCACCCTCACCGACTACATCCGCGGCTACGCCCGCCGCGGCACCCTCATCAGCCGCCTCCAGCAATTCCTGGGCCAGGACCGGATCGTACTGACGCCGGTCACCACCGAGCCGCCGTTCGAGCAGGACGCCGACCTCGCGGGCGACGCCCGCGTGAGCGAACTGCTGGCCGCGCAGTGGCCGATGCAGGCCGTCCCGGTCCTCGGGTTCCCGGCCGTCTCCGTGCCCACCGGGCTGCGCGACGGGCTGCCATCGGGCGTGCAGTTGATCGGCGGCCGCTTCCAGGAGGACCTGCTGCTCCACGTCGCCTCCGCGATCGAGGCCCGGGCCACGCGCACGCGGCCCACCCTCGCGCCGGCGTAGGCGAAGTGGAACGTGGCTGTCTGCCCCGCCCGAAGCCCGGGCATGAGCCGTCACACCAGGGTGATCGGCAAGATGATTTCCCTGGTGCGGTCGCTTCGGGCGCGGCCTGTCGGCCCTCGGCGCGCCGCCGGTCCACGTCCGCAGCCACGTCCGCAGCCGCGTCCGCAGCCGCAGGAGACACGCTGCACTCAACCTCCGATGAGGGCATCCACGACAGCTTGGGCGACGCGGCTGGCCCGCTCGGAAGTCCAGTAGGCCGGCTCCTCCATCGTGGATACGTAGTATCCACGGGTCAGTAGGGAGAGGACGTCGACTGCAAGGTCGACATCGGGCACTCCTGCCGCGGTGGATGCGGCGAGGAACTCCTGACGTGAATCGCGCGGCTCCTGATGGTCGACGTTGTCGGGGTCGATTTGCGCCGACGAGAGCATCTCGACCCAGAGCGCGCGCAGCAGCAGGTCCTCGGGTTCGGTGCTGAGGTGCCATTCCACCGTGGCCCGCAGCCGCTCCGCCCCTGCCAGGTCCCCTACATGGGCTTCCAGGTCCTCCCGCCACTGGGATTCCGCCGCGCGGACGGCATTGGTGATCAGAGCCGTTCGGGTGGGCACGTAGTTGGTGACCATGGCCGTGGAGCCGCCGAGCTCCTTGGCAACAGCGCGAATTGTCACCGCACGCGCGCCTTCACGGGCGGCGACAGCGAGGGTCGCCTGGGCGATCGCCTGGAGGCGCTGGACCTCATCGACATCGATCGGCATGGAGAGAACCTAGCTCACAGAGGGGTGTCGCTGAAGACTCGAAATGTAACATTGTTATATCACGACGTTTTGCGAAATGTCACATGCGACCAAGAGGGGCCGACGGCAGACCGCACGACGCCCGGAAGGATTCGCCGAGGCCCTCGCCGCGTCCGGGCCCCGCCCCACGCCTGGCCGCAGACCCGTCTCCGAGCACCCGCCCGGAGGGCTTGACGTTGAGCACCCCGAGACGCAACGTTGTTGTATGACGATGTTTTCCATCGGTTCGCCATGGAGGGCCGCATGAGCTTTCCCGTCCAGCGCGTCACCCCGCAGCCCGTCCCTCCGCACGCCAAGCCGCACATGGTGCGCATGCGCGACGGGGTGCTGCTGGCAACCGACGTGTACGCCGCAGATCCGGGGACGCCGACGCCGACCGTCCTGGCCCGCCTGCCCTACGACAAGAACAGCCGCTACGTCTTCTTCGACAAGATCGCGGATCGATTCACCGCTCACGGCTACACCGTTGTCGTCCAGGACGTCCGCGGCAAGTTCCGCTCACAGGGCCAGACCCTCGGCTGGACCGGGGAAGTCGACGACGGCTACGACACCATCGACTGGATCGTCCGCCAGCCCTGGTCCAACGGAATAGTGGGCATGTTCGGCGACTCGTACTACGGATTCACCCAATGGTCGGCAGTCTCCAGCGAGCACCCCGCCCTGCGCGCCATCGTTCCCCGCGTCACCTGCACCAGCAACGGCCCCGGGATCGCCACCTACGACGCCGGCTCCGGTACGCAGCCGCTGTGGCTGGAAGGCACCACCTACCAGGCGCAGATATGGGTCGACAACGACAGCTACGAGTTCGACATCGACTTGTCCAGACGCCCGATCGCCTCCGCCTACGAACAGGCATTCGGCGCGATCGGAAAGCGCTCGGCCGGCTTCGACCTCATCGCCTCGGGCATCTCCCTCGCCCCCTACAACGGGCCGCATCCCTACGACGCGCGGCCGGTGCCGGTCCTGCACTGCGTGGGCTGGTTCGACAACCTCGGCATCGCCCACATGCGCGACTACACCGAACTGGCACGACGGCCCGGATGGTCTGCACTGCAGTACCTCGTAGCCGACACCACCGACCACGAGAACTACTTCCTGGAGAACGCCCCGGTGGCACCGGACGACGACCACCTGGTCGACGCCACCGCCTTGGAGCGCATGCTCGATTCCTACACCGGTCCCGCGATCGAGTTCTTCGACGTCTTCCTCAAGGGCACTGCCCAGCCTGATTCGCTTCCCCGGGTGCGCTGGAAGCTCGCTCACGTGGGGTGGCGCACCTCGAGCACCTGGCCGCCGCCGCAGGCCGCCGAGACCGAGCTGTACCTCGACGATCCGGCGGACGCCGCCGGCGCGGTCCCGGGCGGGACGCTCGCCCTCAGCCCGACCGCCGGAACGCGATGCGCGCAGTGGCGCTACGACGCCGACGATCTCGTACCGTCGGCCGCGGCCGACACCTTCATGCAACTGCGTGACCATGTGGACGAGCGCCGCACGCTCGACCGGGACGACGTCCTGGTGTTCACCAGCGCCACTTCGAACGCCCCGCTCGTCCTGGCAGGCCCGGTCCACGCGGTGCTCCACGTGGAGAGCACGGCGCCCACGTTCGACGTGTTCGTCCGTCTCCTCGACCTGGCGCCGGACGGCACCGCGCGCCTGGTCGTGCGCGGCTGCGTCCAGGCCGACAGGCCAGGTGAGGTGGAAATAGCCCTGGGCCACACCGGCTACCGGGTACGCCCCGGCCACCGCCTCGCGCTGATGATCGCCGGCAGCGACTTCCCGAACCACCTGCCGAACTCCGGCTCGCTGGAGAACCCGTGGCTGACAACGGCGCCCAAGGCGAGCCTGCAGAAGCTGCGGACCGGATCCACCCACCCCTCACGCCTGCGTCTGACCGTCCTGCCCGAAAGCGGCGAATAGCCCCTGCACCCTGGAGGGCTCATGCTCCCTCTGCGACACGTACTGCCTGCGCCCCCGGAACGCCGGCGCAGCCGTGCACGCCCGGCCCGCGCACCGCGACGTACGCGGTGTGAAGGAGGCGGTCCGACATGACGCTGCGGTTCGTCGCCACCCGGCTCGGCATGCTGCTCGTGACCGTGTTCGTCTCCAGCCTGGCCATCTACGGCGCCATGTTCCTCACCCCCGGAGACCCCGCCACGCTTCTCGTCGGCGGCAGCCGGAACCCCGACCCAGCCGTGCTGGCTCAGATCCACCGTGAGTACCACCTGGACGACCCTTTCATCCGGGGCTACTGGCACTGGCTGAGCAACTGCCTGCAGGGCGACTTCGGCAAGTCCCTTGTCTTCCGCGCCTCTGTCGCGGACCTCATCGGCTCACGCGCGGGCGGCACATTCGCGCTGGTCGCCTACGCCGCCGTCCTGGTCCTCGCCATCGGCACCGTCATCGGCACGATCGCCGCGCTGCGCGGCGGCAGGACGGAGACGCTGACCACGGCCCTGACAGCGGGCGCAATGGCGGTGCCGACCTTCGTCATGGCGGTCCTGCTCATCTGGCTCTTCGCCGTCCAACTGCCGTGGTTTCCGGTCTACGGCTCCGGTGAAGGCTTCGCCGGCACCCTCTCCCACCTGACGCTGCCCGCCGTCGCCCTGGCGATGACCTGGATCGGCTACGTCGCCCAGGTCACCCGGACCGCCGTTCGCGCCGAGATGCGCTCGGAACACGTGGAGACCGCCCGCAGCCGCGGCGTCCCCGAACGCATCGTGATCCGGCGGCACATCCTGCACAACGCCTCCGGCCCCGTCTTCGCCGTCTCCGGCGTCGGCGTCGCCGGCATCATCGCCACCGCGGCCGTCGCCGAGCAGGCGTTCGGCACCGGCGGGCTCGGAGCCCTCATGATCGAGGCCGCGTCCAAGCAGGACATGGCCGTGGTCCAGGCGATCTCGCTGCTCTTCGTGGCCGTCTTCGTCGTCGTCAACACCGCCGTCGACCTGGTCAGCGCCGCCCTCGACCCTAGAGCCACTCAGAAAGGGGCCCGATGACCGCCGCCCTGTTCGCCCGCACCGCCGCGAAGCCCCGCGCCGTGCGCCCGCGTGACCGCGTGACGCTTGCGGCTGGATGGGTGGTCGGCCTGGTCGTCCTACTGGCCCTGTTCGGCCCGCTGATCGCCCCGCACGATCCGAATGCGGTCGACCCTCTGAACGTCAACGCCGCGCCGACGGCCGGCCACCTCCTGGGCACCGACGACACCGGACGCGATCTCTTGTCGCGCCTGATCGCGGGGGCCCGTGCCAGCATGGTCGCCCCCACCGTCGTGATCGTCGTCTCCACCACGCTCGGCACGCTCTTGGCGCTGTCTGCCGCTTGGTTCGGCGGATGGCTCGACCGGTGCGTCTCAGGGGCGCTGGAGATCGTCTTCGGCTTCCCTGGGCTGATCATGGCCGTCCTCGTCGCTGCCGTCTTCGGCGCCGGGCTCACCGCGCCGATCGTGGCCCTGTCGATCGCCTACCTGCCCTTGATCACCCGGGTCGTGCGATCCGCCGCGATCAAGGAACGCGACCTGCCGTACGTGGCCGCGCTGCAGCTTCTCGGCGCGCCCACCGCCCGCGTCTGGCTGCGGCATCTGCTGCCGAACCTGTTGCCGCTCGTCCTGGTCCAGGCCGCCATCGGCTTCGGATACGCCCTCCTCGACGTGGCCGCAATCTCCTTCCTCGGCCTCGGAAGCCAGCCCCCGAACCCTGAGTGGGGACTGATGGTGTCCAACGGAGCGCCCTCGATCCTCGCCGGCCAGCCGCAGCAGTCGCTCTACGCGGGCCTCGCCATATTGACCACCGTCGTGGCGTTCAACCTGCTGGGCGCGGGACTGTCGCGACGTCTGCTGGGAGAGAACGCATGAGCCCGACACCTCTGCTCCAGATCGACGCGCTCAGGATCGACCTGCCCCTGGACGGGGCCCTGCGCACCGTCGTCCACCGCGCCGACGTGAGCATCCCCGCGGGACAGGCCGTCGCCCTCGTGGGCGAATCCGGGTCGGGCAAGTCCCTTACGGCCCGATCCGTCATGGGCCTGCTGCCCCGACAGGCCCGTATTCAGGGGGACGTCCTGTTCGACGGGGAGTCCGTACCGGGGATGAAACCGGAGCGCCTGCGGGCGTTTCGCGCCTCGGACGTCGCCATGGTGTTCCAGGACCCGCGGGCCCACATCAACCCGGCCCGCAGCATCGGTGACTTCCTGATCGAGGGCCTGACCACCGCGCGCGGAGTCCCGGCCGCCGAGGCGGTCAACAAGGTCATCGGGATCCTGCGGGAAGTGGACATCAGCGACGCCGACCGGCGCATGCGCCAGCGGCCCCACGAGCTGTCCGGCGGCCTGCTGCAACGCGTCATGATCGCAGCCGCGCTGGCCACCGAGCCGCGTCTGCTGCTCGCCGACGAACCGACCACCGCTCTGGACGTCACCACCCAGGAGGAGGTGATGGCCATCATCGCAGAGGCCCGCGAGGCCCGCGGGCTCGCCATGCTGTTCATCAGCCACGACCTGGAACTCGCGGCCGCCGTGTGCGACAGGGTCGCGGTGATGTATGCGGGCTCGACAGTGGAGGAGCTGCCTGCCACCCAGCTGCGCGGCCGCGCCGCACACCCCTACACGCGGGCCCTGCTCGCCTCCCGCCCTTCGGTCGACGACGTCGGCGCGGGGCTGCGTTCCATCGAGGGCAGACCGCTGTCCGGCTTCGAGGTGCCGCAGGGCTGCGCCTTCAGCGACCGCTGTCCCGGGGTGCAGGATCTGTGCCGCACCGACCTTCCGCAGCCAAGTGCCGCGGGTGACGGCACAACGGCCTGCCACTTCCCCCACACGTTCTCGTCCGGGGAGGCCGGCAGCCATGCTTGAGGTACGCGACCTGCGCAGGACGTTCGGTGACTTCGTCGCGGTCGACGATGTGACCTTCTCCCTTCCCGAGGGCGGCTCGCTGGCGGTCGTCGGCGAGTCGGGCTCCGGCAAGACGACCACGGCCCGCATGGTCGCCGGGCTGGAGACCCCCAGCTCGGGGCAGATCCTCGTCGGCGGCAAGGAACGCGGCGGGGGACGAGTGGGATCACGGGAGCGGCGCGCCCGGGGCAGGCAGATACAGCTGGTCTTCCAGGACCCCTACTCCTCCCTCGACAGGCGTCAACGCGCGTACGACGCCGTCGCGGAGGCGGTCCAGCTGCATCAGCGTCCGTCCGCGGACGAAGTACGAGCTCGCGTAGCCGAGCTGATGGACATGGTGGGCCTGGACGACCGGCAGGCCCGGTCCCTGCCGAAGTCGCTGTCGGGCGGGCAGCGACAGCGCGTCGCCATCGCGCGCGCCCTGGCCGCCGAACCGCGAGTGCTGATCCTGGACGAGGCCGTCGCGGCCTTGGACGTGTCCATACAGGCGCAGATCCTGGGCCTGCTCGCCCGGATCCGAAGGGACACCGGGACCGCCCTGCTGTTCATCACGCACGACCTCGGAGCCATCCGGCACATCAGCGACGACGTGCTCGTGATGCAGGGTGGGAGGGTCATCGAGCAGGGCCCCGTGGCCTCGGTCCTCGAACATCCTCAGGAGGCGTACACGCGCCGGCTCATCGAGTCCATCCCAAAGCCTGGCTGGACACCGCAGAAGAGGGCGGGCAAGGCAGCCGCCGGCGC
This sequence comes from Streptomyces sp. NPDC046465, assembly GCF_040646035.1. Lineage (NCBI taxonomy): Bacteria > Bacillati > Actinomycetota > Actinomycetes > Kitasatosporales > Streptomycetaceae > Streptomyces > Streptomyces sp. NPDC046465. Next base: position 44,925 of record NZ_JBEYZK010000020.1, read on the forward strand.
GCGGACGATTCGCGAACCGAGACCGCGGTCCAGCGGCGGGCGCCGCCGTCTGTCTACCAGCTGACTGCACGGCCGGCCGGCCTTCGCTCGGGGCGTCACGCGGTCTGGACCGGAGCCCCTTTCCTGGCGGGCGCGGCGGACCGGCCTTCGATGATGCCGGTCAGCCCGGCCAGCCCCGGGCCGTACTGCTCGTTCAGCGCGTCGCCGAGATCGGTGTAGATCTGCTGGACGTACATGTCGTGGCGGACATAGCCCTTGACAAGGGAGGCGAACAGCGGGTCGATGACCCACCTGCTGTCCCGGTCCTTGCCGCCGGGTGCCAGCGCCCACAGCGCCGCCTCGCCGTCCGCCACGACGGGCTAGGTGCCGGGCCTGGTGGTGGCGGTAGACGAAGCCTTCGGTACTGGCGTGGCGGAGGGTGCGGCCCGGCAGTTCGAACGGCGGGGCGCCGAAGCAGAGCAGATGAGGCAGGTTGGGCTGTCTGGAGAACCGTCGCGCCTGGGCTCGCAGTACCAGCCATCGCCTCCGGGCGGGGCGAAAACCTGCTGCGCCAGCGCCACAATGACCGGGTGATCCACACCCCGCTCTCTCCCCCTGTCCCCTGTCCCACGCAGCCGCGCGGGTGTGACTGAGCGGCCCTGTCTGGCCCCGATCGACAGCTCGCCCCGCCCTCGCGTACCGCGGCGGCTGGCCGCCTGGGCGGTGCGAGGGCGAGGACGTCCAGTCGGTGGGGAGACCATGCGCCGGTTCGCCGACGACATCGGAGTGAACGTCTCCAGCATCATGAATTACCGATACACCGCGGGGCACTGGCCGCCCGAGCACCGGGTCAGGGGGTCTCCCTGGACGTCCACCGGATCCTGATCGGGCATCCGGACCGGTTCGAGATCATCCGTAATCCGCCGTTCAATCAGCGCTACGGCGTCAAGCGGTGGACCCAGGACGCGGCCAAACGGGCCCGGGGCTGGAACGTCCAGCATCCGGTGTCGGTGCAGGAGAAGGTGACCGCGATTCACGGTCTGGCGGCCGATGACCAGGTGGCCACGCAGGTCGCGGCGGATCTGCCGCGCAAGCCGGCGGTCGCCGACGAGGTGCCGGCCAAGGCACGCATCGAGGCAATCCGCGATCTCGCGCACGATGAGCAGGTGGCCTCCGAGGCCGCCACAGATCTGCTGGACCGCCCCTGACGTCGCCTTCAAGGCCATGTCGGATGACCGGGCCAGGCAGTCAGTCAACCACGCCCAGGTCGAGCGCGGCCGCCAGGCCCGCGAGCAATACGAGCAGACCAGCGAACTCGCGCCCGCCATCGAGCGATTCAAGCGATCCAGCGAGCTCTTGGACCTGGTCACCGCCTGCCACACCTTCGTGGCCGCCGTCGGCCGGGTCGTCCCCGGACCGCGCGGCCGCGCCGTCTCGCCCGAGGAACGCTCGCTGCTGCACGAGAACATCGCACGCTGCCGGGCCACCCTGCACTGGATGGAGCACGCCGTTGACACCGGCGTCGTCGACGTCGACGACGCACTGGCCCGGCTGCTGCGAGGCGAGTAGCCGTGCCGCGCTCCAAGATCCGGGAGCGTGACCGGCGCCGTTCACCCGCCGCCGCGCGTCACGCCGACACCATCCGGCTCGCCTTGATGGAGACCGCACCGGCCGGGTTGCAGAAGCCCGGCTGATGGTGGTCACCGAACTGTCCCGTTCCCAGCTGGTGCGCGGTCTCGCCGCCTACCGCGAGCTGGCCGGAGACAAGACATGGCCGCCGCTGCTGTGGTCGTTCGAGGCCGGCTATCACTTCTGCGAGGACACCGACGCGCTGGAGCGGTGGGAACGCCAGCGGGCCGACTTTCCGGTCACCGCGGGCAGCCCGATCCACGGCACGATCTGCTTGGCCTGCATCGGCTTCGCGGCGTCGGTAAGGACCTCGATGATGTCCCGATAGACATCCGGCAGCACCGCATCCGACAGCCCCTGGCGCCAGTGCGGCACTGTGATCGCCCCGACCACCCGCACCCCGGGGTGCACCGGGTTCTCCGGCTCCGCGCCGCGGGGCCACCGGTGCGGTCGCTCCGGACCCGCCCAGATCCATGATCACCTCGGCCACCGTCTCCCGGGCGATCCGCAGCCGCGACCATGCCTCCCGCTCGTCCTCCAGACGGGCCGTCAGCCGGGCGAGCTCCGCTTCGAGCGCCTCCACCCGGGCCCGGGCCGCCGCCGCCCGCGCCTCCAACTCCGCGATCAACGACCCCATCGGCGTCGCCTCCTCCACCCACACGGTAGAGACCCGACCACGCCGCCGCCCCTCATGCGCAGTCGTACGTCAGCCCGCCCGCTCATAGGTAAGGACGGTCTTCGGGTGGTTGCCGATACTGCGTAGGCGCAGCGGGCCGTCCGAGGACTTCACGTCGAAGTTGTACTTGAGCTCCTCCGGCGGGCAGTTGACGGTCCTGGTGCCCTGATCGAGCTTGAAGTTGCTCATGGACAGGTTGTACTGGCTGCTGCCGGTGACAATGACGCTGCCCTTGCATCGCGGGCCGGTGAGGGACTCGATGACCACGCGTGCCCATCTGCCCGGCTCGACCTGGTGGACGGTCAGCTGCTGGCTGCCGTCCGTGGCTCGCCACCGGCCCACGAACCAGGGGTGGATGGGCTTGTGCTCCGTGACCACCTCGGCGAATCCGGAGCCTTTGCGCCAGGTCAGCGTGGTGGTTTGCAGGCTGCTGGGATGGACGAAGTCCACTCGGGTGCCACCGTCGCTGATGCGGGCCTTCGGCCAGTAGATGTAGCTCTTGGTCGGTTTGGTGGTCCAGGAGGAGAGGTCCCCGGTGGCGACGGCCGCGATCACCTCTTCCGGTTCTTCGCCGTCGCTGCAGTACGTGCCGAAGCCGGTCGCGAGCCACACGGTGTCCCGGTACGCCTTTGCCCTGATGCTGCTGCACGGTTTGGTGCTGGTCTCATAGACGGTCTTCGAGGCGGACCAGGCGTCGCCAGAGGCGTCGCGATGCTGTGCCTCCAGGCCGCGGCGAGTGAAGCGGAGGGACACCTGCCGGCCGTCGGACAGTTCGAGGACGGTGTGGTCGTCGTCGTCCTCGACGACCCGTGAATCAGGCTTGTCCTCGGGTTCGCGGAGGGACTTCGTGTGCTTCGCGCCGCTGCCGGACGGTCCCCTGTCCGATTGCTCGGCGCAGCCGCCGACGGCTGCGCCGAGCATCAGCACCGCTACCGCCCACGCCGCTGCGCTCTTCGTTCTCATGCCGTGTTAGCTCCCTGTACGCCGTGCCGCGATGCCCGGGCCGGTGGGTGGCACGAACTCGGCGATGCTAGTCGGTGGGCAGCCCGCCCCGCTCGGCCCCCGGCACGGTGCGGCCCCGGCGGTTCCGTCACTCGTCGAGGACGGCGGCGACCGCACCCGGGCCCGGGCCGCCGCCTCCCGCGCCTCCAACCCCCCGATCAACGACCCCATCAGCGTCGCCGCCCCCACCCACACGGTAGAGACCCGACCACGCCGCCATCACCCACAACCACGGTCTGCCAGCTCAAACCATCGGGGCCGTCCCCGGAAGAGAGCTACACCCAAGGCCGGCTGACCCACCCGCTACCGCCGTCGCATCGCAACCGGTGTCCGGGCCGGTACGGCCCAGCGCGATCCGCAGGTGCGGCAGGTGCGGCAGGTGCGGCAGGTGCCCTAACTGGCCTGTATCCCGTCAACTGGTACAAGAAGATCGGGTCCTGACGCGGTCACCCACCTGATGGCGTGAGCCCGCCGCACCCGATGCTGCGAACCCTCGCCACCTTGCGGCGACTACTCGACCTTGACCAGCTCGAAGACCCACCCCAGGGCGGACTCGCGTGACAGGTGCAAACGAGGCGGATGGATCTGTATTGGGGCGATCCCCATGGCCAGGTCGCTACCGTTGGCAGCAAGGCGGAACGTGAATCCGGGGGCGATGGCGACGTGCCAGTTGCAAGGAGGGAACTCGGAAACCTGCAGCCGGAGTATCGCGCCATCGCGCGGCGCGTCGGGCGCCCCCTGGTAGCTCAGGTACCGGGCAGGGAAAACATGGGAAGCCAAGTGGATCGCATAGCCGTCCGAGGTCGCCTGGGCCTCGAAGCTTTGCCCCTCGCCCCCTGGAGGCAGAAGGGTGAGGTCATCTCCTCCTGAGTTGGTGAGACAAAGCTGCTCGCCGTCGAAGGGGGATGTGAGGATGCGAAATACGCCGTTGGGCACATTGCTCATGAATGACTCCTTCTGTTCGCGGCGGTCACGGCGATGGCTGACTTCGGAGACAGATTGGTATCGCAGCGAGACAGCTGACAGAGGACGCTTCCACAAGCGGCTCAAACCCGCCTTCTCTCGGAGACCAGCAATGTCGCCTGCTCGCAAGGTCACCGGGCACAGAACGTGCGGCCTGGATGTTCTCCACCCCTCCGAATGAAGTCTGGAAGCCAGCGCTCCAAGCCAGCTGCACCGATAGCTCTACAGACCCGCCAGCTTGTCACGGCCGCCGTCATTCGCATGCTGCCTCTCAACAGGCGCAGACAACAGCATGACCACTTCTGCACTCACGCACCCCCAGAGCTCAACTCTGGGTCCAAGAGCAGCTTCTGACCGGCGAGCGGTGAAATCCCGCTGCCCTGGCCCCGCCCGTCGCCGGCCGGGGCATCATCCGCAGGCCCGCCAAAACCCTCTCCCCGCATCCGTTTGACTACCCAAGACCGCCGTTGCTCTGGAGAAGCCGGGCATTGATCCATCCGCCCTCCGCCGAGCAGAGGAACGTGACCAGATTCGCGCAGTCCTGAGGCACACCGACACTGAACGTCCGCACCGCCAACGATGGCGGAGCATCCGACGCCGTCAGCGTGGCGTTCAGCGGAAACGGCACCAGCACCGGTGGCGATTACTCCGTCGACCTCAAGCTCCCCGATTCGGATACGAACAGCCCGAACCCGGACCAGTCGGCACAGGTCCCCACCGGCCTGATCACCCGGCCCCTCGGCGCCCCCGTCTCCAGCAGCCCGACGGCGAGGAAGACCCCGCTCAACGAGCAGTGCGGCGGCCCGGTCGACAAGAACGGCGCCCAGGCGTGCTTCGGCCCGTCCCTCACGTTCGACGAACTGCCCCCCGAGGTCCAGCAGAAGCTGAAGGAACAGCAGAAGCGGGTCAAGGAGAAGGCGGCACGCGCGCCGGGGCCCCGAGCCGCCAACGGCATGACCGACTGGTGCGTCACCAACCCATCGGGTGAGAGCAGGGCCGCCTTCGCGACCCGCACTGTCGAGTGCGAGAGCAAGACGCTCCCCGCCTACTACAAAATGGACGGTAAGCCGTACGCCACCGCGTACTTCAGCATGACCCGCGAGATCTCGCTGGACGGCACCACCTCGCCGCTGTTCCGGGCCATCGAGATGGTCATGAAGGACCAGTCCTGCACCGGCCATACGCAGTGCAAGGACCCCGGCAAGGCGCCGTACGAGGACTGGGGCGGCAAGCCGCTGTGGATGTCGGCCGCCGAAACCCGCGAAGCCAACCTCAAGACCACGTTCACCTGGGACGACACGGAGAAGGAGCGGACCTTCGACTTCCGCACCGACTTCCGCATCGCGGGAATTCTTCAGGCCGGTAACACGCCCGGCGTCCAGGACGTCGGCTACCAGTGGAGCATGGACGACCCGTCCGACCTCGAAATGATCCGCTGCGACACGAAGAAGACCTTCGGCAAGAGCGGCTGCATCTTCGTCAACGTCGCCCCCACGTATACGTTCAACGCGGCCAAGTTCCCGCAGGCCGCAGCACACGCCTGGCTGCTGCAGGAGAAGCTGCCGAACACCATGGGCGTGAAGACCCGTGACACGCCGCTCTACTACCTGCCAGGTGGCCGCAACGGCAAGAACCGTGCCGTGGTCTGCGACGAGGACGGCTGGGCCAACAAGTACGGCGACCTGGGCGCGATGCAGGATGCGACCGACAAGCCGAACTGCGACGAGTTCGCGTTCAACGCCTCGTACAACAGCGGCGGCCAGCCCCAGAGCGAGGACGGCCTCAACCCGGTGGCTTCCGGCTCCGAGTGCGTGCAGACCTTTGCGAAGAAGCAGGCCGACGGCGTGCACCTGCTCAACATCGACGGTATGAAGCCGACCTGGAAGGAGGTCTGCGGACGCTCGGCGATCTCCGGAAAGCACAACTCCGGTTCCATGTCCGCGTTCTCCGCGGGCTTCGCGAAGAAGCTCCGTCTCGACGACCGCGATGCGTACTGGCTCGAGACCGGCATGAGCGGCGACTGCGAGGACAAGAACGGCGTCTTCAAGTGCACCATGAAGACGAGCTGACCCCGTAACAGCACAGGGGAGGGGCGGCACACCAGCCAGGCGTGCCGCCCCTCCCCTCTTTTCTTTGTGTCCTGGTCGCGTCTACACGGGCTCCGGCAGTACCACCGCGGGCAGCTGTCCCTGTTCGACGTCGTCCCGGTCGATCCGGATGCCGAACAGGCAGCCGACGGCCCGATACACGGCCGGCGCCCAGTCCGACAGGCCCATCTCCGACCACGGACGGGCCGGAGGAGCGAGCCGGGCATGGACGGCACCGTAAGCAGCGAGCCTGTCGTCAAGAACGGACAGGCGGGCCGCGGTGTCTTCGGGAAGCGCGGAGTATCCGTCCAGGAAGGCCGTGCCGAAATCAGCCGACCATGCCATCCGGTCATCGGCCGGAGAGGAGTAGAGGATCGTGGCAGGCGCATCGTGGCGGTTGAGCGTCACGCACACCATCTCCTCTCCTTCACGGGACAGAACGTCATCGTTGTCGAACTGGGACAGGAACACAGTGGCCGCGTCCCCGTCCTCCAGGACAAAGGACCAGTCGCCACTGGTTCCCACCATGGCGAGCGACCCTTCGACGTCGTCCGGGATGGTGTAGTCCCGGTACGCGACCGGCGTACCGGTCGTGACAGCGCCCAGGCGGTCGAGCCACGCGGACGTGTCAATGCCGCGTATCGCGGTCAACGAGATCCCGTCACGCATACCTGGTGTGCCGCGAGACGGCGTGTCGGCGTAGGCGTGCTCGCCGATCCAGGAGAGGTCATGGTGATCGTTGTGCATCCCCCCACGGTATCCGTCGGTCCGGGTCAGAGAATCAGCTCACCGACAGGAAGGCCGCAGGCCACGCCTGGCAGGGCAGCGGCCACGGCCTGGCCTTCACCACCAAGAACGGCACGCCCGTCGAGCCGCGCAACCTGAACCGCTCCTTCGAGGTGCTGTGCGTCCGGGCCGGCGTGCTGAGGCCGACACAGGCCCCGCCCTGGGGGGCCTGTGCTCGGTGTTGGTGTGCTGGGTTGAGCGTCCGGGGCCGCTACCGACAGTCCCGGGCGCGTACGGCCGGTCGGACAGGCTTGTTCGCCCCCACCTTCACCGCGGGCATCGTGAAGTTCGGCGCGCCCCTGCCCGATGCCGAACCGGGGTCATCAGCGGCGGAGGCGCCCGCGGCCGACAGCAGCGACAGGGTCAGGGCGCCGGTGGCGAGAGCTGCCGCCGTGGCGAGGCCGGTTTCCTGTTTCGGGCACGCGAAACACGCGCACCTCTGGTGCGTTGCATCAAGGCTTTCCCCCACAGGAAGACACATCTCGCAGACCCCAGCGGTCACGAGGTGCGCACAAGTTGCCACACATTCCACACAGTTCGCGCAGCCGTGCCCCCGGACACCCGTACTGCACGGGGTGGAACTAACCGCGCTGACCCCAGGTCGACGACTTGGCGCTCCAGCGCGTGAACAATGGCTCATAGTGATTTAATATTCAACCTGTGTAGGAGGCATGCTGATTGGAGCAACCGGATACCACCCCGGTCTTCGGTTCAACACCCCAGCCGATCAACGGAGATGACCCCACATGAGCCAGGCCCTGCCGCTCCGCCTTCACCACCACGCTTGGATCACCGACGACCAGGAGGCCAACCGGCACTTCTACGAGGACGTCATCGGCCTGCCCCTGGTGGCCACCTGGACCGAACGCGAGGTGCTCTCCGGGGCCGAACGCGCCTACAGCCACGCCCTCTACGGCATGGCCGACGGCAGCGCGCTCGCCTTCTTCCAGTTCGCCGACCCCAAGGACCAGGAGGAGTTCAAGACGGACCTCAATGTCACCCCCCTGCGTCACATCGCCTTCAAGGTCGAGACGGAGACCCAGGAAGCCATACTCAAGCGCGTCGACGCGGCCGGCTACGCCGATGCGAACGCCCACGTACTCGACCACGGCTTCTGTGTCTCGCTGTACGTCACCGACCCCAACGGGCTCATCCTGGAATTCGCTGTCGACCACCCCGACGTGGAGAAGATCGACGCCGAGCGACGCGCCACAGCACACGCCGACCTCGCTCGCTGGGTCGCCGGCGACCACACCAGCAACAACCACTGGCGCTGACCCCTGCCACCGGACAGACCAGGACCTGGAGCAGATCACCGGCAGCAGGGCCACCGACGCCTTCGGCCCACGGGCGGTCGGCATTGATCCGCTGTTCGGCCGCCCGTTCCCCGGGTGTGGCCGCGGGCGCCTGGGGGGCGTGGTGCTGTCGGGCTGCCGCTGCTCTCTGGTTGCGGCGCAGCAGCCGTACGCAGTCCGGGCAACAGGGCCGCGTTGGCCCCGTCTCGTACGTGCGGCCCTTCACAGGGGGACCACGGCTCGTCGGCGGGCCACAGGAGCGGCCCGCCGACCGAGCTGTCGTGCACGGATGGAGACCCGGGGCGGGGCGGCAGCCGGGGCGCCGCGCGTGCCAGTGAGGCCAGTTCAGGCAAGAGCGCGGTGACGTCGAACGGCCGCAGCGGGGCGGTGCGACTCACGCTGGCTCACGAAGGCATGCACTGACCGAGATCAGTTTCCGAGGTTGAGCAGCCCGGTGGTGCCCTGGGTATTGGTGATGTAGACGTCGGGGAACAGCACCTCGGTTGTTCCGTCCGCCCGTTCTATCGTGGCGCTCATCGTGACTCCCACCGGAATCGTGCTGGTGGCGTCCCGGTAGACGGGCGTCACCTGGTAGAAGATCGCGTCATTCTTGCCGAAGCTGTCGTCTGGCACCTTCTTCTGAGCCTTGGCCTCGTAGGTCCGCATGCTGGGCGTGCCTGTGTTCATCCCGACCTGCCAGCAAGGGACGAGGTTCTTCTGACCGCCGTCCTTGATCCTGCCCTTTCCGCCGAGGATGTTCGCGACCAGGTGACACCGGGCCTGGCCGGGTGCAGGCGGGTGCGCTTGGGCGAACAGCTGCGCGTCCTGCCAGCCTGTGATGTCGCCCGTGGCCTCGCTGCCCTTGCCGAGTGTCTTACCCAGGCATGCCTGTGCCAGGGTCGGCCGTTTGCCTGCTGGGCCGAGGGGGGTGGTGGTCTTGTTGACGTGGTCGACCGGTTCGGTGGTGTTCCTGATCCACCCGTCGCCGGAGGGAAGCGCATCGTCCGGCGTGGTGCCCAGGCAGCGGCCCTGCGGGCCGGCGGACGGGGTCGTGAACCGCACCTCGAACTGATCGGCGTCGATCACCCGCTGGTCCCTGAAACCATTGGCGAGCTGTGTGTCGGCGAACTGCTGCTCGGCGGGCGTGACATGGGCCTGAACGCAAGGTGAGGCAGGGTCCAGGACATGTCCGTCGTTCAGGACGTAGGTGTCCCATGCCCCGTTGCCAAGATTAGGGATCACCTCTGCACACTGGTCGCCAGGGGCACCGCCCTCCTTCGCCTCACCGAAGGGGAAGTCGCCGCAGGAGTCGGCGTCGACGAGCTCCGTCTGGTCCGTGAAGTCGCTGCACGTGCGGGCGGTGCGATCGGCCACGCCGCTGGTCGACCGGATCAGTGGGCTGCCCGGCTTGCCCCAGGCGCCGTTGAGGTTCTTCTGGGCCCAGGCGTAGGCGGCGACGGCGCCGCCCGGGTCCGCTGCCCTTGCGCTGAGCGGCACGACGGCCCTGACCGAGGGAATGGCACAGCCTGCCGACGACGTGCCCCCTACCGCGTCGTCGCAACGGATCTTGCGGGGGTTGTCCCACGAGGCGTTCGGATCGACAGGCGTGGCACCCGAGCTGGTCACGTACATCTTGTACGAGGTGGTGAACTGCACGTGGGTGTTCGGGGCGGGGTTCGAGGAGTAGGTGACGGTGCCGTTGAGGGACTGGCCCGGGGTCACGTCGCCGCCGTACCAGGGTGCGGTCTTCGTCGCCGTGCAGCCGGTCGTACAGGAGGCGCGGAACTTGGCGTTGAGAGCGGTGACAGCGCCGCTCGCGCTGCTCATCGTCGCGGTGATCTGCTCGCTCCAGGCCGTCCCCGCCGCAGGAAGGGGCGCCGTGGTGGAGACGGTCAGGGTGCCGCGTCCGAGCTCTTTACCGGTGCTGTCACGCAGGGTGTAGAGAACGTTCACCCCGCTGAGGCAGTACGCGAAGCGTTCGTAGCTGTAGGTGCCGGGGTCGGCGACTGCGCAGCTTCCGGCGTTCGCGGCCGAGGCGGGGTTCCGCTCTGGTGTCCCTGTGCGCCTGGCCGGGGCAGGGCTCATCCGCACACATGCCGCGGCGGCGCCCGCCCGGCGTTCCTTGGAGCCTGGCCGCGTGGGCTCGCAGCGCTCCGCGAAGTCCGCCGGGAGGCTACTGGCTTCGGTGCGGGGTGCGGCGGCCGGCGGCTCCGTCGCGCGGAGCCGGCCCTCACGTCCCTGCTCTCCCGTCGGCTTCTGCTGTGCCCAGCTGGTGCCGGACGCGGTGAGTCCTAACGTCACCGCGGTCAGCAGGGTCACGATGGCTGAGCAGGTGCGTATTCGTGCGGATCGCGCGGGTCTTGTGGCACGCATGGTTGTCCTACCTCTCGTTGGCACGGTGCTGAGTTGGCTCGCTGCGGCGGAGAGGACCCATGAGGACCCATGAGGGGGCGCAGGGGTCTGCGCGTGTTTGCCAGGGCGAGCCCCTCGGAACGCGGTCGATCGAGCGCTACGGCGGGGCCGGCGTCACACCACGAGGGGTGAGGCACGGCGCTGCCGCGCGGGCGCCGACCGTCAGGGGGTCAGCGCCCGCGCACGGCCCGGATCGGACCGGACCGGACTGGACCGGACTGGACCGGGCCGGTCAAGTCGGCTCTGGGGCAGTCCGGTTCGCCCTCCGCGGATCGTGCTGCCCCTCAGCGGATCGTGCTGCCGAAGGCTTTGCCGCCTGCCGGGATTCCGTTGCTGCCGGGCTGATGGGTGGCCACCGGCAGATCGGGTCCGTTCGAGGAGTGCGAGGTGGAGTTCTGCCATGGCACTGCGTGGACGGCGCCCGGGCCGGTGGGCATGCCGACGTAGACGTGAGTGGGGCTGACGCCGATGGCCTGGCCCACTCGCTGGCCGGCTCCGGGAGTACCAGGGATGAGGTTCGTACCCGGGAGCAGGACGTCGTTGTGGAGCCCGGGGTCGCCGTACAGCGTGACGACGTGTACGGCACCCGCGCCCGCCGCACTCCCCTGGGACTCGCCGGGCGCTCCGGCCACGAGTTGGAGGGATTCCCAGGTCGGCGCGGTGAGCGGGGAGAGGTTGATGGCCTGGAGGGTCTCGCCGAAGCGATCGCCCGCCTCGATGCGGTCGGCGATGCCCGCCGAGTCCTGGGTGAACACCCGTCGTTCGCTCCAGGCGCCGGTGGCCGGGATGTTGAAAGTCGCCACCCCTCCGGCGTTGTTGGCCACGGCGCCGTTGTCGGCGGTGAGGGATTCGCCGGGAACACCGGCGGCGAGTACGGACTGGCCGCCGGGGCCGTTCTCCACCAGGGCCACGGCGGCTCCGAACGCGTCACCGGCCTCGGATCCGCCGGAGACGGCGTCGAGGTTCTGGTTGATGTTGGCACGCTCAACCGGTCGGGCACCGGCCTGGGCGGGGTGCGCGAAGACCCAGGCCGCGCCGCCGTCCGCGACGGCGTCGATGTCCTCACCGGGGGCGCCGATCGCGATGTGGTCGGCGTCCCCGGCCACCGAAGCGCCCACCTTGTCGCCCGTCTCGGGGCCGCCCGACATGCCGGCCCCCTGCGCGATCGACACGCAGGTGGCGCCCCGAAGGTAGAACACGGTCCCGGCGTTCGCCTGGCCGCCCACCGTGTCTCCGGCCGATCCGATGACGAGGTAGGGGGAGCCGTCGCGGGTGTGCCCCGCGGCCAGGGAGGAGCCCAGCAGGTCACCCTTCTGCTTGACCGCGGCCCTCATCACGCCGTCGCCCTGGACGTAGGTGTCGCTGACGCGGCCCTTGCCCAGACCCGCGGCGGGGCCGTAGACGACGGCGACCGTGCCGACATCGGTGACGGTGGCGGTGGCGTCCTCATACGGGGCCCCCACCGCCAAGTCGGTGAAGCCGTCCTTGTTGTAGTCCACGGTGGCCAGCGCGTGGCCGAACCGGTCGCCGGGCTCGGCGCCCGCGGGGATGTAGGAGGCGCTCTGGTCGACCTGGGCGGTGCCCCGCCCGCCGCCGTAGACGACGTGCACGGCGCCCGCCTCGGCGTACCCGGCGACCGTGGCCTTGGGGTCACCGATGGCGGTGTCCTCGAAGCCGTCGCCGTTGAAGTCCGCCACCGGCACCGGGCGCTGGGCGGCGTCGACGGCGCCGTTGACCCAGTCGGTGAGGCCGTCGGTATGGGCGCCGACGGCCGCGGTGGAGGTCTGGGCGGCGTCGCTGCCGAAGCAGCCGCCCTGGTCGGAGCCGGTGGCCAGGGCCACGATCTGGGCCGCGCCCTGCACCGGGCGGAACAGCGGGGCTCCCGCGTCGCCGGCGCACACCGCGCTGCCGTCGCCGTTCAGCTCCACGTCCGGGCCGTCGGTGCCGGTGACGGTGAAGGTGCCGTGGTGGGCCTTGTCCGGGGCCCATTCGTCCGTGGTGCGGCCGTAGCCGGTCAGGGTCAGCTTCTCGTCGGCGGCCGCGGGTTCGGTGGCCAGGGTGGCGGGCTGTATGTCGCTCACCGGTGCGGAGAGCCGGGCCAGGACCACGTCCCGGTCTTCGCGCGGGAGCAGTTGTACGACGGTGCGCTCGGCTCCGAGGGTGGTGGTCAGGTCGGTGCGGCCGATGACGGCCTTGGTGGGCCGGCGCGGCGCCCCGGCCGGGACGCCGGTCGGCGCGGCGGGGTCGTCGGCGAAGCAGGACGCCGCGGTGAGCAGCCACTGCGGGTGGACGAGGGCGGCGGTGCAGGCCCTGGCGCCGTTGCCGATGTCGAGACGGGCGGTGAAGCCGCGGGTGGCGTCGGTCTCGGCGGGGCCGGTGACGGCCTGCGCCGTCACCATGGGCGACAGCAGGACGGCGGCGGCCAGCAGTGCCGCGCCGGTGCGCGAGGTCGTACGTGCCGTGTTCATCTGTTGGTCCGGATCTCGAGGAGGGCGAACTCGCGCGACTGCGGGTCGGCGGACTCGCCCACCGGGGTCCAGCTGTCCTTCGGGACGTCGATCTCCTGCCGGGTGTCGTCCGCGGCGGTGAGAACCACGTCGGCCTCGTGGGTGAGGGCGCCCTTGACGGCGTACACCTGGGGGACCTCCACGGCGAGGTAGCCGGTGGTGCCGGTGGTGCGGAAGCAGATCTGTCCCTTGCCGCGTGCCCAGACGGACAGTAGGCCGGTGCCGGAGGCGCAGTCGGCCAGGACGACGTGTCCGTCGCCGCGCTTGAGGAGGATGCCCTTCTCCTGCTGGATCTTGTCGGCTCCCGGGTAGGTGAAGGTCTCGACGACATGACCGGGCCGGGTGTCCGCCACCGCGGCGGCGGACGATTCGTCGGTGTGGGATGTGACGGCGAGCAGGGCCGCTGCGCAGGCGGCAGCGGCCGCGCCGGTGGCGACGATCCGCCGGAGCAACTTCATGGGAATCGGTGTCCTTCGCAGGTGTGGGCGCGCGACGACGTGGCGAGGTGGCACGCGGATTGATGGGGTGCACGGCCGGTGGGGCACGGTCGCCGCGGGGCCGACGCCGGGGCGGCCGGTGGGGCGCGGTGGCCGCGAGGCCGACGCCTGGCCGTGCGGGGCGGCCGGTGGAGCGCGGTGGCCGGGGCCGGCGCGCGGGAGGACTCGACAGCCCGGCTCACGCCGGGCGGGTGATCAGGCCGCCAGCACCCAATCCTTCTTGAAGAGCTTGCCGACCTTGCTGATGCCGCGGGTGGCGGTGGAGGCGGCGAACCAGCCCGCGGCCCGGGCGAACCTGCCGCTGGTGAAACCGTTCTCCATGCCGATGAGGCCCACGCGGGCGCCGCCGGAGATCATGCCCACCCCGCTGCCGACACCGGCCACGACCCCGGCGACGGGAGCGGAGGGAGGGAAGGCGACCGCGGTCCCCATGGCCCCCACGGTGACCACGGCGGCGCCGGTCTCGACCCAGCCGAGCCCCTTGATCCAGGCGTCGCGGTCCTCCCACCAGTGCTCCTTGTCCGGCACCCGGTCGTTGTCGGGGGAATCCGCGGGGTTGACCCCTTTCTGCCGGTCCTGCCTGGCCTTCTCCTGCGCTGCCAGCGCCTGCCTGCGCTGCTCGTCCGCACGGGCCTGGAGGCCGATGCGGTGCGCGTCCCGTGCCGCCTGGTCGGCTTCCTTGGCGCTCTTGCCCGCGTCGATCTCCGCCTGCCGGGCCCGCGCGGCGGAGGCGCGGGCCTGGCTGGCGGAGTTCTCGGCGTTCTCGGCGGCCGCCAGGGCGCGGTTGGCGGCGTAGTTGGCATTGCGCGCGGCGGCCCGGGCCGCCGTGGCGGCCGACTTGGCCTTCTCCGCCGACGCCTTGGCGTCGGCCGCGGCCCGGTCCGCGATATCCGCGTTGTTACGGGCCTCCACCGCGGAGTTGGCGGCGCTCTTGGCGGCGGCCTGTGCGGCGGCGGCCCACCGGGCCGCTTCCTCGGCGGCCCTGCGTGCCTCGGCCGCGACCTTGGACGCCAGCGCCGCGTCCTGCTGGGCTTCGTGCGCGATCCGTGCGGCGGCGGCGATCAGGCCCTTTATGGCGGAGACATGGGCGTGGGTGTCCAGGTCGAGCTGGACCGCGAGGTGGCGTACCTTCTCCAGGAACTGCCGCCGCATCCAGGCGGGCCCTTCCAGCGCGATCTCTGCCAGCGCCCGCATGTACCGGTCGGCTTCGTGCAGCAGAGCGGTGATCGCGGCCCGGTCGTCCTCCTCCATCGCCGCGGGCAGCTTCTCGGTGAGGAATTCGTGCAGCGCTTCCGGGGTGCCCTTCTCCAGCGCCTCCTCGGCCGCCTTCTTCACCGCCGGGCCCGGGTGCTCGCCGATGATTTTGAAGATGGCCCGGCGGTTGTCCTCCTCCGACGCCTTGATCCGCCCGGAGGTGTTGAAGTCGCCTACGGCCGTACTGGTGTTGCTGGCCAGCGCCTGTACGGCAGCCTCAGCGACGGCAGGGCCGCTGACCTGCGCGATGTACAGGGCGGTCTCGCGGTCATCCTGTTGCTGCGCGAGCACGCGGTCGAGATCCACCCAGGCGAGCACGTCGTCGTCGTTGCCGGCGAGGGCGTACTGGGCGGCCTCCCGAGTCCACGTCCCGCTCGCCCGCAGCAGTCCGACGGCGGCCTTGCGGCCCAGCCCCGCGGCCAGCGGCAGGTCGTCGGCGCTCAGCGCCTGTTCAGCCTGCGCGAGAAGGTCCAGGATGTCCTGGTTGATCTGCTGGACCTGGTTGAGTCTGCCCGCGTGGGCGGTCAGTGCCTCCTTCTCTGCGCGGGCGAGCTCCTGGGCCCGCTCAATCCCCTGCTGGCGCTCCATGTCCAGCTGTGCGTCCTCGGCTTCGCGGGCCTTCGCCTCGACCGCGACGGCGTCCTGCACCGCCTGGGTGGCGGTGTTCGCCGCCTTGACCGCCTCGGCCGCGCGGGCGGTGGACTTGTTCGCGAAATCCCGCGCCTGACCGGCGTACTTCACCGCCTCCTCGGCGGCCGCCGCGGCCTTCTCCGCGTGTCCCGCCGCCGAGTTGGCCGCGGCCCGCGCGCTCTGCGCCGCGCGGGCCGCGGCATCGGAGTGGGCGTCGGCGGCTGCTGCTGCCGCGGTTGCCTGCCGGGCCGCCTCCGCGGCGACGGCGGCCTGCCGGCGGGCCTCCTCGGCCTGGGCCCGCGCCTCTCCGGCCGCGGCGCCGGCCTCGTTGGCGGCGGCGTCCGAGGCAGCGGCGGCGGTTGAGGCGCCCCTGGCGGCCGCCGCGGCCCGGCCACCGGCGGCCTTGGCCCGAGCGACCTCGGCCAGGATGCGGTCGAGACCCGCCACCATCTCACGGGCCTTGGCCGCGGCGTTCCGTGCGGCCACGGCCGCGTTCTTGGCCACCCCCGCCATGTCGGCGTTCTTCGAGGCGTCGATCGCGGCCTTGTAGGCGCGGGAGGCCGCGGCCGCCGCCTTGGCGGCCGCGTTCTGCGCGGCGGTGGCGGCCTGCGAGGCGAGCCGCGAGGCGCGGGTCGCCACCTGGGAGGCCTGGATCGCGGTACGCGCGCAGTCCGCCGCGCTCCGGGCGGAAGCGATGGCCCGCCGGGCGGCCGCCGCCGACTTGCGCACGTCCTGCTGCGCCGCCCGGGCCTCGGCCAGGGCCTTCTGCGCGGCCTCCTTGGCCTTGTCCGAGGCCGCGACGGCCTGCTCGGAGGCCTCGACGGCCAGATCGGTCTGCGTCTGAGCCCGGTGGCCCGCTCGCACCACGACCGCGACCAGCTCTTCGATTCTGGTCGCTTCCTGGTCACGGGCCTGCGCGATGTGCTGCCCGACTTCGAGGAACCATTCCACGTCCTCGTCGCTGCCGCTGAGGGCGCGCGAGGCGTACTTCTGCGCCTCGGGCCCCGCGGTGGTGAGGCTGCGCGAGACCGTCACCCGCGAGTCCTCGGCCCGGGCCGTGTACTGCCCCTCGACCAGGAACGTGTGCAGGACCTCAGGGGTGCCGTCGTCGAGCGCCGCGGTCGCGGCCCGGGTCAGCGCCTGGCCCCCCTCGCTCATGACCGTGGTGGCGGCCACCCGGTAGTCCTCCAGGACGGCCGGTTTGAAGCCGCTCGTCACGAAGGCCGCGATCGCGCTGTCGCCCTGGTTGAGCGCCGCCACGGCTTCCCGCTGCAGCCCCCTGCCCGCCCCGGCCAGGAAGGTCATGACCGCGACCCGGTTGTCTTCCGCCTCCACCCTGGGAAGGGTCTCCGACAAGAACAGAGCGATGTCGGAGTCGGTGCCGGCTAACGCGTAGCCGGCGGCCGCCTTGGTGGCCTTCCCGCCGGACATCCAAGCCTGTACCACGCGTGCCCGCTGGGTGGCGGGCAGGCCGGAGCGCGTCGCGACCGTGCGGGAGGCGGCGGCCCGGGCAGGAACCGTCGGCAGGGCCGCAGCGGCGACTCCCCCGACCAACGCGGCCACAACCCGGCGCCGGCTCCAGAATGTCGCTTCCATACATCCCCCGTTGCTTCAGGCAGTACGGCATGCCGTACGACGGCTGTGCGGGCATTCCGCACATGAGCCAGAAACTAGGTGCCGGGCTGGGGAACCGACATACCGCCGAAGTTGTAACTTCCTCTCAACCCAACGCGGTACAACCAAGTTCTCAGCAACCACAGACGTATACGACCGAAGCCAGGTAGGCGTGCCGGGCGGCGGTGTCGTCCGGCGGTGTCGTCCGGCGGGAGGTCAGCCCCGGCGGTGCAGGGCAGACGCAGATACGCGCACAGCACGTCGAGCAGCTGGGCCGGCCACGGGTCAGCCGGGCCACCGTGCGCCGCATGCGCGCCCGTTACCACGCGGGCGGCGTCATGGGCTTGGTCCGGCAGCGCAAGCCGTCGAGCGCGACCGGGCGCGCGGATGAACGGGTGGTGGCCGCGGTACTGGAGGCGCTGCACCGCCGGCGCGGCCGCTCGACGGGCACTCTGAAGGGGCTGCGGGAGGTGACAGGGGATCCTGGCCGACGCCCACGGGCCGGGCCCGGTGGCGCTGCCGGCGCCATCGACGGTCAACCGGCTGACCCAGCAGCGCTCGGTGTCGTGACTCCCCCAGCGCCGGCCTGCTCGCGTACACCTCGACCGCAGCGGAGCTGAGCACTCGATGTTCCACGGAAGCGTCGGCAGGAACAGTCACGGTGGCGAGGGCTACCGGCCTCGCCCGCCGGCCTCCCCGGCCACGCAGCCGAGCGTCGCTTCTGCCCCACCACGGGCCAAGCCCGCGTTTCCCACCCGCGCCGGACGACGCGTCACTCGCGGCCCGGGAGTATGGGATGCTCCGCTCGGAGTTCCTCAACACCACTTGTTGCAGGCCATGTTGGACGAATCCGGGGAGAGCGATGAGCTGCGGCACCGCGATTGCGTGGTTCAAGTCGAGCTATGGCGGCAGTGCGGGCGGCCTCTGCGGGGCACACCTCGCCCGCACCACTCGGGGCATCTGCCTTCCCCCTGCCGCTGCCTCCCACCGCCCCGGCGCCTGACCACGCCCATGCGCTACTACTTCTACGTCTCTACCGCCAAGGTCGACATGTTGTACGGCCAGATCCCTCAGAAGCTCCTGCGGCGGCTCGCCGTGGAGGCCAAGCTCGACCTGAAGGTCGTCAGCCTGGCCCTGCAGTCGACACGCTCCGAGACGACCGCGTACGACCAGCTCGACCTCGTGGAGGCATATCTGGACCGGGAGTACGACGTCAGCTGGGTGACGGAGCCGGCGGCCTGGTTCCGAGGGGAAGCGGCGCTGCGCGTTGCGGGGTACGGGGACCCGGACGGACCCACACTGATGACGGGGTACGACGGCGACACAGTCGTCGCCCTCATCGGCTCAGCCCGTCACCTGATCGGCCATCAGGCGTCCCCCGAGATGAAGCAGGTCGGCTTCTCCGGCCTGCCGGGGCTCTTCCGGCTGCTCCAGGACGCCCCTCCCGAGTGGGACAGGCAGTTCGACGTACGGTTCCGGGGCCGCATGCCGAGCCGGACAAGCATCACGGAGAACGTGCTGCACTGCGCCGAGTCATTGACCGTTCCGCCCATGTGCTGCGAGTTCCTGGCGCGGCAGTTGCTGCGGGACACCGTGACGCGTGCGGATGGACGGGAGGTGACGGTCGTCGTCGGGACTCCGCTGTTCGTGGCGATGTCGGACCGGGCGGCCGAGGGTGAGGGGGCCTGAGTGGAGGGGGCCGCATCGATCGCGGAGCTGATGGGCCTTCGGATGGCCGGCGACGTGGCGGGGCTGTGTGCGGCCACCCGGTCCCCGAACCCGGATGTCGCCGTGTATGCCACCGCGATGCTGGGCAGCGGCACATCCACGCCGGAAGTCGTGGCGGCGCTCGGCTTCTGCATCAGCGGTCAGGACCGGCCGCACATCGGATTGCGCTGGCATGCCGTCAGGTCGCTGGGGAGGCTGCGCGCACCCCATGCCGTTCCCGTCCTGCTGCGTGTTCTCACCGAGCCGGATGATCCTCGCGAGCAGTTGGAGAAGCCTGCGGTGGAGGCCCTGGTCGCCATCGGTGGACCGGACGTGGTGCGCGGGCTCGTCGCTCTGTGCGGGCAGGTGGCGACCAGCCGCGGACACTGGACGGTGCGGGTGCTGGACGCGCTGGCTGAACTGCGGGCGCCGCAGGCCGTGACTCCACTCCTCGCCGCGCTGTGGGAGTACCTGCCGGACCGTGCGGAACGCGTGGTCCGCACGCTCGGCGCGATCGGGGATTTGCGGGCGGCCTCCGCACTCCTGGTCCTGGCGCACTCCTCCGGCTCGCACACACACCTGCGCCGGGCGGCGCTCACGGCACTGCACGCGCTGCCTGCCGCCGCATGGCCGCCCACGCACACGGTGCCGCCCGTCGAACAGCTCCTGCAGGCACCGCAGCGCGACCCGGACCCCGAGACGGCACACCTGGCAACCGCCCTGCTCGCCAGGACCGGGAAAGGGCGGGACCACCTGTGGTCCGTGCTCCACCAAGCGGCGCAGTCCGCTGACCCCGAGTGCCCGCCCCACGCCGTGGCCGCCGTCTGCACCCACCTCGCGGCGGAGCCCGAACTCTTCGCGGGAGCCGACCGGGACGGGCACATCGCCACGCTCCGGCACCATCTGCGCGAGTCGGCGGCACCGCCGGTACGCCGGGCCGCGGCCGGCGCACTGGCCGCCTATGCGGGCATGGAGGCGACCGGGCCACTCCTCGCCGCGCTGGGCGACGGGCACATCAGCGACGCGGTCGCCGACCTCCTCGCCTCTGTGCCCGTCGCGCCGCCCGATCTGGTGGGGCTGCTGACGCAGCCGGACGGTTCCGCGGCCCAACGAGGTGGCGCCGCACGTGCATTGGGGATCATCGGGTGCCCTGAGGCCGCCCCGGCCCTCCTGTCTGTCCTGGCGCCGGACTCGACACCGGTCACCGTGCGCGCAGCCGCCGCCGACGCGCTCGGCGCCCTGCGGCACGCACAGGCCGCCGGAGTACTCGCGTCCCTGGCATCCGACGAGGAGGCGCCCGGCACCTTGCGCGCTCATGCGGTGCGGGCCCTCGGCGCGATCGGCGTCCCCGACACCCTCGCGGTGGTACTGGCTTGCGCGCGCTCGCCCCACGAGGCGGTGCGGGCACGCGCGGTGGTGGCCTTGGGCGAGTTCCCGGCAACGGAGTCGGCCCGGGCGCTCGCGGAGTTCGTCACTCCTCGTGCCGAGCCCTTTCTCGCGCGTGCCGCCGTGCAGGCCCTGTGCCGGATCGGCGCCCCGGCACTGCCCGCCCTCGTCGCGCTCGCCGGCGGCCCTGTGGACGACTTGGGCGACGATCTGGGCGCTCAGCTCGTCGCGGCACTCGCCGCTCGCCCCGAGGCCGAGGCGACCGCCGCCCTGAGTCGACTCGCCGCGGCACCACGGGGCAGGTTTGCCGCACCCCTGGAAGGGCCACTGGCCACCGACCGTCCCGCGCAGGAGGCCGCGTCCCTCGCGCTCGTCGAGCGGGGCACGGCCCAGTGCCTCACACCGCTGACGGCGCTCCTCGCCCCCGGTTCATGGTCCGGCGCCCACGAGCCCGCCGCTGACGCACTCCTGAAGATCGGCACCGACGAGGCGTACGAACACGTGCTGGCCTTCTGCCGCAGGGCAACGCACTTCTACGACTGGCACGTCCACGCCCTCGACGTCATCGCCCAAGCACGCGGGGTCCGGCTCGGGCCGTAGGCCATTTCTCCCGGATCACCTGTCCGACCAGATGAGGATGCCTACGACGCGTACCGCTGCGACGTGCGGAGCGCAGCGCCCCAGAGGTCTGCGCGTGTCTGGACGCAGTGCGGCGGAGCCCCGTTATGAGGTCGAGGGCTCCGCCGCGCTGGGTGATGGATGGAGTGGCGCAGCGAGTTCTTGCCGGGCCGGTTCCGCTGATCAACGCCTCGACGGCGGCGACGTACCAGGGCAGGTCGAGGATCAGGCAGGGCAGGGCACGGGAGGTCTGCTGTTGCTGAGGCCTGCCAGCACTTCTTCTTGCTCACCTCGGTCAGTTTCCCGTTGCTGGGAAGGATTTTGGACGGGTAGCAGCCCTTCGCGTCCAAGGCGGGCGGCATCGTGCGCCAGGGCGAGGACCCCGGGCGGTGGGTGCGGTCCGTGCGGCTCGGCTGGGACCAGCTCACGACCGTGCAGCAGTGGATGTGCGAGCAGGCCCTCGGCATCGAGCCCGCGCCCGCGCCCGACAACGAAAAGCCGCCGTCACCCGTACACAGGCCGCCGAGTGGCCGATGAACTACGCGGCTGCCAAGCAGTCCTACGAGCGCGAGCGGCACCTTCAGGTTCCGAAAAAGCCCGTCGAGCGGATCGTCGGCGAGGACCAGGAGGAGCGGGAGCACAAGCTGGGGGCCTGGATCGGGAACCAGCGCAGCCGGGCGGCGACGCTGACGCCGGAGCGGACGGAGCTGCTGTCGGCGATCGGGTTGCGGTGGTCCTGATGGTGAGCATCGTCGTCACCGCGGCCGCCGCGCTCGCGGCCGGCCCACCCTCCTTGCCCGACGGGCCTTGGAGGTCACGCAGGAGGCCGAGAAGGCGCGCGACCGGCACGATCGCGATGCCTGGCGGCCGCAGCACCAGCGCGCCCTGGAGGCCGAGACGCTCGTCGGCGGGTTGAACGGGGAACTCGCCCAGCTCAAATGGCGGCTCAAGGAGGTCGAGAACATCCTGCACCTCACGGCCGAGAAGGAAGTGCTGGGCATACAGCGCGCCGAGGCCCGGGATGCGCTCGCTGCGGCCCAGCAGGAGCGCGAAACCCGCCGCAAGGAACGCATCCAGCTGTGGTCACAGCACTTCCTGGCACGGGTGCAGACCGTCTTGCCCGGTGTGGAGCGAGCCCGCATCGACTCGGACACCTACACCACGGTGATCGGGCACACAGTACTCGAGGACTCCAGCGTGGCCGGTGGCGAACGCATCCTGCGCAACGTCTGCGCGCTCCTGACTCTCCGCGACGTCGCCCGCGAGGTGCCCGCCGCCCCGATCCCGTCGCTGCTCGTCGTCGACTTCCCCGTCTACGGAAGCGACACCAACGAAACCGACCGGCACACCGGCACCGGGATCCTGGAACAGCTCGTCGACGCAGCCCACGACGGACACGGCCAGGTCCTCATCGCCACACGGGCCCTGCCCGCATCCACACATGACGAGGTGCGGCGCCTCGCCCTGTCCCCCACGCATCACTTCTTCGACCACGCCCCCCGCAGCAGCAACCAGGACGGATAGAGCAAGTCATGCAGGTGGGCCATGCGGACCCGCGAGGAGGCCCTGCGAGACGCCGACGAGCGCCCGCATCGTTCCCTCGCTTGTGCAGGTCCGGCAGTGACCGTCTGTGCCCCGGCGTCGGCGGCGGGTGGGCACGCGTGTCGCTCTGCGGTTGCGGGATATACGGGCCGGGCTATCGGAGCTACGCCCTGGTATGGGGAACAAACCGTGACCCGTGACTGTCAGTCCTGTCCGGCACACTGCCCCGCATGCCGAGTCGAGAAGAAGCCGCTGCCGCCCGGCAGCGAGTGATACAGGCGTACGCACAACTGCCGCACGCGGTATGGACGTTACTACCGCCGACTTACGACAGGCCAACCAACTGGCCTGGGCGGAACTGGAGACGGCAGGCGCACCCCTGGATGGGCCCGGCGAGCGGATCTACACTCTCGATCTCGTAGGACCTGGGCCAGATCTAAAGGTCGTGCTTACCAGCTCGCGACCGGGGCAGACCGGTAGATCTGGCAGAACTGCCATTGCGCGCGTCAAGTCCCTGGAGCGGGTCAGCATGGCTCACTACACGGTCATGGTGCAGGCCTGGATTATCGAGGCCCGTGGCCAACGCCCGCAACTGGGAAGCTAAATCCCTCAACGCGCTGGACGAGCTTGAGGGATCCAGGGCGATAGGCGAGTACTTCTGCGGCGTCGACTTCGACATCACCTTGAAGATCATCGAAAGCGTCCGCAAGGACTCCACGGCCTCTCCCACGTGTTGACTTCAGCCGTCCTCGGCCGGTCCGTGCAGGCGGGGGATGGCCGTCAGCTGCCGGCGCCCAGCTTCGCCGAGCTCAAGCGGGAGCGCCGCGTCGTGGTCCGGTAGCGGCGCCACCGCGGTTCATACCCGAACGCACGGGCGGCAGGCGGCGCAGGAGCGACGCGTACCGGATGAGCTCGGGTCGCTATACACCACGGCGTAGTTGCGACAGCCAGCGCAGGCCAAGTCGGCGTCGCGGAGCTTGCTCGAGGCGGACCGCGCCGGCAAGGAGTTATCAAGTTGCCGCCCACTCCTGCACAACCGTGAGTAACGCCACATCCACAGTGGGTAATTTGCCCGTTTCGAGGCGACTGGGACTGCTGGTCAGTTACGTGGTCGTTGCATACAGTCACCGCTTGGTTCTTTGTAAAGAAAATTCTCATTTTTCGTGACGGGCTGGGGTGGGTTATGTGGAGACATGCGCGTTCGCGTGGGGGGACCGGAGCATTGGCAGGCCTGCTAGGCGGGGCGGTGATCGCAGCGTTGATGCCGTTCTCGCCCGTGGCTGAGGCCTCAGCGCCTGCACCGGCAGCAGCGAAGACTGCGGGCGATGCTGTCCCTGCCGAGCAGGGCAGTGCCGACGCGGCGATGGCCAAGGCCAAGCGCACGGGGGAGCCGGTCGAGGTGCTTTCCCAACGCGGTGAATCGAGCGACGTGTACGCCACGCCTGACGGGAACCTCGAGGCACGCGAATACCTCAGGCCGGTCCGTGCCCGCCAGGGCGGACGATGGGAGCCGATCGACACCGATCTGGTGAAGTCCGCTGACGGTGCTCTCACTCCGAAGGTGACGACCATAGGCCTCACATTCTCCGGCGGCGGTGATGCGCCGCTGGTGCGCATGACCAAGGCGGGTCGTGAACTGGCTCTGTCCTGGCCGGGCAAACTGCCCGAACCGCAGGTTGAGGGGGCGACGGCCACTTATGGCGATGTACTGCCAGGTGTGGATCTGCGGATGGGAGCGCAGGAGGACGGCTTCACTCAGCTACTGGTCGTTAAGTCGGCCAAGGCTGCCGAGAGTCCGGAGCTGGCTCAGTTCCGGCTGAAGCTGGCCACCAGCGGTGTTGCGGTCGAAGAGACCGCCCGGGGCGGCCTCCAGGCCCTCGATGAGGGCGCCAAGGGCGTGGTCTTCGAGGCCGCCAAGCCCATGATGTGGGACTCCAGCCCGGGTTCGAGCGCTGCACCGGCCGCTAAGGCCAAGCCCTCGATGCGTGCGGCCCCGGGCAAGGAAGGTCTGACGATGGCCGGTGAAGAGCCAGTGGCGGGCGAATCCGGAAAGCTCGGCCCAGTTGAAGTGGATGTTCCAGCCGACGGCCAGGAACTGGTGCTGACACCGGATTCTGATGTTCTGAAGGGAAAAGACACCACCTATCCGGTCTTCATCGATCCGCAGATGTACTCGCCGCCCGCTGCGGCGTGGACGATGGCATCGAAGTACTGGGCGGGTTCGCCACAGTGGAAGTTCAATGGCGACCATGACGCAGGTATGGGCTATTGCAACTGGTACTACTGCAAGCCGTGGGACACCAAGCGGCTCTTCTACCGCATCCCCGTTTCCAAGTTCGCCGGCAAGTCGGTGCTGTCCGCCGAGTTCGTGGTACGCAACACGTGGTCGGCCTCCTGCTCGGACCGTGGCGTAGAGCTCTGGGAGACCAAGGACATCTCCTCATCCACGACGTGGAACTCGCAGAACACGTCCGGGTTCTGGAAGAAGAAGCTGTCATCGAAGTCGTTCGCCTACGGTTACAGCGGCTGCTCAGCGAAGGACGCCGAGTTTCCGGTGCAGTCGGCCGTGCAGGACGCTGCCGATGATCGAGACAAGACGTTGACGTTCGGCCTACAGGCGGCCAGTGAGTCCGACGCCTACGGCTGGAAGCGATTCTCCGACAAGGCGTTCCTGCGCGTGAAGTACAACCGTGCGCCCGCCCAGCTCAAAGCCTCCCAGCTCACCATGGCCTATGGCGGCACGTGCAAGAGCACCGACAAGGCCGCGCACGTTCGCACGCTCGGGAACATTTACGCCGTCGATGTGAAGGATCCCGATGGCGACAACGTAGCGGTGCAGTTCCAGGCCAAGTGGAGCGGCGGCAGCTGGAAGCCGGAGCTTACAAAGGCAAAGAATTCAGGATCCGACTTTGCCATCAAGCTGCCCTCGACGATCCCGGTGAACAAGGTGATCAACTGGTACGCGCGCGTGCACGACGGCGCGCAGTACTCGCCGTGGTCGTACGCGGGCAGCCCAACAGCTTGCTACTTCATCTACGACACCAAGGTCCCCAAGGCTCCCGCCGTGTCCTCCGGCGACTATCCCGAATCCGACCCGGAAAACCCGAAAGACCCCTGGCTGGACGGGGTGGGCAAGTACGGCTCCTTCAAACTGGACGCGGCTGACAGCGATGTGACGTCGTATTGGTATGGCATCAACGACGATCCCACACCCTTGCATAAGGTCACTACGACGGGCGGCGCCGCCAAGATTGCCGAGGTGCTGCCGGCCAAGCCCGGGCTGAACTTCATCACCGCCCGCGCTTTCGACTCCGCGGGCAACGGCAGTGAAATCCGCACCTATCAGTACCGAGTCAAGGCGGGCCAGCCGGATCGGGCGACCTGGCAGCTGGATGAGGCAGCGGACGCCTCCGAGGCCAAAGGCTCGACACCGCCGCGCACCGCACAACTCCACGGCGGTACCACTGCGGGTGAGGCCGGCGTCAAGGGCAAGGCCAGGTCCTTCAACGGGACCGACGGATACGCGTCCACCGATCTACCGGTGGTCGATACCAGCCGCGGATTCGCCGTGTCGGCCTGGGTGAAGCTCGCCAAGGTGCCCGAAGGTGCTGCGGTCATCGCCACCCAGCCTGGAAACCACAGCCCGGGGTTCGAGCTCTACTACTCCAATACATACGACCGGTGGGCCTTCAACCAGTACAAGTCCGATACGGAAGACGCCGGGATCGCCCGCGCGATGGCGGACAAGCCCGGCGACGCGGCAGCCAACAAGTGGACGCACCTGGTCGGTTCCTACGACTCGGCACGCGACAAGCTGGAGCTGTTCATCGACGGCAAGCTCGTGGGCCAGATGGCCTACGACAAGCCGTGGGAAGCACGCAGAGGCCTGCAACTCGGTGCCGGCTCCTACGGCGGCGCGCCCGCCGCCTTCTTCCCCGGCACGATCGACTCCGTGCACCTCTTTGACAAGCCGCTCGCGCAGGACGAGGTCGACAGGCTGCACGACAAGAAGACGATCGGGGACCCTGGCCGGCCCGCCGTCGCCGTCTTTGGCCTGGACGAGACACCGGAGGCCACCGAGATCACCGGGCACGGAGGAGTACTGCCCGCCCAGTACAAGGGAGGCGTCACCACGGGCGTGCCGGGGGTGGCCGGTCAGGCCGCCGAGTTCAACGGCACCGACGGCTACGCCAAGATCGGCCAGATCAGCGGCCCGCATGTGAACACTTCACGCAGTTTCACGATCTCCGCCTGGGCCAAGCTCGACAAGAAGCCCGACGGCGCGGCGATCATCGCTGCGCAGGCCGGCAAGGAACGCCCCGGCTTCGAGCTGTATTACTCCTCGACTTACAACCGGTGGGCGGTCAACCAGTACTCTGCCGACGCGGCTGATGCGACGCCCATCCGCGCCATGCAGCCGGACGACGAGAAGGCGTATGTGGGTGAGTGGGCCCACCTGGTGGGTGTGCACGACACGGTCGCCAACACCTTGACCCTCTACGTCAACGGCCGCCGCGCCGGATCCGTCCCGCTGGCCGGAGCGTTCTATGCCGATCAGTCCATGTACCTCGGCGCCGGCAACTACAGCGGCCAGGTCGACAACCACTTCCCCGGAACCATCGACGACGTGCGTCTGCTGGACCGGCCGGTCTCGGCCGAAGAAGTCCAGCAGATGTTCCGGCAGCGGCCGCTGATCAAGGGCCGCTGGAACTTCGAGGAAGCGTCCAATTCGTCTCCCGTCACCACGCCGGACCTCTCCGCGGAGAAGCGTCCGATGAAGCTGTACGGCGGCGCCAAGCTCGGCGACCCAATGATCAACGATCACGGGTTGGAGCTGAACGGCGCCAACGCCTACGCAGCCACGTCCACGATGCCCGTGGACACCAAGTCCAGTTTCACTGTCACCGCCTGGGCCCAGGCGGCCGCGGCACCGGAGCACGACATGGCCGTGCTCAGCGCGGAGGGAAGCTCCCGCAGCGCCTTCGAGGTCCGCTTCGTGCCCGACGCCAAGGACCCCGTCGAGGGGCTCGGCCGCTGGGAACTCACCCTCCCGGCCAGCGACAGCGCGGATGCACCGGTCACCAGGGTGGCAAGCACGGAGTTCGAGTCCGCCACCCTCTGGAATCACCTGGCCGTGGTCTACGACGGCTTCGCCAAGGAGCTCCGCCTCTACGTCAACGGCCAACTGCAGGAAGTCGCCTGTGGTGACGCGGACGGAGACGGGGATGCCGACAACCCCGCGTGCGAAGACCTGATCGCGTGGGCCGACAACGCCCTGGCGTTCTCCGCCACCAAGTCCCTGCAGGTGGGCAAGGCCAAGGGCGACGCGGCAGGAACGTACTTCGCCGGCTTGATCGATGACGTGTGGACCGTCCAGGGCGCTCTGTCGGACGCACAGATCTTGAAGATGGCCAGTTCCTTCTACGGCCTTCCCACTGACGTACCGGGCGACAGCTGACCCGCGCGCCGGGGAGCGGGACTTCTCCCGCTCCCCGGCCCCGACCTGTTCTCTTACTGAGCTGGCTGTACATGCCGCGCAGCGGTGCGCACAGCCCTTTAAGGATTGATTGTTGAGGATGAACGGCAAAAGAAGAGTGCCCCGGCATGCCGCCGCCTGGCGGCAACGGGCAGCCCTGGCCGTGGCAGCTGTCCTGGTGGGCACACTGCTGCAAGCCAGTGGCATACCGTCAGCCACAGCCGATGACGGTGACCGTTTGCCCACGGCGGCTGCCGAGAAGCCGGTGAAGGGCCAGGATGCCGGGGCACCCCTTCCACGGCTGAAGTCCAAGGGCCTCAAGACGCCCCAGGGTGCGCCCAAGGCCGCCTGGCCCAAGCCCGGTACCGCGGTGGTCGATCTCGCTGCCGGCCAAGCCGCGAACGGGGTACAACCCGTCAAGGCCAAGGGACTGCCCCTGACCGTGGGCACCGCGAAGGCTTCCGTCGGCAAGGGCAGCAGCCGAGGTGCCAGGCCAGCCGCCAGCGCTGCAGCGCTGGGCGACGTCACGGCTCGGGTCGTTGACCGCAAGACGACACAGCAGGCCGGTGTCCGGGGCGTGCTCTTCTCACTCGAGGCCGGCGGCGCCAAGGGTGCGGCGAAGGGCGGAGTCCAGACCGCCGTCGACTACTCCAGTTTCGCCGAGGCATTCGGCGGCGGGTACGCATCACGGCTCACCCTGGTCGAGCTGCCGGCCTGCGTGCTGAAGACACCGCACAAGCAGCAGTGCCGTGCGTCCGAGCCGGTTCATACCGTCAATGACACCGAGAATAAGACGCTGACCGCGGATTCGGTGGCCCTGCGGGCGGGCGGTGCCACGGTTTTGGCCGCCGTCGCCGAAGAGAAGAGCGCGAGCGGCGACTACAAGGCGACCTCGCTGTCTCCCTCCGCCACCTGGGACACCAATCTCAACACCGGTGACTTCTCGTGGTCGTACGACATGCCCGTGCCCAAGGTGCCCGGCGACTTGATCCCGGATGTGGGCCTGTCCTACTCCTCCGGGGCGATCGACGGGCGCACCGGCAACACCAACAATCAGTCCTCCTGGGCCGGCGACGGCTTCGACCTGTGGCCCGGCTACATCGAACGCCGATACAAGCCCTGCTCGGACGACGGGGAAAAGAACGCGGACGGCAACAAGCCCGGTGACCAATGCTGGGATTACGACAACGCGTTCATCACCTTCAACGGCAAGGGCGGCGAGCTGGTCTCCCTGCCCGGTGACGCAGACGACGACAAGAACACGATCGAGGAGTACCGGTTCAAGCAGGACGATGGCAGTCGCATTGTCCGTATGGCGTCCGCGAGCCGCGGCAACGGGGACAACGATGGCGAGTACTGGCGCCTGACCGACCCCGAAGGTGTCCGCTACTACTTCGGCTACAACCGGCTGCCGGGCTGGAAAGACGGCCGGGCCACCACCAACTCCACCTGGACAGCACCCGTCTTCGGCAACAACGCCGACGAAGAGTGCCACAAAGACACCTTTGCTGACTCCTGGTGTCAGCAGGGCTGGCGCTGGAACCTCGACTACGTCGTCGACCCGCACAGCAACGCCATCGCCTACTACTACGACCAGGAAAAGAACTCCTACGGCCGCAACCTCAAGGCCAAGGACAACACCCGCTACGTGCGCGGCGGCGTCCTGGACCACATCGAGTACGGCCTGAAGTCCACCTCGCTCTACAGCAAGAAGCCCCTGGCCAAGGTCGACTTCGCCACCTCTGAGCGCTGCCTGCCCAACAGCAAGACCGACTGCGACGACATCGGCAAGGACGCCTTCTACTGGTACGACACGCCCTGGGACATGAACTGCGGAGAAAGCGAGGACTGCGACAAAGGCCGCCTGTCCCCATCGTTCTTCACTCGCAAGCGCCTGACCGGCGTCACCACCCAGGTCCTGAACGGTGACGCATACAGCAAGGTCGACTCCTGGAAGCTGGCCCACAAGTGGGGCCAGGCCGACGTCGACTACCAGCTGTTGCTCGACTCCGTCCAGCGCACCGGACACACCGCCGACCCCGCGGTCACCGTGCCGAAGACCACCTTCTCCTACACCCAGCTCGCCAACCGGCTCGATAAGACCGGCGACGGCTACGCGCCGTACATCAAGGCCCGCCTGTCCGGTGTCGCGGACGAGTCCGGCGGCCAGGTCAACGTGATCTACTCGGCACCGGCGTGCGACTTCGACGCGCTGCCGAGCCCGCAGTCGAACACCACCCGCTGCTTCCCGCAGTACATCGGCGGCGATGCCAGCGACGATCCGGAGCGGCATTGGTTCAACAAGTACGTCGTCACTTCCACCATCACTACTGACCGCACCGGCGGCGCGCCTGATGCAGTGACGCAGTACGAGTACCTGGGCGACGCAGCCTGGCACTACGACGATGACGACGGCCTGACCAAGAAGAAGTTCAAGACCTGGTCGCAGTGGCGCGGCTACGGCCACGTCCGCACCAAGGCCGGCGGTGGTGGCAGTGTCGACGCCCTCAAGTCGCAGGAGGACAGTTACTTCCTGCGCGGCATGGACGGCGACCGCAAGGAACCCTCCGGCGGCACCAAGAATGTAGCGGTCAGTCTCGGTGACGGCGAAGGCGATCCGATCGTCGATCACGAGTCGGCGCAGGGCTTCACCTATAAGACCGCCACCTACTCGGGCCCCGGCGGCAAGGTCCTGGCTAAGACGGTGGAGCGGCCCTGGCACCACGAGACCGGGAAGAAGAGCCGCGACTGGGGCACGGTGACCTCCAACCTCACCGGCACCGCCCACTCCAAGACGTGGACCTCCCTGGACGACGGGGCGGGCACGGACTGGCGCATCACCTCCACCGCGACCGAGCACGACACCGTGGCCGGACGCGTCACCCAGGTCGACGACTTCGGGGACAACAGCACAGCTGGCGACAACCAGTGCACCCGCACCACCTACGCCACCAACGCCGAGGACAACATCCTCACCCTGCCTTCCCGGGAAGAGACCGTCGCCGTCAAATGCGCCGACACTCCCGACCGCGCCAAGGACGTCATCTCCGATGTCCGCACCGCCTACGACGGCGGCGCGTACGGAGCCGCGCCCACCAGGGGCGATGCCACCGCGACCGCAACGCTGAAGAAGCACGACGGCACCAAGGCAACCTACCTGGAGGCCGGCGCCGACTTCGACGCCTACGGCCGCACGCTGACCACCACCGACCTCACCGCGAGTGTCACCGTCACCGGCAGCGGCGATCCGGTCGTGGCCGTGCGCAAGGATGGCCGCACGAAGACCACGGCCTACAGCCCGGCCACCGGAATGGCCACGAAGATCACCGAGACCAGCCCGCCGGCCAAGGCAGCAGACCCGGCCTCGGCTCTGACCACCGTCACCGAACTCGAGCCCCTGCGCGGGCAGCCCACCACCAGAACCGATACGAACGACAAGCGCATCGCGATGACGTACGACGCGCTGGGCCGTTCCGCGAAAGTCTGGCTGGCCGACCGCGCGACGAGTCTGACCCCCAGCTACGAGTTCAGCTACTTCGTGGAAGAGGGCAAGGAAGTCGCGGTCCGCACCCAGACGCTGAACAACGACGGCGGCCAGGTCGCCTCATACATGGTCTACGACGGCTTCCTGCGCGAACGCCAGACTCAGGCTCCCGGCCCGGACGGCGGCCGCATCCTTACCGACACTCTCTACGACGAACGCGGCCTGCCTGCCCAGACATTCGCCCCCTACTTCGAAGCTAAGCAAGCACCCGGACGAGAGCTGTTCAAGCCGGACAACGCCTGGAGCGTGGAGTCCCAGACCCGCACCATCTACGACGGGCTCGAGCGCCCCGTCCAGGAGCGGCAGATCGCCGGCGACGGTGACGGCGGGAAAGTGCTCGCCACCACCAAGACCATCTACGGCGGCGACCGCACGACCGTGATTCCGCCGGAAGGGGCCACCGCTACCACCACTCTCACAGATGCCCGCGGCAAGACGACTGAGTTGCGCCAGCATCACACCCGCAGCCAGAGCGCGGCCTTCGACGCCACTTCCTACGGCTACACCCCCCGTGGCGAGCTGGAGAGGGTCACCGATCTAGCGGGCAACGACTGGGCGTACAAGTACGACCAGCTGGGCCGCCAGACGAAGGCCAGCGACCCGGACAAAGGCACCACAGACTCCGTCTACGACGACCGGGGACAGCTCACTACCACCACTGACCAGCGCGGCACCGTGCTGGCCAGCGTCTACGACAACCTCGGCCGCAGGACCGAACTGCGCAAGGACAGCGCCACCGGCGATCTGCGCGCCAAGTGGGTCTACGACACCATCGGCGGGGCCAAAGGCCAACTGGCCGAGTCCACCCGCTACGTGGACGGGCAGCCCTACACCTCGAAGGTCACCAGGTACGACTCGCAATACCGGCCGATCATGACCGCCGTGGTCATCCCCGACAGCGAGAAGGAGCTGGCCGGCACCTACCAGAGCGGCACCAAGTACCTGCCCTCCGGCCTCGTGGGCGGCATCAGCTACTCCGCAGCGGGCTCCCTGCCCGCCGGCGGCTACTCCACCACCTACGAGAAGCAGACCCTGCGTCCCATCTCCGTCCTGGGCGACGGCTTCCAGGCCGACACCAGCTACACGCAGACCGGCAAGCCCTATTGGAACGAATTCGGCCTCACCAACGGCGGCAAGAAGACCAAGGTCACCTACACCTACGAGTACGGGACCCAGCGCCTGGCCACCTCCCGGGTCGAACGCGAAGACCAGAGCGGGGTGGACCAGCACAACACCTACCGCTACGACGAAGCGGGCAACATCCTCGCCGTCTCGGACGTCTCCCGCACCGGCACCGATACCCAGTGCTTCACCTACGACTACCTGCGGCGGCTCACTGAAGCCTGGACCCAGAACGACAAGACCTGCGCCACCGCTCCGGCCGCGGGCAAGACCGGCGGAGTGGCCCCGTACTGGCACTCCTACACCTACGACAAGGCCGGCAACCGGCTCACCGAAACCCTTCGTGACGTCGGGGGAGACAGCACCAAGAACACCGAGCGGAACTATGAGTACCCCAAGCCCGGTGCCCCCCAGCCGCACACCCTGACCTCCGTCACCACCAAACAGCCCAGCGGGACCACCACCAAGGACTCCTACGACTACGACCCCACCGGCAACACCACCACCCGCACCCTGCGCGGTGACACCCAGATACTCGCCTGGGACGCCGAAGGCCACCTGGCCAAGGTCAGCGAGCCGGCCGAGGACGGCAAGGACAAGGTAACCGAATACCTCTACGACACCGAAGGCAACCGCCTGATCGGCCGCACACCCACCGAGACCACCCTCTACCTCGGCCACACCGAAGTCACCCTGCCCAAGGGCGCTACCAAGGCCAAGGCCACCCGCTACACCCCCCTCGGCGGCGGTCACCAAGCCGTCAAGGAGGACAACGGCACCATCATCTTCACTACCGCCGACTACCAGGGGACCGGCCAACTCTCCATCGCGGCAACTGACCTGAAGCTCGCCCAGCGCCGCACCCTCCCCTTCGGCGGACCGCGTGGCGAGGCCCCCAAGTCCTGGCCCGGCACCAGGGGCTTCGTCGGCGGCACCGACGACGCCAAATCCACCGGCCTGACCCACCTCGGGGCCCGAGAATACGACCCCTCCGCCGGTCGCTTTCTCTCCGTCGACCCGATCATGGACCTTGCGGACCCTCAGCAGATCAACGGCTACACCTACAGCAATAACAACCCCGTCACCTTCAGCGACCCCAGCGGCCTGCTGCTGGACCAGATCACCAAGGCCATAAAAAGGGCAGTCAGAAGAGCCTACGACAGGGCATACAACAGGTCACAATCCGTCTCCTCCCACACGTACGGCGGTGGCGGCGGAAACATGAGCAACGCTTTCTATGGTGGCCGCAGAAGCAGCAGCGTCCAGACAGTGGGGTTCATCAATCCATTTCGTCCCTTGGACGGAATGTTCCCTCACTTGAGGAAGCTCTTTACGCTTGATGGAGCGAAAGAGGCGGCCAAGGATTACATCCTCCCGGACTTCGACTCATGGCAGGCCTGCGGAAAACATCCCGGGGTCACCAAGGACTGTGCCAGCTCGGCCATGGATCTGCCCTGGTTGAAGGTTGTCAAGCCGTTCAGGAAATCCATCAAAAAGGCCGTTGAAGGTCTGAACGAAGGAGCGGAAGCCGCACCCAAGACCAAAAGAGGTAGGGACGCACCCTCCGGTTGCAAGTGCTTCCCTGCCGGAACAAACGTCCGTATGGCCAATGGCAAAAACAAGAACATTGAAGAAATCAAAGTCGGCGACAAGGTTCTGGCGACAGACCCGAAAAGCGGCAAGACCCGCAGGCGTGAAGTCACTGCAACTATCGTCACCGATGACGATAAGCAGTTCACCAAGATAACCCTCGTCACACCCAACGGTATCGCGAAGCTGACAGCCACACACGAGCACCCCTTCTGGTCAGTCGACCAGAAAAAGTGGGTAGCAGCCGGCCGACTCAAGCCAGGAATGTTCCTGCGCACGCACGACGGCCACACCGTCGCAGTGAAGACAACCCGGACATACTCACACCGTGAGCGCACCTACAACCTCACCGTCGCGGGCCTCCACACGTACTATGTGCTGGCGGGCGAGACTCCGGTCCTCGTTCACAATTCGACACCATGTCCTCCCGGTATCGGACCTCAGCGTCCCACTGGGGTGGGTGACGACTGGGTGGGTCGGGCAGCTGATAACGGAAAGGGAAGTGTGTGGCAGAAACCTGGGTCTACCGGAAATGCCGACATGCTTCGCGTGATGAATCCAACCGGAAGGTACCCGGATGGTTATGTGCGCTTCACCAACAAGCATGGCCAGCCGATCGGGCTCGACGGAAAGCCCGGCTCGAAAGCGGATACGCATATCCCGATGAATTCTGACGGCACTTATCCGCTTCCAGCGGGGTGGTAGGAATGAACCTGAACCTTCGAGGTCAAGCAGTTACCCGTGTCTGCTTTGACTCGACTCTCACAGTCCTGACCAGTGGGGATTTCGAACTGCACGTCGAGACCGAGGCGGTTCTTCAAGTCTCGGCTGGGGACCATGTTTCTTTCGACCCAGAATTCCCGGACGTTGCTGCCCCCCATCTCGTCCGACTAACCCGTGACGTGATCGCTGAGGCCGAGGTGCGAAGAGTCGGGGATCTCGTGATCAAATTCGAGAGCGGCACGATACTGACTGTTCGACCGAATGACGATTACGAAGCCTGGGGGCTTGTCGGGCCGAAGGGAAGGCGAGTGACCTGCATGCCTGGAGGGGAGATTGCAGTGTGGAGTGGCGAATGACATTCGGCAGTAGCCGGAAAGTCTGACCTTTCCGCACCTCCTCTCCTGGTGCATGCCAGAGGAAATTTGCGGCCCCGCCGGGAAGCTCGCGGCGGGGCCACAGAGGTGTCTGACGGCAGTAGTTGACGGCAACGTCAGTGGACAGTGGCTCCGCACAGCGGCGGGTCGCGCCCTCGCCAGGGGGCGACTCATCGTTGGCGGGGCCGTCAAGAGCGGTGCTGACGGTGTCGATGGCGTCACGTTGGACGCGGAGTCGGACGTGGGCGTAGACGGTGGCGGTGGCGCCGATGCGGACGTGGCCGAGGAGTTCCTTGATGTGGAGCAGCGCAGCCATGTTTGGTGTAACCGGCCTCGTGGAACGGGCACTGCGTGCTGGTCCTGCCTGACTCTCAGCAGTTCGTGGACACCGCCGTGGAGCAGTTCACCGAGATCCGGGAGATCGAGATCGGCCCATGGTCGGCAAGGTGGCCGTGTCGATCGACCAGGACAGCCAGGCGGACAAATTCAGCTCCACCGCGGGGAGCTGGAGCTGACCTACACGGTCGCCGGACCGCAGACCCTGGCCTCGATCGTGGAGCACCCGGACGCGATCGCCCACGCCGATCGCTATCGCCGCACCGGGGTGAACGTCGCCTCCTTTACTCTCGTCGCGCTACGTGTCGAAGGCGTCCGCGGCCGGGCCGTGCAGACGCCCTACCCGAGCTGCGTGCTCTTCTGCGAGCTATCGGAGAGCCCCCCCCCGGGTAGGAAGCAGACGACTCCGGGGACGTGAGGTTCTGTCTGCCCGACCAGAATGGCTCGGAGCAGTGGCTGCGACTGGAAGAGATTCCGCTGCCGCCGACCACTCCAGCCGCTTGGTCTCGCTCCTGGCCTCGCGATCCGTTTCCCCCGCGCGAACCAGCCGGCGTGCGGCATCGCGATCCGCAAGCGGCTGCGGCTGCTTGCGGGTCACGCTGGAGGCGATCGGCGCCGCAACAGCCCCGCTCAACCCCTGGGCTGAGCCATGGCCGGGCAGCGGGCCGTTCGCCTCGTGTCATGAACTACCCGGTGGACCCGGTTTCGCCGTCACCCGCACGAGCACCGTCTGCCGGCACGTTGGCGTAATCGACCCCAGGAAAGAGCCGGATGCGGCTCTCATCGACGCGGACCCCGGCCAGCCGCGGAGCGTCATCCGAGAGGCGGCACAGCACATCCGCTTCACGGCGGCGGCCGTCCCTGGTGGTATGCCAGGACCGCAACTGGCCGAAGCGGCGTTTCCCGTTGACGGTCTCCACGAGCACGAGCGGGTCCGGTGGCCAACTATGCCCGCGCAGAACAAACCCGCAGCACTAAAGGCCCCTCAAATAAAACTCGGCACCGAACTGGTCCACCGACCATGCCTCTATGCCTTCTGCAGGTAGTAGTAGTCGCGCAGATCAGGGTCCGAAGTCAGGAAGAACAAAGTGAGTTTGCCCTTCTTGCGGATCACACCGAGATCCCAGGTGGCCTGTGCCGGGGCGTCGCCCGTGCGCTCTTCGGCCGCAGGATCGGAGGGCGGCGCCGAAGAGGCGTCGGGTGACTCATCCGACGGCTTCACTTCCAGGTGCACCACGGAGCCGTCGCCCACGGTGTTGCCGGCCTTGTACTGACCGGGCGCGTAGAGCGACCATTTGCCGTCGCCCGTCATGCGCCAGAGGTCGTCGAAACGGAACTCCTGGCCGTCGAGGGTGGAGACCTGTGCCGTGTGGTCGGCGCGGAGAGTGACGGAACTCCCGGCCCATCCTTTCCATGTCCCCAAGAGGTCGGATTTTGTCAGCTCGACGGGTGCCGGGGGCTTTTCCGTTCGCTTGTCGACACCGCATGCCGATGTGCCAAGGGTGAGAAAAACAGCCAGGACTACCGGCAGCAAACCGCTTCGTGTGCGAAGTCGCACAGAAATCTCCTACATCGGGGGGGGGAGGTGGGAGGCGCGGGGCCTCCCACCTCCTGTGAACGAGTTCTCTACTTGGATGGGGCAGGCATGCCTATTTGTTCCGTCCATCGGACGTTGAACACGAGGTCACGCTGTCCGTTCGGGAACACCGACTTCGCGGTCTCCGAAATCGCGCTGGCGGCCGGATCCTTCGCGCCGGAATTGTATCCGGACTCCGATACCCCACGCGTTAGCGATTCGACGGTCATCTTCTGAGTCAGCTGGAACTCGACCGTCCCCTTCTTGTTGAGCTTGTTATACTTCGTCACCGTGGCGTTCAGGTTGAACGACCCGAGGACGGCGCGTGTGGCCCCTGCGTCGGCTTCCTCCGACCCGAGCATCTGCATCAGGGCGTCGGACACCTCTCCGGCCATCATTCCCTTCAGCGGCAGACCGCTCATCGCGGCACCGTACTTGGTCTTGTAGTCGAGCCCGACGATGCCCTCGCCAATCTTGGAGCCC
The DNA here is from genome assembly GCF_040646035.1 of Streptomyces sp. NPDC046465. NCBI lineage: Bacteria > Bacillati > Actinomycetota > Actinomycetes > Kitasatosporales > Streptomycetaceae > Streptomyces > Streptomyces sp. NPDC046465. The sequence goes on from NZ_JBEYZK010000020.1 coordinate 82,733, forward strand.
TTACGGTGCGACAAGTACTTGCGCACCTCGGCCAGCCAGATGTGCTCGCGGACACCGGCCGTGAAGCGGTCCGCATCACTGAAGTTGTAGACGCTGGGGGTAGCTCCCATGAACCACATGGACACGATCTGCGTCGCGTTCGGGTCTAGGTGCACACCGCTCAGGGTGACGCCGCTGCGGTACGCGGCACCGGCCCGCTGCCCCAGCTCCTGCTTTCGCGTCAGATTGCTCCGTGGGTAGTTCGGGTACTTCGCTCGCCATGTCTGCCCCGTCCCGAACTTCGGCGCGCTGTGGCTCTCCTGGAACCTCACCTGGGCGCCGCAACTGCTGCCCGAGCATTTGAACGAGGCCATGCCGGTGGGATCGGCTGACGTGACGGGGTTGCCCTCGGAGTAGGTGTAGCCGTTGAGAGCCTGCGGCTTGTCCGGCTCGATCAGCGGGTCGACGGAGAGAAAACGGCCCGTGGCCGGGTCGTACTCACGGGCTCCCAGGTGGATCAGTCCCGTGGTGGAGGTGTCGTCGGTGCCGCCGACGAAGCCCTTGGTTCCGGGCCAGGACGGGGAGGCGTCACCGCGCGGCCCGCCGAAGGGCAGGGTGCGGCGCTGGCTGAGCTTCATACCCTTCGAGTCGATGGCCAGCTGGCCGGTGCCCTGATGGTCTGCGGTGATGAAGTAGACCGTGCCGTCGTCCTCCTGGACCGCCTGGTGTCCCCCGCCCAGCGGGATGTATCGGGTGGCCTTCGGCTTCTTTGCCCCCTTGGGGAGAGTGACTTCCGTGTGGCCGAGGTAGAGGGTGGTCCCGGACGGGGTACGCGCGATGAGGCGGCTGCCCTCCGTGTCGTAGAGGTACTCGGAGACGTCGTCCCGCTTCTTCCCCTTGCCGTCGTCGACCGGCTGGGTCAGCTGCGCCAGGTGCCCCTCGGCATCCCACTCCAGCCGCTGGACCGCCCCGTGCTGCGTGCGCGTGGTGGTGTTGCCGGTCGCGTCGTAGGCGAAGGAGTCCAGGATGTCGGTCTTGCCGGACTGCTGGGTGGTCAGCGAGGTCAGGGTGTGCGGCTGCGACTCACCGGGCTTGGGGTATCCGTAGGTGCGCCGGACGTCCTTGCCCTTCTCGCCGGACGCGTCGTGCAGTGTCTCGGTGTGGCGGTTGCCTCTCTCGTCGAACGTGTAGGAATGCCAGTACGCCGCCGGGCCACCGAGCTTGGCACTGGCCGGGGCGTCGGCGCAGGTCTTGTCGCCCTGCGACCAGGCATCGGTCATGCGCTGCAGATGGTCGTAGGCGAAGCACTGTGTGTCGACACCGGTGCGCGAGACGTCCGAGACGGATCGGACGTTGCCCGTCTGGTCGTAACGGTAGGTGTCGTGCTGGTCGACGCCCGGCTGGCCCTCACGCTCGACGCGGGCGGTGGCCAGGCGCTGGGTGCCCCACTCGTAGGAGTTGGTGACCCACGCCTTCTTGCCGGCCGCGTGGTCGCCGGTGCCGGTGCCGGTGCCGGTGCCGGTGCCGGTGCCGGTGCCGGTGCCGGTGCCGGTCAGGGTGTACTGCAGCGGTTTGCCCGTCAGGGAGTAGCTGGTCTCGGCCTGCAGGCCGAGGGCCAGGACCTTGGTGGGGCGCAGGGTCTCCTTCTCGTACGTGGTGGAGTAGCCGCCGCCGGGCAGGGAACCCGCCTGCGAGTAGCTGACTCCGCCGACCAGGCCGGCGGGGGTGTACTTGGTGCCGGTCTCGTACGTGCCCGCCAGGGCCCCTTCCTTTTCGGGGATGACCAGGGCGGTCTTCATCGGCCGGTAGAGCCGGTCGAACATGGTGACCTTGGAGGTGTACGCGGCGCCGTCCACGTAACGGGTCGACTCGGTGAGTTGCCCCTTGGCCCCGGCGACGGTGTCGTAACCCCACTTGGCGCGCAGTTCGCCCGAGGTGGTGCCTTCGCGCAGCTCGGTGCGACGGCCCAGGTTGTCGTAGACATTGGCCAGGACGGTGCCACGGGCGTCCTTGGTCGTGATGACCTGGCCGCGATCGTCGTACGTGCTCGTAGTGGTGCCCTTGTCGGGGTCGCTGGTCCCGGTCTGGCGGCCCATCTGGTCGTAGCTGTAGGTCCAGGTACTGCCGCCCGGGTCGGTGACCGCGGACAATTCACCGCGCGGCGTGTAGCTGTACTTCGTCGTGTCGAAGGCCGCGCTCACGCTGCGCGTGTGGTGCTGGCGCAGCTCGGTCTTGTGGTCGCGGGCATCAACGAGCGTGGTAGTGGCCGTGCCGCCCTCCGGTGGGATGACCGTCGTGCGGTCGCCGCCGTAGACGGTTTTGGTGGTCGCCAGGACCTTGCCGCCGTCGCCGTTGCCCGCGATCTGTTGATCCTGCACCGCACGGCCCAGGCCGTCGTAGGTGGTGCGGGTTTGGGACTCCACGCTCAGCGCCTTGCTCGGCGTGAACAGTGACCGGTTCGGCTTGCCTTCCGCGTAGTACGGCGCGAACGCCTTGGTGGCCAAGCCGCGCTCGTCGTAGAAGGTGTCGGTCAGGATGCGGCCACCGTCCGGGCCCACCGCTTGCGTCTGGCGCTCGCGCAGGAAGCCGTCGTACAGCGTGTACGCGGCCACCTGGCCGCCGTTGTTGTTCAACGTCTGGGTGCGGACTGCGACCGGCTTGCCCTCGTCCGTGAAGTAGCTGAACTCGTAGCTCGGCGTCTGGCTGGTGCGGCGGTCGGCCTGCCACACCTTGTGGGAGCGGCCGAGTGCGTCGCACGAGAACTCGGTGCGCTTGCCGTTGGTGTCGACCGTCGCCTTCGGCTGACCGCGCAGCGGTTCCACCTCGGTGACCGTGCTCTGCGTCGAGGCGACGTCGCCGGCCCTGACCGGTGGCGTGGTTTCGGTGATTCTTGCGGCGAAGCCGGTGGCCGGGGCGTAGGCGGTGGTGGTGGTGCGCCCGTCCTTGCGGATCGTGCGTACCGGCTCGCCCTTGCCGGTGACGGTGACGATCGAGGTGAGATCGGTGGCCGTCAGCTTGCGCCCATAACCGTCGTAGGTCGTGCCGGACTCCAAGTAGGTGGCTTTGGTGCCGTCGTGCTGCTTCAGCGTCGCGGTCGCCGTGGCGTCGCCCTTGGTCGGGGTGTCCCCGTAGCCACCGCCGTCGTAGGCGGTGCGCACATCGGAGACGATCTGCTCGGTGGGGTCGGGAGTGTCGGCACACTTGACGGCCACGGTCTGGACCCGCGAGGGCAGGGTCAGGATGTTCTTGTCGGGGTTGGTCCCGTAACTGGTGCGGGTGCACTGGTTGTCGGCGTCCGTAGCGTTGTCGCCACGGTCATCGACCTGGGTGACACGGCCTGCGACCGTATCGTGCGTCGTCTCCACTGAGGTGGTGCGCCAGTCCTTGCCCGCGCCGTCGTCGAGTGAGGTCCAGGTCTTGCTGTCGGAGGTGCCGGTGAAGTTCGCGGTGACCGTGCCCCAGTCGCGGACCTTCTTGGCGGTGAGGTGGTGCCAGGGGCGGTTCACCGTCTTGGTCAGGACCTTGCCGCCGGGACCGGAATACGTGACGGTCTTGTACTCGAATCCGGCCGCTGACTCGTGGTCGGTGAGGGGGTCGCCCTCTCCGGCGCCGAGGGCCACGCTGACGGACTTCGTGCCGCCGGAGCTTTGCTGGCGGTCGCCGTCCAGACCTCGCAGGAAGTAGGCATCCGACTGCGTCTTCAGGGCCGAACCGCCGCCCTGGCCACCGGACTTGACCCGGACGTGACCGTAGCCTCGCCACTGCGACCAGGTCTTGAACTTGTCCTTGGTCAGACCGTCATCGTCGTCGTAGTGCCAGGCCGCGTCCCCCAGGTACTCGTAGGCGGTGACGGCGTCCGGAGCTCCGCCGGTGCGATCGGTCTTGACCGTCGAGGTGACGACGTACTTGTTGAACCACTGCCGCTCGGGGTCGTCGTTGGCGTCCCCGCCGATGTACTGCGGGAAGCAACGCGTGGTGTTCGACTGCGGCGTCGGCAGCTTGCTCCAGCTACAGGTCGGCTCGGAGTAGTTGATGTCGACCTGGCCGCCGGACTCGTCGGCGACCGTGGACAGGCGAGCCTTGATGAACGGAGCGTAGCCGTCGCCGGTCTTGTCCAGGCGGTTGGGCAGCTGGGTGTAGGCGAAGCTGGTCTTCGGCAGCGTCACCGCCGGCTTGGCGGTGTGTCCGGTGTGCTGCACGGAGTCGAGCAGGAGCTGGTAGTCGACGTCTGCCTTGCCCCAGCGGTGGCCGAGCTTCCAGGAGTCGACCTCGCTGTACTTGTCATCGTTGAGGATCTGCGTGGTGACACCGGTCAGGCGCTTGCGGGTCCAGAACGACGGGGAAAGGCGGCCCTTGTCGCACTTGGTTCCCGCCTTGCAGTTCAGGTCCCAGGGCGTGTCGTACCAGTAGAAGGCGTCCTTCTCGATGTCCTCGCAGTCGGTCCTGCCGTCGGCGATGCAGCGCTCGGAGGTGGTGAAATCAACCTTGGCCAGCGGCTTGGACGCGTACATCGAGGACGACTTCAGGCCGTACTCGATCCGCTTCGGCGAACCGCCGCGGGTGTAGGAGGTATCGTCCTGCGCCTTGAGGTTGCGGCCGTAGGAGTTCTCCTCCTGGTCGTAGTAGTACGCCATCGCGTTGCCGTGCGGATCGACGACGTAGTCGAGGTTCCACCGCCATGCCTGCTGGCACCAGGAGTCGGCGAACTTGTCCTTGTGGCACGGCTCGCCCGCGTTGTTGCCGAAGACCGGCACTGTCCACGTGGAGTTCGTGGTGGCCTTGCCGTCCTTCCAGCCGGGCAGGCGGTGGTAGCCGAAGTAGTAGCGCACCCCCTGCGGGTCGGTCAGGCGCCAGTACTCGCCGTCGTTGTCGCCGTTGGCGCGGCTGGTGGACTTCAGCCTCTTGATGCGGCTGCCGTCGTCCTTCTTGAACTTGAACTCGTCGTCGCCGACGGGCACCAGTTCGCCGCCCTTGCCGTCGAAGGTGATGAAGGCGTTGTCGTGGCCCCAGCACTGGTCGCCCGGCTTGTTGCCGTCCGCGCGCTTCTCACCGTCGTTGGCGCAAGGCTTGTAGCGCCGTTCGATGTAGCCCGGCCACAGGTCGAAGCCATCACCCACCCAGGACGACTGGTTGTTCGTCGACCCGGTGCGCCCGTCGATCGAGCCGGACGAGTAGGACAGTCCTACCTCGGGCTTCAGGCCGCCCGGTACCTCCGGCACGGGCATGTCGTACGACCATGAGAAGTCCCCCGTGCGCAGGCCCGTGTCCCAAGTGGCTGAGGGTGACAGCGAGGTGGCCTTGAAGTCGCTGTTCTCGCCCTTATCGTCCGCGACCGCGGCAAGCACCGTCGGCACCGAAGCGCGCAGCTGCACTGCGGACGCCGTCAGGGTCTTCTTCTCCGTGTCGTTGAACGCCTCGACCGGGTGGGGATGACGGCACTGTTCCTTGCCGGGGGTCTTCAGGACGCAGGCCGGGAGCTCGACAAGGGTGAGGCGGGAGGCGTATCCTCCGCCGAACGCGTCGGCAAAGGCAGAGTAGTCGAGCTTCGCCCTGGTCGTGCCGGGCCGGCCGCGCGTTGCCTTCCCCGCCTTCTCCCCCGCTGCGCTCTTCGCCTCAAGGGTGAACAGCACTCCCTTCACACCGGCTCGTTCGGCCGCTTCATGTGCCAACACGCGTGCGGCAACACCCTTTGGGGGTTCCGATGGAGCAGCATCCGTCTTGGTCCGCGCGCTCAGTCGGCGCGGAGCCGCCGCGGGCTCCTCGACGCTCACCACGGCCGCACCGGCCTCGGGCCAGGCGGCCCTGGGCTTGCGCGCGGGAGTCTTCGGCCCTTGCTCCACCGTGCGGGGCTCGGTCTCGACGCCGTTGTGGCCGTGCACTGGCCTCTCGGCCGACGGGAGGCCGGGGCGGTCATTTCCACCGGCGAATGCCGGTGAGGTGGCAGCCGCCTGGAGCAATGAGCCCACCACTACGGCGGATACAGCAAGAGCGACGCTCCGACGCAGCCCAAAGGCGCGGCGTGGTCTGGATCTGGCGTTCATTTCTGGAATCAATCTTTGGTTGGAGCGCATGCGGGCGCACCGGCGCACGCCGATCTGCGGCGCCGGACAACTTCGTTTGAAGGAGAGAAGGAAGGTGGAGTGTGGGGGCGCGTCCGAGGGTCCGGACGCGCCCCGTTGCTCACTCGTCCGAGGGGATCTCGGTCGGTACGTCGAACCACTGGCGGGCAAGCCAGTCGACCTGGCCGTCCGTCAGGGCGCCCTGGAAGGCCCACACGTCATCCACAGCCCCGGGCCAGTAGCCGCCCCAGGCGCCGTTGGTCTTCGCGCGGCCCACCTGCAGGGACTTCGACGCCTTGAAGGACAGGACGTTGTCGCCCCGGGAGAACAGATCCGCACAGCCTGCGTCGTCAGCGCCGCCGTCGCCGTCGTTGTCCGAGCAGGCCACCTCCTGTAGCGCACCGTTGACGTAGAGCCGGGCCTCCCTGGCGAAACCGTCGTAGACGAACGCCAGGTGGTTCCACTCCCGCACATCGAAGAAGTCGCTGTGCGCGATGCGCCGCACGGTGGGCGCGCCGCCGTCCGTGTCGGGCACGACCGCCTCCCAGCGTCCGGGCCCCTCCGGCTTTTTGGCGTCGGGCACGAAGCGGATCGAAAACGCGCTCTGCTTGGTGCCCCCCGCGCTCAGCAGCGACACCCCGCCCTTGGGCAGCGCTGCGGCCTGCGCCCACGCGGTGACGGTGAAGCTCGCACCCGTGTCGACGGGCACGGCGGAGGTGGCGGCATAGCCGCTGGAGCCGTTCAGGACCAGCCCACTGTCTCCGATGTACGGGCCGGCGGCGTCTACCCGGGCGCTGCCGTGCAAGGCCATGCCGTTGCCCCGGTCGGATTCGTCCGGCACCGAGCCGTCGGCGGCGGCATCGAACATCCAGCGGCCGTTGACCAGGGCGCGCTGCCGGAACAGCTGACGGACCTCGTCGGCCGACACGGGCCGGTCGTAGAGTCGCACGTCGTCGATCTCACCGGGAAAGTGGTTCGTGACGTGGCCGCCGTAGGAGCCGGCGCCGATGTACATCGGCTGGTCGGCGTAGAAGGCCCCGGCCAGCTTGGTCGAGCCTGCCCTGGTGCCGTTCACGTACAGGGTCAAGGTGTTGGCGACAGTGTCGTGAACACCCGTCAGGTGCGCCCACTCCCCGGTGGGGACGCCGGCGCCGTCCGGCTGCATGGCGCGTACGGGCTTGGCGTCGGCGGCGTCGGATGAGTACTGGTTGAATACCCACCGACCGTAGGCGGACGAGTAGTACAGCTCGAAGCCGGGGCGTTCCTTGCCCGCCTGGGCGGCGATGACCGCCGCGCCGTCCGGCTTCCTGTCCAGCTTGGCCCAGGCCGAGACGGTGAAACTGCGGGAGGTGTTCACATGCGGGCCACTGGTCCTGCCGATGCGCGCGTAGCCGTCGGTGCCATTGAATCTCGTGGCCTTACCCGTCACACCGGGCCGGCCTGTGGTCACGCCGCCGTGGTAGACGGCAGGCAGTACGTCGCCGTGTCCCTGCACCTCGGTCGCGTCGGCGTTCTCATCCAGTGCGAAGAGCGCGACCGCGGGGCGCCCGGGGTCGCCGATGTACTCGTGCCGGTTCAGCTTGGCGACCTCGTCGGCGGCGATCCGCTTGTCGAAGATCTGGACGTCGTCGATCGTGCCGGGGAAGTACGAGCCGGGCGTGCCGTCGTATGAACTCGCCCCGATCATCAGGCCCCGCCGGGCGTTCCAGGCGTGCGGCAGTGGGGCCTCACCCGCCAGCTTGTTGTCGACGTAGAGGCGAATCTTCTTGTCGATGCTGTCGTAGGAGCCCACCAGGTGGGTCCATTTGCCGACGCCGGCCCCACCCGGCTTGTCGGCCATGGCTCGGACAGTGGAGGCTTCGGGGGTGTCGGCCACGTACTGGTTGAACACCCACCGATCGAGGTGCGCGGAGTAGTAGAGCTCGAAACCCGGGCGGCTGTTGCCCGGCTGGGATGCGATGACGGCTGCGCCGTCCGGCTTCTTGTCGAGCTTCGCCCAGGCGGAGACCGTGAAGCCGCGGTCGGTGTCAACCACCGGGGCGTCGGTGGCCGCGTAGCCACTGGTGCCGTCGAGCCGCAGTGCACGATCACGGACGCCCGGTGCGCCAGGAGTCGCCCCGCCGTGCAGGGCCGCGGCGCGGGCCGGGGTGGATCCCGCAGCCTCCTTGGCGTCTTTCGCTTCATCCAACTGCCAGGTGGCCCTCTCCGGCTGACCGGCCTTCACGCGGAACTCGTAGAGCCGAATCTCGGAGCCGTTGCCCGCCTTGTCGAAGGCCTGGGCCGTGACGAAGTTCAGGCCCGGCTTGCCGGGCAGCACCTTTACGTCCTTGGCGGCGCCGCCGGATGCGGAGATCTCGTGCTTGGCAGTGGGATCGGTGTTGATGCCGTAGCGGTAGCGATCGACGTCCTTGGAGGACGACTTGAGCGTGAACGTGCCGTACTGTCCAACGCCGTCGAACCACGGATCGTCGGGATTCTCCGGGTCCGAGGCCGGGTATGCGCCCGAGGCGAGCGAGGGAGCCTTCGGAACGCTGGTGTCGTACACGAAGTAGCAGCCGGTCGGGTCCCCTGCGTGCGACCACGGCGAGTACTGGGCCCCGTCGTAGGAGCGCACGTACCAGTGCACGGTCTTATTGGCCGGGATGGACTTCGGCAGGCTGACGGAGAAGCTCGCACCGGACTTCTTCGCCGACGTACGTGCCGGCTTCCAGCGCGCGATCAGGCCCTTGCCGTCTCCGGTGTCCCACTTGGCCTGGAACTGCACCGACACGCTGTCCTTGTCGGGGTCGGTGACGTCCTTGGCCTTGATCTTTCCGAGGGTACGCACCCTCGCTGCCTTGTCGGGCCGCTTGCAGACACCGCCGTACTCCATGCTGAGCTGCGACATCTTCATCTGCGGCGGCGGGCGGTTGTACTTCACGCGCAGGAACGCCTTGTCGGAGAAGCGCTTCCAGCCGTACCTGTCCGATTCGCTGCCGGCCTGCATACCGAAGGTCATCGTCGAGTCGCGGTTGTTCGCGGCGGACTGGACGGCCGACTTCACGTCGAATTCCGCATCCTTGGAGGCGCAGCCGTTGTAGCCGTGCGCGAAGGACTGCGACTTCAGCTGCTTCTTCCAAAAGCCCGACGCGTTCTGTGAGTTCCACGTCGTCGACGACGAGATGTCCTTGGTCTGCCACAGCTCCACGCTGCGCGCATCGCACGATGCGGACCAGGTGTTGCGCACCACGAACTCGGCGGACAGGATCGATTTGCCCGCGAACTTTGATACCGGGATGCGGTAGAAGAGCCGCTTGGTGTCGTGCGGCTTGCAGTAGGACCAGTTGCAGTAGCCCAGGCCGGCCGTGTGATCGCCGTTGAACTTCCACTGCGGCGAGCCCGCCCAGTACTTCGAGGCCATCGTCCACGCCGCCGCCCGCGGCGAGTACCACTGCGGGTCGATGAACACCGGGTACGTGGTGTCCTTGCCCTTCAATACATCCGCGTCCGGCTTCAGCACCAACTCTTTTCCACTGTCGGGAACTTCGACCCCGACCTGGGCGAGCTTGCCGGATTCGGCGACTGCACGCTCCCCTTTCGGGTGCTGCCCCTCCTCGCTGCGCTCGGCCGCGGCGTATCGCTTCCTCACCTTCACGCCGGGCTGCCGGGCGTCGGCGTTACTGGTGCTCGAGTCCCACATCACCGGGGTCGGAGCCTCGAACACCGGGCTCTTTGCCCCCTTGTCGAGCGCCTCCAGACCACCCCCCGCGGCCTCGCGTACATCCATGCCGTCCGCGTTGAGCTTCAGTCGCAGCTCGGCAAGTTCCGAACTGTGTGCTGCCTTGGCGGACTTGACCACGAGAAGCTGCGTGAAGCCGTCTTCCTGCGCCCCCATGCGCAGGTCGACGTCCGGCAGGACATCGGCGTACGTGGCGGTATCCCCCTCGAGCCGCGGCTCGGGCAACCTGGTTGGCCAGGACAGCTCCAGAGCACGGCCCGCCTTGGTCATCCGCACCAGCGGGGCGGCCCCGCCACCGGAGAAGGCAAGACCCACCGCCGTCGCCTTCGGGGCGACCATGTCATCCGACGCCTCGCCCAGCTCGGTGTCGACCTCTTTCCAGCCGTCGCCGGACCGGACCCGGACCGGGCGCAGATATTCCCGCGCCTCCAGGTTCCCGTCAGCGGTGGCGAAAATATCCCTGGACTCACCACGCAGCGATGCCACCTCTACCGGCTTGCCGGTCCGCTTCGCCTCGGCAATGGCGGCATTCGTGCTCAACTGGCCTTTCCCGTCGGCCTTCTGAGCTGACGTCACCGCCCGGCCCAGGTGTGACAGATCGGACCCCGAAGCCGCAAAGGCCGGCGTCAGACCAGCCGCAACACCCAGACTCACCAAGCCTGCCAGGACCCCTCTCGCATCGCGCAATGGCGCGCACCCCCACATATTCCACCCCAGCTACAGACAAACATGAACTTTCCCTCAGAGAGGGAACTAAGCCAGGACTGTATGCAGTCATCACATAGGGCCAGAGACAGGATTTGAGGGCAAAAAGGAACAAACTTGCCCGTATTCGCCGTAGAGTTGATCATGCCGTTCACCCAAAGTGATCAAATTGTGAGCACAACGGACGTTTGCATCGCGCCGGAGTTGTCGCACAGCGAATGGCTAGCTAGACGTCAGAACGCCCCTCAATGACCCAAACCACCCCAACCGGGCGCCTTCTGTCGCCGTCGATGATGTAGTCCCAGGTGTCCGGGTTCAGGTCATCCGCCCGCGGAGCACCTCGAAGACGACGCGCTATGCCGCAAGTGACCCAGATCGCCGTCCCGAATGCGGTGACCGCCCCCGGCCGCGCGCCTGAGGCGTCGGCCACGCGGTCGAAACATCCCCGTGCGCGCGGGGTCAACTGCGTGTCCGCAGCATTGCCGCCCGACGGGCGCGGCAGCACCGAGGGCGCCGATGCCAATCCACAGCGTCTTCACCGATGATTTCCGGTCGATGCAGATCGTCGAAGTAAGAACCAATTTTTCATTTATGCAGGTCAGAAGTTGGTTCGCCCTTATACCAATGCCGAAAGTCCACATGCTGGACAGGTGGGGCGAGGTCTCTCCCACCACTCCTGAGCTGCCCGAACGCCCGTACGGAGTCCGCTCACCGGACCGGCGCATCCGGAAATCGACCATCCGCATGGCATTCACTCTCCGCACAGGCAAGACTCCTCACCGCAGTCACCAACCGCATCGATCGAAGGAGAGTCCACCATGCGTCGCACCCTCAAGGCCGTGGGAGCAGCCGCTGCCGCGGCGACCTGCGTCCTCGCCGCGACAGCAGGCACCGCGCAGGCCGAGGCCCCGAAGACGAGGAGCCTCCACGCGCCGTCCGCCCTGGTGTTCACGGTCGGCCAGGGCGAGGACGCCGACTCCGCCACGGTGGAGCGCGCTGTGACGCTCACCTGCGCGCCGCGCCCAGGCGGCAGCCACCCCGCCGCGGCGGCGGCCTGTGCCGAACTGGGCCAGGTCAACGGCCAGTTCGCCGAGCTGGTCGGTACCACGTCCGACGCCATCTGTACCAAGGAGTGGCGGCCCGTGACGGTCACCGTCGCCGGCGTCTGGAACGGCAAGCACGTCAGCTGGTCCGAGTCCTTCGCGAACCAGTGTGAGATGAAGGCTGGTCTCGGTAAGGGCGTTGCACTGTCCTTCTGACGGACCAGACCCTGAAACCACACTCAGGGGAGTCCCGGTGACCTTTCGTGGGGGAAGGCGGCCGGGACGCGGGGCGGCCCCCGGTGTCGGGCGACACCGGGGGCCGTAGTGTTCTCACCCAGCCACAGCCGACGTCGCGAGGGGCCCATGGTGCAGCACGAAGAGCTCCCTTTCCCCTTCTCCGGACAACTCCCCCTCTACGAAGGCCTTCCTGGCGGCATCGGAGTGTCGCGTCTGAGGGTGTACGACTGGCTCGCCACCGACGGGCGTCGCGGGGGAACACCCCATCTGCACCTGACGTGTTCGGAGGGGTACGCGGTGACCGGCGGGAGCGGCGCCGTGCAGACCCTCACCGCCGACGGCTTCCGCGAGACCCCGCTCTCCCCGGGCTCTCTCATGTGGTTCACGCCCGGCACCATCCACCGTCTGGTGAACGACGGCGGCCTGACCGTCAACGTCCTCATGCAGAACTGCGGGCTCCCCGAGGCCGGGGACGCCGTACTGACCCTGCCGCCCCAGCTCCTCGCCGACCCCGGGACCTATCGGGCCACGGCCACCCTGCCCGCCGATGGCGGCGAGGCGGAGCTGGCGGCTGCGGCCCGGCGCCGCCGCGATCTGGCCGTCGAGGGCTTCACCGAGCTCCGTGCGGCGAGCGAGGCCGGGGATCCGGAGCCGCTGGCGGCCTTCCACCGTGCGGCGGTCGCACTGGTCCGCCCGCTGGCGGCGCGGTGGCGGGAGCGCTGGCAGACGGGGGCGGCCGCCGCGGCGGCGGCGACCGGCGCGCAGCTCGACCGGCTCGCGCGCGGCGACGCCGACTACCTCGCGCACACAGCGGTACGGGCCGAACAGCCCGCCGCCCGCGGCAGGTTCGGGATGTGCGGGCGGCTCGACGTCTACGACGTGGCCTGAGCGCTCGGCGCCCGGCTGTCCCTGCCCTGCTGCTCGGCGAGTCTGCTCAGCACCCGGGTGCGCAGCAGTTCGTACTGCTCGCGGCAGTGGCGGATCTCCGGGGGCCGGGTGACCGGGGCGCCGTCCGTCACGGTCTCGCCCGGCAGGAACTGCCCGCGGGTGAGGTCGATCTCGAACCCCGATGCCAGACGGTTCCACCAGTGGTATCCCGTGCGCTCACCACCGGCGTACACCTCACCGACCATCAGCTCGCCGCCCAGCAGGTCGTTCAGGACGAGCGCGGTGACGCCGCACTGGTCCCGCTCCGGGTTGCCCGGCGGCCAGGTCTCGGCGGAGCGCGGGTCGGCGGTGTCCGCGCCCCAACTCGTCCGCAGCGCCGCCTCGATGTCGGTGAGTCGCAGTGGTGTCATGCCGATCACCCTCGCACCCGCCACTGACAATCACGCGTCGTCCCAGGTCACGGCGGGCCGCACCACTCCTCGCCGCACCAGTCCTTCGACCGCCTCGTCATCGAGGCCGCTTGCCGCGAGCACCTCCCGCGTGTCCGCGCCCGCGTCCCGCACCTCGGGCAGGACCCGGGCCGGAGTGCGCGACAGGGAGACGGGCGAGGCGAGGCCCCGGTAGTCGCCGTCCTCCACGACCAGGCCGCGGTGGCGCACCTGGGGTGCGCTCAGTGCCTCGGCGACGTCGTGCACGGGTGAGGCAGGGATGCCACGGGCCGTGAGGAGTGCGGCGAGTTCGGCGCGGGGCCGCGCGGCGATGGCCTTCTCCAGGGCGGCGCGCAGCTCGTGCCGGTGACGGACGCGGTCAGGGTTGGTGGCGAAGCGCGGGTCATCGGCGAGCGCCGGGACGTCCAGTACGTCCGTGAGCGCGCCGAACTGCCGGTCGTTGCCGACCGCGACGAAGAGCGGTCCGTCGGCGGCCGTGAACGAGTCGTAGGGGGCGATGCTGGGGTGCGCCGAACCGGTGCGGCGCGGCACGGTGCCGTCGGCGAGCCAGGAGGCCGAGTGCGGGTGGAGCAGGCTGACGGCGGTGTCCAGGAGGGTGCAGTCGACGAGTTGGCCATGGCCGGAGCGGTGGCGTTCGTGCAGGGCGAGCAGGATGCCGGAGAAGGCGAGGATCCCGGTGACCTGGTCGACCACCGGGACACCGACGCGCAGGGGCGCCCCGTCCGGCTCGCCGTTCACGCTCATCAGGCCGCCGTAGGCCTGGAGCACCGCGTCGTAACCCGGCTGTCCGCCGAGCGGTCCGTCGGTGCCGAAGCCGGTGACGCGGCAGTGGATGAGGGCGGGGAAGCGGCGCCGCAGCTCGTCCTCGGGGTAGCCCCACTTGGCGAGGGTGCCGGCCTTGAAGTTCTCGACGAGGACGTCGGTGTCGCACAGGAGCGTGTCGAGGATGTCCCGCCCCTCCGGTACGGAGAGGTCGACGACGATGTTCTTCTTGCCGCGGTTGAGGTTCCGGTAGTACGCGGAGGTGCCGGGCGAGACGAACGGCGGCCCCCAGCCGCGGGTCTCGTCACCGGCCGGGGGCTCCACCTTGATGACGTCGGCCCCGTGGTCGGCGAGCATCTGGGCGCAGTAGGGACCGGCGAGGACCCGCGACAGGTCGAGCACCCTGAGTCCGGTCAGGGCGCCCGCGGGCGGATGTGTCATCGGTGGGGCTCCGACCTCAGTACGGGCGGTCGCCCGCGATGGCGACGCGCTCCGCGACCCGGCGGTGCGGGGCGTAGTCGTCGACGGCGTAGTGCTGCGTGGCGCGGTTGTCCCAGAAGGCGATGTCGCCCGCCTGCCAGTGGAACCGCACCTGGTACTCCGGCACGTGGGCCTGCCGTACGAGGTAACCGAGGAGGCGGTCGCTCTCCTCGCGGTCCATGCCGACGATGTGCGTGGTGAAGGAGGTGTTGACGAAGAGCATCCGCCGCCCGGTCTCCGGGTGCGTGCGCACCACGGGGTGGGTGACCGGCGGGAAGCGGTCCTGGTGCGGGGCGAGCTTGTCGGGTCCGTAGAACCGGGTGAAGCCGGGGATGAAGTCGTGCACCGCGTGCGCGCCGTCGATGCGGGCCTTCACGGTGTCGGGGAGGTTGTCGTAGGCGGCCGCCATGTCCGCCCACATGGTGTCCCCGCCGAACGGCGGCACCTCGTGCAGCTGCAACACCGCGCCCAGCGCGGGGCGTTCGCGGAAGGTGACGTCCGCGTGCCAGACGTTCTCGTACGTGGGGGTGGCGCTGCCGCCCTTGTCGAAGCGGACGACGTCGTCGGCCGAGCCGCGCGCGAGCAGCGGGTTGGTCTCCAGGTCGCCCCAGTTGAGGGCGAAGGCGCGCTGCTCCTCGGAGGTGATGCGGGCGCCGCGGAAGAAGAGGACCTTCCACTCCAGGAGGGCGCGGTTCAGCTCGTCGCGCAGGGCGGGCGTCAGCGGGCGCGCGAGGTCGACGCCGCGGATCTCGGCGCCGATGACACGGCCCCGCGGTACGACGTCGAAGAGCTCGTAGGGGTGCTCCTGCCAGCCCTCGGGCAGGCGGCGCAGGGTGCGGCGGCCCTCGTACATGCCGTCGGCGGGTATGCGCGCTTCGCGCAGGGCGGGGGTGACAGGGAGCTGCGGTGCGGCAGTCATGGGGTCTGATCCTTCGGGGTGCGGGAACGGCGGGCGGGCGGAGCGGACTCCGTAGTTAGCGGCCCGATCGTTCGCACCCGCGCCGCCATGGGACGCCGAACGTCCGTACCGCGGCGGTCAGGTGCTGGATCATGGTCGTCATTGTGGGGTGCCGACCGCCTCCGGTCAACCGGCCGCAGGGGGCCGCGGGGGCGACCGGCTCCCCGTCGGCTCAGCCCAGCGGCTTGCGCAGCACTCCCCCGTACTCGTAGATCCCCTTGTTGGAATCGCTCACGCCGAGATACGGCTCAAGGTCGGGGTGGACCGGGGCGAGCTCGGGCTGGTCGGGGTCGGGGCGCCAGTCGACGAGGTTCCCCACGCCGGGCTCCACGGGCTCCAACCCCTCCAACAGGACGTCGACTTCGGCGGGCGTGCGGGTCTGCCAGGGCACGCCGCCGCCGGCGATGTGCGCGGTCATCGCCGCGCCGCGCTCGGGGTCCTCGGCGACGACCTGCGAGAAGCTCACGTGACTGCCGGGCGCCGCGCGGTCGATGATCGTCCGCAGGATGCGGACCGGGTCGTCGGCGTCGACGAGGTGGTGTCCCACGGAGAGGAAGAGCACGGCGACCGGCTCGTCGAAGTCGATGAGGCGCGCCACGTCGGGGTGGTCCAGGATCGCCTCCTGGTCGCGCATGTCGCCCATGATGACCGTCGTGGAGGAGTCCTCGGCGAGCAGGGCGCGGCCGTGCGCGAGGACGATCGGGTCGCTGTCCACGTAGACGACGCGGGCGTCGGGGGCGAAGCGCTGGGCGACCTGGTGGACATTGTTGTCGGTGGGCAGTCCGCAGCCCATGTCGATGAACTGGCGGATACCCGCTTCACGCGTCAGATAGCGCACCGCGCGGAAGAGGAATTGGCGATTCTGTCGGCAGATGTCGACGACCTCGGGGAACGACGGCACGGTGGAGAGCATGAACTTCCGGTCCACCTCGTAGTTGTCCTTGCCGCCCAGCATCCAGCCGTAGCCTCGCGCCGAGGTCGGGACGTCGTAAGGAATGGACATCGTCTCGGCCTGGTTCTCACTCTCCACAGCGCGTTCTCCACCTCTCCCGTGGCATTTACGGAACGTGTTCTCTGTCGCGACACTAGCCCGTGATCCACGTTCGGGTGAACGAACTGTCGAATCTCCAACACACTTAGGGGTAGGGGCGGTTGGCGGCCCCTACGGGTGACATTCCGGCCCGGGTCGCCGGTGCGGCCTGTGGCGTGCCCCACCCGCCGCCCGTCAGGCCGCCCACATGCCGGATGATCGTGGCAGAGCGCCATCCGCACCACTGGATCCGTACCACCCAGAGAGGACCTCCCCCATGGAAGACCGCTTCGACGTCGTTGTGCTCGGAGCAGGACCCGGCGGCTACGTAGCCGCCATCCGCGCCGCCCAGCTGGGCAAGCGGGTGGCAGTCGTCGAGGAGAAGTACTGGGGCGGTGTCTGCCTCAACGTCGGCTGCATCCCGACCAAGGCGCTGCTGCGCAACGCCGAGCTGGCCCACCTCTTCACGCACGAGCAGAAGACGTACGGCATCAAGGTCGACGGTCAGGTGTCCTTCGACTACGGCGAGGCGTTCAGCCGCAGCCGTACGGTGGCGGACGGCCGGGTCAAGGGCGTCCACTTCCTGATGAAGAAGAACGGCATCACGGAGTTCGACGGGCGGGGCACGTTCCTCGACGCCAACACGCTGGAAGTGGCGAAGTCCGACGGCACGACCACCACGATCGGCTTCGACAACTGCGTCATCGCCACCGGCGCCACGCCCCGCCTGCTGCCCGGCACGAGCCGCAGCGAGCGCGTGGTGACGTACGAGGAGCAGATCCTCGCCGACACCCTGCCCGGCTCCATCGTGATCGCGGGCGCGGGCGCGATCGGCATCGAGTTCGCGTACGTCCTGCACAACTACGGCGTGAAGGTCACGATCGTCGAGTTCCTTGACCGGGTCGCGCCGCTGGAGGACGCGGACGTCTCCAAGGAGCTCGCGAAGCAGTACCGCAAGCTCGGCATCGACGTCATGACCTCCACCCGCGTCGAGTCCCTCGACGAGTCGGGCGAGCAGGTCAAGGTCACCGTCACCGGCAAGGACGGCAAGCAGCAGGTCCTTGAGGCCGACAAGGTGCTGCAGGCCATCGGTTTCGCGCCGAACGTCGGCGGCTTCGGCCTGGAGGCGACGGGGGTGGCGCTCACCGAGCGCGGCGCGATCGACATCGACGGCCGCTGCCGTACGAACGTCCCGCACATCTACGCCATCGGCGACGTCACCGCGAAGTTGATGCTGGCGCACACCGCCGAGGCCATGGGTGTCGTGGCCGCGGAGACCCTCGCGGACGCCGAGACGATGGAACTCGACTACCCGATGATCCCGCGCGCGACCTACTCGCAGCCGCAGATCGCCAGCTTCGGCTGGACCGAGGCGCAGGCCAAGGAGAAGGGCTTCGACGTCAAGGTCGCGAAGTTCCCGTTCCAGGCGAACGGCAAGGCGCACGGCCTCGGCGACACGGTCGGCTTTGTGAAGATCATCAGCGACAACCAGTACGGCGAGATCATCGGCGCCCACCTGATCGGCCCGGACGTGACCGAGCTGCTGCCCGAGCTCACCCTGGCCCAGCAGTGGGACCTGACCGTCCACGAGGTGGCGCGCAACGTCCACGCGCACCCGACGCTGGGCGAGGCCGTCAAGGAAGCGGTGCACGGCCTGGCCGGGCACATGATCAACTTCTGACGTCCACCGGGCGCCCCGCAGCGCGTGAGCCACCGCGAATCCGGTGGCTCGAGTGGCGGGGCGCCCGGTCCGGCCGGTCCTGGGCGGCCTGGCGGCCGGAATCACCGGCTCCGCGGCTCAGGCGCTCGACGAGAGCGACGCGTCCCGGCGGGCGGGGCCGCTCGTCGGCGTCGGCACGATCGCCATCATCGTGGTGCTGCTCCTCGTTCGGCGTCGGCACGGACTACATCCTGTTCCTGCTCTTCCGCTACCGGAAGGCACTGCGCGCGGGCGAGGACCCCAAGAGCGGCATGGTGCACGCCGCGGTCGTGACGCCGCTCGCCGGTCTCCCCCTCGCCCCCGCCGTGGCGTCACTAGTTCATTTCGCCTTCCACCCCACCTTCCGATTTGCATTCGGGGGCGGAGTGTGGACACGAATCGGAGCCTTCGCATTCATTCATTGCTCACAAATCGAGCAAGAATGCAAGTGAAATCGATAAGGCCCAAGAAAGTCGTAGCCTAGGAAGCGACGGGAAATGTCAAGTCCGTCGTAGATCTCCGTCGGGGATCGCAAATCGAGGCGTCTACCAGCGGCTATCTGGTGTTAGGGTTTCCTTTCGTCCCGGGCCGGGCCGCCCTTTCACCCTTCTTCGCAGCGGTTCGCCATAGCCCCTCACGCCGAAATGGAAGCGGCTCTTCCATGCCTTTTCCGTTCCGGCGATATGTGTCCACGCCTCGTTCTGGAGCTCTTTCATGTCTGCTGACAGCACAGCTGTCACCGCCCCCGCACCGGCGGACTCCCCCGGTGCCCCGCCCGGCGGCCGCCACCTCGGCCTGGCCCTCTTCGTGATCGCCGCCGCCCAGCTGATGGTGGTGCTCGACGGCACGATCACCAACATCGCCCTGCCCAGCATCCAGACCGCCCTCGACGTCTCCGACGCCAACCTCGCCTGGATCGTCAACTCCTACGCGCTGGCCTTCGGCGGACTGCTGCTGCTCGGCGGCAGGGCCGGGGATCTCTTCGGGCGACGGCGGATGTTCCAGGTGGGCATCGCCCTGTTCACCCTGGCCTCCCTGCTCGGCGGCCTCGCCCCGAACGAGGGCCTGCTCATCGGCGCACGCATCCTGCAGGGTGTCGGCGCGGCGATCGCGGCGCCCAGCGCCCTGTCCCTGATCGCCACGACCTTCCCCGAGGGCAAGCCGCGCAACAAGGCGATGGGGGTCTACGCAGCCATGGCCGGCATCGGCGCCACCGTCGGCCTGCTCCTCGGCGGCGTCCTCACCGACGCCCTCGACTGGCGGTGGGTGTTCTTCGTGAACATCCCCATCGGCCTGGCCGTGCTCGCCGGGACCAGGACGCTCGTCGAGGCCGAACGCCACCGCGGCCGCCTCGACCTCCCCGGCACCATCACCGGCACCGGTGGCCTCATATCCCTGGTCTACGGCATCACCCGCGGCGGCGAGCACGGCTGGACCGACAGCCTGACCCTGTCCTGCTTCGCCGTCGCCGCCGTCCTGCTCAGCGCCTTCCTGCTGGTCCAGAGCCGCACCGCGGACCCGATGATGCCCCTGCGGCTCTTCAAGGACCGCAACCGCTCGGGGTCCTACGCCACGATGCTGTTCATCGGCGCGGGCATGATGGCCACCTTCTACTTCCTCACCCTCTACATGCAGCTGATCCTGGGCTACAGCGCCGTCAAGACCGGCTTCGCCAACCTGCCGTTCAGCCTCGGCATGGGTGTCGCGGCCGCTCTCAGCGCCAAGCTCGTCACCCGCCTCGCGCCCAGGGCGATCGCAGGACCCGGTCTGCTGGTGGCAGCCGTGGGCATGTTCTGGTTCGCCACGCTCACCCCCGGCTCGTCGTACGCCGGGCACCTGATGCCGGCGATGTTCGTGACCGCGCTCGGCCTCGGGATGGGCTTCGTGCCGATGACGCTGGGCGCGGTCAGCGGAGTCGACGACCAGGAGACGGGCATCGCGTCCGCGCTCCTGAACACCGCCCAGCAGATCGGCGGCGCCCTGGGCCTCGCCGTGCTGGCCACCGTCTCCACCTCGGCGGCCAACGACCGGCTGCCCGACGCGGCCGCCTCGTTCTACCGGGGCCTGGCCACCGAGGACCACGGCCTGGCGGCCAAGGCGGCCGACGCACTGACCCACGGCTACACCCTGGCCTTTGTCGGCGCGGGCATCATGTTCCTGGCCGGCCTCGCCGTCACCGCTTTCGCCATCACCGCGGGCAAGCAGGAGACCACCGAGGGCGCGGCTCCGGTCCACCTCGGGTGAACTCGGCGCCGACAGGAGTTCGCCGCCGTTCGTCGATAGGATTTTCGCGTCAGTCCCTTCCGCCGCCCTGTCCCGGAACTTTTTTCCCGGGGGTCGTCGAGAACGCGCCGTCCGCTCCGACGTCCCCTGTGAAAGTCGCCCACGAGGGGTGACGGCGCAGCTGAGGAGCGAAGCCATGAAGTATCTGGTGATGGTCCAGGGATCGCAGGCCGACTACGAGGCGATGGCGGGCCAGCCTTCCGAGGGCCGCCCGGTCTGGAGCGAGAAGGAACTGCAGGCGATGTTCGCCTTCATGGGCGAGATCACCAACGACCTCGCCGAGTCCGGTGAGCTCGTCGACGCGCAAGGCCTCACCGCACCCGCGCAGACCCGGTTCGTCAGCGCGGACAAGGAGGGCCGCCCCGTGATCACGGACGGCCCCTACGGCGAGACGAAGGAGGTGCTCGCCGGGTACTGGCTGGTCGACTGCGAGAGCCTGGAGCGGGTCACGGAGATCGCCCGACGCATCGTTCAGTGCCCCGGCCCCGAGGGGCTCGTCGAACCGCCCGTCGTGATCCGTCCCGTCCAGGATGCCTCGGGCGGCGAATGTTGAGACGTACGACCGAGGTCGAGGACCTGCTGCGGCTGCACGCCCCGCAGGTCCTCGGCGCGCTCGTACGCCGGTACGGACATTTCGGCGCCGCGGAGGACGCCGTCCAGGAAGCGCTGCTCGCCGCGGCGCGGCAGTGGCCCGAGCAGGGGCTGCCCGACAATCCGCGGGGCTGGCTGATCAAGGTCGCCGCGCGCCGCCTCACGGACCAGCTACGCGCCGACGAGGCACGGCGCAGGCGCGAGGAGGACGCGGCGCTGCTCACGCCCAGGGACGCCTTCACCGCTCCCCCGCCGGGCGAGAGCCGCGCCCCGGCCGACGACGACACCCTCACACTGCTGTTCCTGTGCTGTCACCCGGAGCTGCCCCCCGCCGGGCAGGTCGCCCTGACGCTGCGCGCCGTCGGCGGCCTCACCACGGCCGAGATCGCCCGCGCGCATCTGGTGCCCGAGGCGACCATGGCCCAGCGCATCAGCAGGGCCAAGGGGAAGGTCAGGGGCGTGCCGTTCCGGCAGCCGGGCCCCGAGGACCGCGACGCACGGCTCGCGGCCGTCCTCCAGGTGCTCTACCTGATCTTCAACGAGGGGTACACGGCCACGGCCGGTGACGCGCTGCACCGCGCGGACCTCGCCCGGGAGGCGATCCGCCTGACGCGTTCGGTGCGCCGTCTGCTCCCCCACGAGGCGGCGGTGACCGGCCTGTTGGCGCTGATGCTGCTCACCGAGGCGCGCACGGCCGCGCGGACCGGGCCGCACGGCGAACTCATCCCGCTCGACGAGCAGGACCGCGGTCGCTGGGACCGGCGGGCGATCACCGAGGGCACGGCCCTCGTCGAGGAGGCACTCTCCCAAGGCCCGCCGGGCGTCTACCAGTTGCAGGCGGCGATCGCGGCCCTGCACGACGAGGCCCCGAGCGCGGCGGCCACCGACTGGCCCCAGATCCTCGCCCTGTACGACCATCTCGTACGCCGCACCCCCGAGCCCATGGCCGCACTCGGCCGGGTCGTCGCCTGTGCGATGGTGTACGGACCGCGGGCCGGGCTCGATCAGCTGGCCGCACTGGAGGAACAGCTGACGGGCCACTACCGCCTTGCGGCCGTACGGGCCCATCTGCTGGAGAAGGCGGGCGACCCCGAAGGCGCCCGCGCCGCCTACCAGTTGGCGGCCCAGGGCACCCTCAGCCGCCCCGAGGCCCGCTATCTGCGGACGCGCGCCGCCAGGCTGACCCCCTGAGAGGCTCCAAGCCATGCCTTGGAGGGATACAAGGAATCCCTAGGATTGACTTGGGTTTTCACCGTGCACCAAGATCGCTTCCAGTCCGGGCGGCAGCCCGGCGACGGGCGTCGGCCCGGGGCCACGGCTCCCGGGGAGCGGCCCCTTGACGCGGCAGGAAAGGTGACGTGTGGAAGCGCTCGAGATGGTGGCTGTCGGAGCCGCCGGTGTCGCGGCCGGCGGACTCAACGCGGTGGTCGGGTCGGGCACCCTCATCACCTTCCCCACCCTGCTGGCCTTCGGCTTCCCGCCGGTGCTCGCCAACGTGTCCAACAACATCGGCCTGGTGCCGGGCACCCTGAGCGCCGCGTACGGGTACCGCCGGGAGATGAAGGGACAGTTCCGGCGCCTGGTGCGGTTCGGCTCGGCCTCCCTCATCGGCGGCCTGACCGGCGCGCTGCTCCTGCTGCGGCTGCCCGCCGACGCCTTCCAGGCGGTGGTCCCCGTCCTCATCCTGACCGCCTGCCTGCTGGTCCTGCTGCAGCCCCGCCTCGCCCGCAGGCTCAAGGGCCGCGAGAACGCAGGGAAGAACGACGGCGGCATACCGATGTGGTGCGGGGTCCTCGCCGCGGGCATCTACGGCGGCTACTTCGGCGCCGCCCAAGGGGTCCTGCTCATGGGCCTGTTCGGCGCCTTCCTCCTGGACGACCTGCAGCGCCTGAACGCCGCGAAGAACGTGCTCGCCTCCCTCGTCAACGGCGTCGCCGCGATCCTCTTCATCGTCGTCGCGGACATCGACTGGACGGCCGCCGGGCTGATCGCCCTCGGCTCGACGGTGGGTGGCCTGGCAGGCGCGCGCTTCGGCCGGAAGCTGCCGCCGGTGGCGATGCGCGCCTTCATCGTCGTTGTGGGGGTCACGGCCTCGGCGATCATGATCGTGAGCTGAGTCTCAGGACCGGTGACGAGCGCCCCAGTCGAGGCGGAGCACGGCGAGGTCGTCGGAGTGCCTTCCGGCGTTCAGGGCGTGAGTCTCCTTGATGAGGAGGTCGAGGTGGGCGGCCGGGTCCGTCGGCGGCAGGCGGTCCATCAGGGTACGCAGATTGTCCACGCCGAGCCGTTCGCCCTGTGAGCCGTTGTGCCCTTCGGTGAGGCCGTCGGTGTAGACGGTCAGCGACCCTTCCGGCGGCAGGGAGATGACGGTGGAGGGCCAGCCGCGCAGACCGGGAGCGATGCCCAGAGCGATGCCGTGCGCGACGGCCGGCTGCTCGGTTCTTCCGGCCGTGGTGAGGAGGGGCTCGTGGTGGCCCGCGAGGTACAGGGTGACGGTGGCGGCGTCCTGGTCGAGGGTGAGCAGGGTGCAGGTGGCGAAGAGGGGCTGCCTGCCGCGTTCGGCGATCAGGATGCGCTCCATCAGGTGCAGGAGGTCGTCGCCGCGGTGGCCGCCCAGTATCAGCGAACGCCAGGCGATGCGCAGGCAGACACCGAGTGCGGCGGCGTCGGGGCCGTGTCCGCTGACGTCGCCGACGACGGCGTGGAGCAGCCCGTCGTCTCCCTCCACCACGTCGAGGAAGTCCCCGCCGAGCAGGGCCATGGCGGCCCCGGGCAGGTAGCGCGTGGTCACTCTCACCGTGGATGTGTCGAGCATCGGCTGGGGCAGCAGGCCCCGTTCCAGGCGGGCGTTCTCCTCGGCCCGGAGCTCGGCTGCCTGCGCTTCGGCGTTGGCGCGTTCGGTATGGCTCCGGTAGACGGCGTAGCGCACCGTCCGGCGCAGCAGGTCCGCCTCGACCTTGCCCTTGACGAGGTAGTCCTGGGCCCCTGCGGCCATGGCGTCGGCGCCCGCCTGGGCCTCCGACATCCCGGTCAGGACGATCACCGCGGTGCGGGGGGCCGAGCCGCGGACGGAGACGAGCGCGTCTATGCCGGAGACGTCGGGCAGGTGCAGGTCGAGGAGGATGCAGTCGACCGGCCTCGCGGCCAGTTCGATGCGGGCCTGGGTCAGCGTGGTGCGCGTGGTCAACTCGAAGCGCAGGCCCGTGTCGTGGAGGAGTTCCTCGACGAGCAGGGCGTCGCCCTCGTCGTCCTCGATGAGGAGGATGCGGAACAGCGGATCCTCGCCTGCCATGGGCGGTCCTGCCGTGGTGGTCGCGGTCATCGTGCCTGCTCCAGGTCGGAGCGGCTGGCCTCCGGCAGGTCGAAGAGGCTCGGCGCCTCCGCCGGTTCGGGTGCCAGGGTGAAGGCGATGCGCGCCCCGGTGCGGTGGTCCGCGTCGATGGAGATGGTGCCGCCGTGGAACTCGACGATCTTCTTGCACATCGCGAGGCCGATGCCGCTGCCGCTGTAGGCGTCCTTGGTGTGCAGCCGCTGGAAGATCACGAAGACCTTCTCGACGTACTCCGGTTCGATGCCGATGCCGTTGTCCGTGACGGTGAAGGCCCACAGGTCGCCTTCCCGGGCCGCCGTGACGTGGATGCGCGGCGCGGTGTCGGGGCGGCGGAACTTGACCGCGTTGCCGATGAGGTTCTGCCAGAGCATGCCCATCTGGGTGGGGTCGGCGACCAGCGTCGGCAACGGGTCGTGGGTGATCTCCGCCCCGGACTCCTCGATGCCGACGCTCAGTGCGGACAGGGTCCGTTCGAGCACCCTCTCCAGGTCGACGCTCTGGTGGGCGTTGTGCATCCGCCCGACCCGGGAGAAGTCGAGCAGGTCGTTGATGAGGATCTGCATGCGGTTGGCGCCGTCGACCGCGAAGCCGATGTACTGGTCGGCCCGCGCGTCGAGCTGTTCGCCGTAGCGGCGCTGGAGGAGCTGGGTGAAGCTGGAGACCTTGCGCAGCGGCTCCTGCAGGTCGTGCGAGGCGACGTAGGCGAACTGCTCGAGCTCGGTGTTGGAACGCTGGAGTTCCGCGGCCTGCGCGTCGAGGCGCAGGCGGGCCTCCTCCGCGAAGGCCAGCTCCCGCACCAGGCGCCGGCGCATGAAGTCGATCTCGCCGCTCAGGCGCCGCAGGTCGGCGGGGCCGGTCGGGGTGATGGGATGCTCGAAGTCGCCGCCGGCGATGAGGCGGGCGTCGGTGCCGAGCTGCTCAAGGGGCCGGTTGATACCGCGCCGGAGCCCCTCGAAGACCAGTGCGGCGAGGACGAGGATGAGGACCGCGATGCTGGTGAACACCCAGTTGCGCAGGGACAGCGTGGCCATCAGGTCGTCTCTGGCCCGCAGGCGGTCCGCGCGCAGATGCTTCTGCTGGTCGCTCACCGCCGCCCGTACGGCGTCGAAGGTCTTCTTGCCCTCCGCCGCCAGTTCGGTGGCCAGGGCCGACGGGGCGCCGGACGGCTCGGCGGCGACCGGGCGGGCGATCCGCTGCTGCCACTTCGTCACGGCGGACCGCACGGCCTTCAGGTCGTCCAGCCTGGCCGGGTCGCCCTCTATCAGTTCGGAGAGGCGCCTGCTCTCTGTCCGTTGCCTGGCGAGCCCCTGCCGGTAGGGGGTGATGAACTCCGGGGAGCCGGTCAGTCCGTAGCCGCGAATCCCTGTCTCCTGGTTGAGCAGGGCCGACTCCAGGCGGATCGAGCTGGTCACCGCGGGAGAGCGCACGTCCACCAGGTCGTCGCTGATCGACTGGCTCCTGCCGAGGACCCACGTGCCGGCCGCCCCGAGCAGGGCAAGCACCGCCAAGGACGCGGCCACGCCCACGCGGAGCCAGCGCCGGGTCGTCCACGCAGACAGTCCGCGCGCACTCGTCGGTCTCTCCTCGCCGGTCATTGTGTGGGCTCCTCCGCTGTTCGGCCGCTCGCGATCGCGGCCAGGACACTCTAGAGGCCGACAACCGTTGTTGTCGCGACCGCACTTGGGACCTAGGCTGCGAGGCATGCCAGGCAACAACTTCGTGCTGCGTACCGACGCGCGGGAAACGGCCGCCGTCGTGGAGGCGGCCATCGACGATGTTGCGCGGCAACTTGTACACCATCTGCTGGACGGACCGCCGGACCCGGCATCGGACGACCCGGCCCAGGCCCTGGCGCTGCTCCACCTGTTGGACCAGGCGCGGCAGGCCACGGAGCGGCTCCAGCGCGAAGCGGCCGCGACCGCCGCCCGCGCGGGCGCGGCCTATCCGCAGATCGGCGCCGCCTGCGGCATGACGCGTCAGGGCGCCCGGCGCCGCTGGCCCGGACTCTTCCAGTACTCCAACGAACGACCAACGGAGCATCCGATGATGACCACCCCCAACCGTCCCTTCGACGTTCTGCTCGTCGAGGACGACATCGCCGATGCCATGCTGATCCAGGAGGCACTCTGCGAACGGGGGGCACGCAACCTGGTCCAGGTCCCCGACGGAGTCGCCGCGCTCGAACACCTGCGTGATCCGGGCAGCCCTCGGCCCGACCTCATCGTCCTGGATCTGAACATGCCCCGCATGAACGGTCGCGACCTGCTGAAGGTGCTCAAGAACGACGAGGACCTGCACGCCATCCCCGTCGTGGTCCTCACCACGTCCGCCGCCCCGGACGACGTGACGGGCGCGTACAGCAGTCACGCCAACGCGTATGTGACCAAGCCCGTCAACCTGGAGGCATTCGAGCAGGCCGTCCAGAGCATCGATGCCTTCTACCTCGACACCGCCGCCAGGCTGCGCCCCTGATCCTGCCCGCCCGGCGTTACGCAGCTCACACCCGCGGGCCCCTCACCTGGGCACCCCGCGCCATGGTTTATCCTTGAACATGTTGTGGCCCCGACCGAGATTCCCCCGTCCGGTCGGGGCCGCACTCCATTCATGTGGGCGCCTTCCCCTGTTTTCACGCCTTCGAGGGCGAATATGCCAACCGCAGCGCGTCACACACGCCCGGGCGGCATCATGCGTCCATGGACGGTGCCAAGCCTGTGCAGGTCTTGTTCACGCCCGACGAGTACGCCACGGTCCTGCGCCACGCGGACCAGCTCGGGATGCCGGTAGCCGAGTTCATCCGGCGCGCCGCGACCGTCAGGACCGAGGAGCGGCCCGTCCCGTGCCAGGCGTCCGACACCCGGCGCGGAGTGGCTGTGCCACCGGTCAAGCGCGGTCTCGGCCCGGACGGGACCCCCGCGCTCCAGCGGTTCCTCGACACCCTCGCCGCGTCGGCGGAGTCGGACGACGGACGCGGGAGATGAGGGGCCGGGAGGCCTAGGCCCTGCCCTGGGTGAGGACGATCTCCGGCTCGTAGAGGTCCAGCCACAGCGCCAGGTCGAGCGTGCGCTCCAGGTCGCGCCGGGAGGCCTGGGTGATCTGCGGCGCCTCGCGCCCGGCGGCGCGCTCCGCCCGCTCCCGGTCGACCAGCGCGAAGACCGGGTGGTCGGGCCGGGCGAGCAGGTCCTTGACGTGCTTCTGCAGAGCGATCGCGTACTGGGGGTCCTGCGTCGAGGGGTACGGGCTCTTCACCCGGTCGTAGACCGACTGCGGCAGCACATCGGCGGTCGCCTCGCGCAGCAGGCTCTTCTCCCTGCCGTCGAAGGACTTCAGCGACCAGGGCGTGTTGTACACGTACTCCACGAGCCGGTGGTCGCAGAAGGGCACGCGCACCTCCAGGCCGACGGCCATGCTGGCGCGGTCCTTGCGGTCGAGCAGGATCCGGACGAACCGGGTCAGGTGCAGATAGCAGATCGTCCGCATCCGGAACTCGAAATCGCTCTCACCCTCGAGGCGCTGGATGTCGGCGACGGCCCGCGCGTAGCTGTCCTCGATGTAGCCCGGCAGGTCGAGCGCCTCCTTCAGCTCGGGGCGCAGGACCCCGGAGTCGTCCCCGAAGTGGTCGGCGAACTTCACCAGCCAGGGAAAGGTGTCGGTGGTGCGCGCCGCCTCGTCGAAGAACTGCAAGTAGCCGCCGAAGACCTCGTCCGCGGACTCACCGGAGAGCGCAACCGTGGAGTGCTCGCGGATGGCACGGAAGAGCAGATAGAGGGAGGCGTCCATGTCGCCGAACCCCATGGGGATGTCCCGGGCGCCGATCATCTTGGCGCGCACCTCGGGGTCGGCGAGGGCGTACGAGTCCAGGACGATGTCGCGGTGCTCGGTGCCCGCCGACTTCGCCACGTCGTGCACGTACGGGGTGTCGGGCGTGCCGCGCAGCTCGTCGGCGACGAA
Organism: Streptomyces sp. NPDC046465; assembly: GCF_040646035.1. NCBI lineage: Bacteria > Bacillati > Actinomycetota > Actinomycetes > Kitasatosporales > Streptomycetaceae > Streptomyces > Streptomyces sp. NPDC046465. The sequence goes on from NZ_JBEYZK010000020.1 coordinate 110,893, forward strand.
GTTGTCGGCCTGACCGACGAAGTCCACGGCGAAGCTGCGTACGGTCTCGCCCGCCTCGGCCAGCTGCCGCGCCGCCAGAGCCGTCATCGCGGAGGAGTCGAGGCCGCCGGAGAGCAGCGTGCAGCGCGGCACGTCCGAGACGAGCTGGCGGCGCACGATGTCCTCGAGGAGCTCCCGCACCTTCGCCACGGAGGCGTCGCGGTCGTCGGTGTGCGGCCGCGTCCGCAGGGTCCAGTAGACCTGCCGGCGCAGCCCCGAGCGGTCGACCGTCACGACGGTGCCGGGCTCGACCTCGCGCATGCCGTCCCACACGGCGTGACCGGGCGTCTTGACGGTGGCGAACAGCTCTCGCAGGCCGTCCAGGGTGACGCGGCGGCGGGCCAGCGGGTTGGCGAGGATGGCCTTGGGCTCGGAGCCGAACAGGACGCCGTCGGGGGTCTCGTAGCAGTAGAAGGGCTTGATGCCCATCCGGTCGCGGATCATGACGAGCTTGTCGTCGCGGGCGTCCCAGATCGCGAAGGCGTACATGCCGTTGAGCCGCTCGGCGACGGCCTCGCCCCATTCGAGGTAGCCGCGCAGCACGACCTCGGTGTCCGACTCGGTGGTGAACCGGTGGCCGCGGGCGGTCAGTTCGTGGCGGAGCTCGGTGTAGTTGTAGGTCTCCCCCGAGTAGACCAGGGCGACGGTGCCGGTCGGCGTCTCGACGGTCATGGGCTGGCGGCCGCCGGGCAGATCGATGATCGCCAGCCGGCGGTGCCCGAGGGCGGCGGGTCCGCCGGTCCAGGTGCCGCGGTCGTCGGGACCGCGACAGGACATCGTCTCCGTCATGGCGTCCAGAGTGGTGGACTCGGCCGTCAGATCACGGTCGAAGGAGACCCAGCCGGTGATGCCGCACATGCGTTTTCCTTCCGCTCGCCGCACTAGATGTATCTAGCACCTACCTGTGCAGCGTGCTCCTGCGACCGCATACGGTCAACGCCGCCCACAGTGCGATCACGCCGTCGACCCGGGCAGTTTCAGCCGCTCTTTACCGGACCGGCAGAGGGGCCACCGAGGCGCCCCGACCCGCCTATTGGGCGAACTTCGAGTCGGCGCACCGCATGGAACGGAGCATTCCGGCCACGGGCAAAAACTTGTCAACGATCCCCCAGCAGAGCCTCCGCGTCCGCCCGCGCCCCGTCGAGGGCACCGGGGAAGATGTGCAGGCCGTGCGCCACGAGGCCACCCTCGTGCAGCAGCATCAGCGTCCGGCCCAGGCGGGCCGCCCCATCCGGGGCGATCTCCTCGGCGAGGCCGGTGAAGAGTTCGAGCATCCAGGCCTTCTGGCCGGTGATGACCGCGTACGCGGGGTGGGCGGGGTCACTGATCTCGGCGTGCGCGTTGACCATGCCGCACCCCTTGGTCAGGCGACCATCGGCCCAGTCGCGAGCGGCGTCGAAAACCGCGAGGACCCGGGCGTGCGGCGTGGGCGCGGCCTTCAGATACGGAGCGAGGAAGGACCGCCAGCGCTCGTCCCGGTCGGCGAGGTACTCGACGACGATTCGCTCCTTGGACCCGAAGCGGTCGTAGAGGGTCTTCTTCGTCACCCCCGCCTCGGCGGCGATCAGATCCACGCCGACGGCATGGATGCCCCGCTCGTAGAAGAGCCGCCCGGCGGCGTCGAGGGCGCGCCGCGCGCCCGGAGTCATGGCGATGCGCCGCGGCGCCGCGGTCTCGCCCTCTGTTCCGCGCCCGTTCCCGGTGACTTCAGTCATGACTCCATAGTAAACCGACTGGTAAACCGATCTGTATACTCGCGGCCAGGTAGACCGATCGGTTTACTCGCCCGCCTCTCGGGCGCGGCGCGCACGACGGGAGGAACTCATGAACGTCCTGCTCTCGACCGCCTTCGTGCTGACCTGGAGCTCCGGGTTCATCGGGGCCAAACTGGGCGCGGGCAGCGCGTCCGCGGTGACCGTGCTGATGTGGCGCTTCCTGCCGCTGGCCGCCGCCCTCGGGCTCGTCGCGCTGCTGTGGGCCCGGGCTTCCTGGCGGGGCCTGACGGCGCGTGACGTGGGGCGGCAGGCGGCAGTGGGAGCCCTGTCGCAGAGCGGCTACCTGCTCACCGTGTACTACGCGATCCAGCTCGGCGTATCCAGCGGCACCACAGCCCTGATCGACGGGACTCAGCCACTGGTGGCGGGCGCCCTCGCCGGGCCGCTGCTCGGCCACTACGTCTCCCGCACCCAGTGGGCCGGCCTCGGCCTCGGGGTGACCGGAGTCGCCATCGTCACCGCGGCCGACTTCTCCGGCGGTGGCGACGCCCCGTGGTGGGCCTACGCGGTGCCGTTCCTCGGGATGTTCTCGCTGGTCGCCGCGACCTTCCTGGACCGGCGCGCGACCCGCGGGGTCACCCCTGCCGTGTCCCTGACGGTCCACTGCGGCACGAGCGCCGTCGTCTTCACGGGGCTCGCGCTGGCGTCCGGCGCCGCGACACCGCCCGCCGAGGCGTCCTTCTGGGCGGCGATCGGCTGGCTGGTGGTCCTCTCCACGTTCGGGGGCTACGGCCTGTACTGGCTGATCCTGCGCCGGTCCGGGGTGACCCAGGTCAATACACTGATGTTCCTCATGGCACCGGTGACGGCCCTGTGGGGCGCCCTGATGTTCGGTGAGCCCTTCGGACCGCAGACGGCGGCCGGACTGGCCGTCGGGCTCTCGGCCGTGGTGGTGGTGCGGCGCGGCGCCCGGACGCGCCCGCCCGCCGCACCGGCGGCCCGGGTCACGGAGGCGTCAGGAAAGCCTGCACCGCGGGTGCGTAGCGGCCGGTGATCTCGGCGATCTCGGCGCCGCGCACGTGCGGGCCGCGGGCGATGCCGTACATCACGCCGAGACCGAGCAGCATGCCCACGGCGAGCTCGGCCCGCAGCCCCGCGTCCGGCCCCGTGAGCCGCTCGCTCAGCCGCTCGGCCACCTGGGCACGGAAGTTGGCGCGCAGGATGTCGCCCTGCTCGCCGTGGAGCGGGGCGAAGACGATGCGCAGGATCGGGTCGGCGCCCCGTTCGGCCTGGCCGGTGAGCAGATGGTGGACCATGTGGCGGCCGAGGTCCGGCAGCGGCGCGTCGAGGAACCCCTCGGCGTCGGCGTCGAACGACATGACCCGGGAGAACAGCGCGTCCTTGTTGCCGAAGTACTTCAGGATCAACGGAGCGCTCACCCCGGCCCGTTCGGCCACCGCCTTGAGGGTGATGTCACCGTGCGCGTGCCGGGCGAGGAGGTGGCGGGCGGCGCGGACGATGGCGCCCTTGGTCGCCTCGGCGTCCCTGCGGCCCGGGGGCGGCGGAGTCTCCGGGGCCGGGTCGGCCCGAAGTGCCGCGCTCGCCGCGGACCCGTTCGTCTCCGCCATGGTCACCGCCCCTCCAGGGCCGTCTCCTGGGCGGGCCCGCCGGGTCCGGCGGCGGCCCGCCCGCTCTCCGGGGCCGTGTCCGAGGGTATGGCCAGGGCGGCGGCGCAGGCGACGAGCGCCACGGCTCCGGCCATCGCGAAGGCGAGTCGGTAGCCGCCGAGAGTGGGGATCCGCAGGCCCTCGACAGCCGAGGTGTGCCGGACGAGCACGGCGGCGATCGCCGCGCTGGAGACGCTCTGTCCGATCGTGCGCATCAGGACGTTCACACCGTTCGCGGACGCGGTCTGCGCGACCGGCACCGCCCGCAGGATCAGCGTGGGCAGGGCCGAGTAGGCGAAGGTCGTCCCCGTCGAGACGACCGCGGCGCCCAGCACGATCACCCACAGGTCCCGGCTGTCCACGATCCGTACGGCATACCCGAGCGCCATGATGACGGCGCCGCCCGCCAGCGTCACCCTGGGGCCGCGCGATGTGGAGACGCGGGCCGACACCGGCGAGAGGACCAGCATGATCACGCCGTTGGGCAGCAGGCACAGGCCGGTCGCCACGATCGACAGGTCGAGGCCGTAGCCGCTCCCGGCGGGCGCCTGCACCAGTTGCGCGGTCACCAGCGAGTTGGCGTAGAAGGCGAAACCGGCGAGCAGCGCCGTCACGTGCGGCAGCGCCACGCGCCGCCCGGACGCCAGGCGCAGGTCCACCAGCGGCTGCTCGGAGCGCAGTTGCATCCGCCACCACAGGGACAGGATGCCGACGGCGCCCGCGAACAGCCCGAGGACCGGACCGCTCCCCCACCCCCACTGGCCGCCCTGCGACACCGCGAGCAGCAGACAGATCAGACCGGCCGCCAGACCGAGCGCGCCCCAGGTGTCGAACCGCCCCGGCGAGCGCACCGGCGACTCGCGGACGGCCCACCGGGCGAGCAGGAGCCCGCAGGTGCTCAGCCCCGCGGTCACCCAGAACATGACGTGCCAGTCCGCGTACTGCACGAGGAGCGCGGCAAGGGGCAGGCCGAGTGCGGCGCCGATCCCGACCGTCGAGCTCATCAGGGCGACCGCCGAAGCCGTCCGCTGCGGCGGAAGTTCGTCGCGCAGAATGCTGATGGAAAGCGGCACGACCGCGGCGGACGCGCCTTGCAGGGCGCGCGCCGCGATCAGCAGCCGGATGTCGGACGTGAGCGCGCACAGCACCGATCCCCCGGCCATCAGGCCGAGGGCGATGAGCAGTACGCGACGCTTGCCGTACATGTCGCCGGCCCGGCCGAGGACGGGGGTGAGGACGGCCCCGGCCAGCAGGGTCGCGGTGACCAGCCAGGACACGGCGCCGGGCGAGCTGCCGGTGAGCCGGGGCAGATCCGGAAGGAGCGGGACGACCACGGTCTGGGTGACGGCCATGAGGATGCCGCCGAAGGCCAGGACGGGGACGGCGAGGCGGGCGCGCAGGCCCCTCGTGTCACCCGGTATCGGAACGTTCCCCATGACGTGTCCCCCGCCCTGTTGAGGTGAATTGGAATTCACCATAGCGAGTGAATGGGAATTCACCCCGAGGAATTCGGAATGCGACCGGGCATGCGCGCCTGCCGAGGCGCCACGCGGGCGGTGACCGTCAGCCGACCGTCAACCGCCCCACCGGACAGAGTGGCTGCCGCCGGGCAGGTCCGCGCCGGGCGGTGTCGGTCATACTGCCGCCCATGAACCGACTCCGCATCGGCCTGGTGGGCACGGGCCCTTGGGCCACCGCCACGCACGGCCCCGCGCTGGCCCGGCACCCCGGCGTCGACCTCAGCGGCATCTGGGGCCGACGCCCGGAGGCGGCCGCCTCGCTCGCCGCCGCGCACGGTACGACGGCGTATCCGGACGTCGACGAGCTGTTCGCCGCGAGTGACGCGGTGGCGTTCGCGGTTCCGCCCGACGTACAGGCGCCGCTCGCCGCGCGCGCCGCGGCGGCCGGCTGCCATCTGCTGCTCGACAAGCCGGTGGCCACGACGGTGCGGGGAGCCCGCGACCTCGTGGCGGCGGTCGAGCGCGCCGGGGTGGCGTCCGTGGTCTTCTTCACGCTGCGCTACGCCGCCGTCAGCGCGGCCTGGGTGTCGGAACAGGCCACTACGGGCGGCTGGTTCACCGGCCGCGCGGACTGGTACGGCTCGTTCTACGCCCCGGACGGCGGCGCGGAGTTCTCGTCCCCGTGGCGGGCGAGCCGGGGCGGGCTGTGGGACGTCGGCCCGCACGCCCTGTCGATGCTGATCCCCGTACTCGGCGACGTGACCGCCGTGACGGCGGCGTCCGGCCCCCGGGACACGGTCCATCTGATCCTGCGGCACACCGGCGGGGCGTCCAGCACGGCGACGCTGAGCCTCACGGCTCCGGCCAAGTGCGCGGGACTGACCGTGGAGTTGCGCGGTGAGAGCGGGACGGTGGTGCTGCCGACGTGGGAGGAGTCGGGCGACGCATTCGCGACGGCCGTCGACGAACTCGCCGAGTGCGCGGCGGGCAGCCAGTCACATCCGTGCGACGTGCGGTTCGGGCTGCGGGTCACGGAGATCCTGGCGCGGGCGGAGGAGCAGCTCACGGCCACGTGAACGCCCCGGAACGACCACGGGCGGTCGGTACCGTGGCCGCTACGTAATGGCGAGTGACGGCACCGACCGCAGCCGGTGGCCCTATGAAACCGGCGCGGGAAGAAGAGCGGTGCGGTCCCGCACTGCTCTGATTCCGACCACGCAGACCGGAATACGAACAGTTGTCCCACACGCTTCCCGCATCGGCCCGATAGGCCTAGGGGGTACCCAATGCCGGGGAATTTCAGCCATTCTCAAACGCCCCGGACAAGATGCCCCGCTGTTGTGCACGGGTGCCGCCCGACGATCAAACCTGCAGGTCGGTGACCCCGCACGCTCCATCATGCCTGAGCGACTGATCGTTTTCTTCGGGCAATGTTTACTACCAAAGCCGATGTGAATATTTAGACTGATCACGCTCCAACTCGGCGTGCACCAAGAGGGATTACCCACCATGAACAAGACGGCGCTCCGCGCTCTGCTCCGCGAACGACGTTCCCTCATAGCCCCGGAATCACACGGCTTCGCCCGCCCGACAGGCCAGGGCCGACGCGCGCCCGGCCTGTCCCAGCACCAGGTCGATCAGCTGCTGCACCGTACGTTCGGCACGTACCACCGTCTCGAATCCGGCAATTACCCCAACCCGCCGACCTCGCTCCTCCGGGACGTCGCCCGCCTCTTCGGGCTCAACGAGCAGGAGTGGGTGTCCCTCTGCCGTTACGCACTGCTGCAGGACCCGCCGGGACCGCTCCACCTCTCCTCCGGCAAGGAAGTGCCCGGAGTCTGGCAGGAGGCCGTCGACGGGATAGGGCACATGGCCTACGTGACCGACGCCTCCTGGGAAGTACTCGCCTACAACTCCGCGTTCGCGAGCATGTTCCCGGGCGGCAAGGTCCCCGGCAACACCCTGCGCTGGATGCTCCTGGACCGGCACGGCCGCCAGACCCTGATGGACTGGCACCACTCCTGGGCGCCGATGGTGCTGCCACAGCTGCGCGCGGCGCTCGCCACCAGGCCGGACGACGACATCCTGCGGCAGATCGAGAAGGAGATCCTCGCCGACCCGCTGACCACCGACCTGTACACCGCGGGCACCTCGCACCCCCAGCCCGACGGCGACGAGCGCCCCCTGCTGCACGCCACGGAGGGGCCGGGCTGGGTCACCATGTGCGCGGCACAGCCCCTGACGGCGCCCGGCTCCCGGCTGATGATCCTGGTGTTCCACCCCGGCGCGGTACGCACCCACTCGCCCACGCCCAGCCTCCGCTCCGAGTGAGCGCGCCCCCGGCACATCTCTGCACGTCACCGCGCGCCATTCGTACGCACTTTCGACTTCACGGTGCGCAGAGCGCTTGTCCTCAACAGGGCACTCCCGCCCCAGTGAAGTAGTTTGGCCACACCCCACCCTTCAGCGTTCCTGGGGAGTGTCGCCCCGTGACTGCTCACGTACTCAGCCCCCACACCGTCCTCGGTGGCCACAAGGTCACCACGGCCGAGATAGCCGACGACGTGAGCGCGCACCACGCCGACCACCCGCGCCTGCGCGCGCTCCTGCGCGTCATCGGCAACTGCGGGGTGCAGACCCGCTACTTCACGCGCCCCCTCCACTCCCCCACCGTGGCCGGCACGGCCGACGTCGAAGAGCGTGTGCGCACCGCCTTCGCCGACGCGCTCGCCATGGCCGAGCGCGCCGCGACACTCGCCCTGGACGGCGCCGGGCTCACCGCACCGGACATCGACGCGATCGTCACCACGCACACCACGAGCTGGGCCGTCCCCAACCTGGACGTCCACCTCGTCTCGCGCCTCGGCCTCCGCCCCGACCTGCGCCGCGTCGCGCTCACGTCGGTGGCCTGCCCCGGCGGCACGCAGGCCCTCGTACGGGCCGCCGACCTCATCGCGGCGCGGCCGGGCAGCAAGGTCCTCGTGGTGGCCGCCGAGGTCCTCTCCAGCATCTACCACCACAGTGACACCGCCATCGAGTCGATGATCTACAAGGCGCTGTTCGGCGACGGGGCCGCCGCGACAGTCGTCACCGACACCCCGCTGGGTCCCGGGATCGCCATCGACGACACCTTCGAGTACGTGCTGCCGGACAGCCTCGAACGGCAGCGCGGCCGGATGGCCGCCGACGGCATCCACTTCGACTCCACGAAGCAGGTCCTCGCCGCGGTCACCGACGTGATGCCCCGCCTGCTCGAGTGGCTCGGTCCGCGCCGCCCGGATTTCGCCGTCCTGCACCCCGGCAGCACCCGCATCATCGCCGACACCGTGGCCGCCCTGCGCATGGACGACCACGCCGCACGGCACTCCCTCGACACCCTCAGCGACGAGGGGAACCTCGGCGGCGTGAGCATCCTGCGCGTCCTGGAGCGGACCCACGCGGATCCGCCCGCCGAGGGCGATGACGGCGCCGTCATCGCCTTCGGCCCCGGCTTCGCCGTGACGGCGCTGCGCTGCCGCTGGCAGAGCTAGGTCCTTTCGGTTGGATCAGGCCGGTGTCGGAAGTCCCGTCCGCCCCACCGAAATCCCGTTGCCGCCCGGTCGCCTCCCTGCTGAGGTGGCCGCATGAATCATGAAGCGGTACTGGCCGCGTACGACCGGCAGTTGCGGCACGGCGCGGGGAGCGAGGGCGCGAGCACGCGGGTCGAGCGGACCGGCGGCGTCGTGCGGGTGACCGGCTCCGCCCACGACTGGAACGGTGTCCTGTGGGCGGACATCGACGCGACGACGGCCGACCCCGTGATCGCGGCGCAGGTGCGTCACTACACCGAAGCCGGGGTGGAGTTCGAGTGGAAGCTGCACTCCTACGACCGTCCCGCGGACCTCGCCGAGCGGCTCCTCGCGGCCGGGTTCGAGGCCGAGCCGCTGGAGACCGTCATGGTCGCCGAGGCCGACACCCTGCTCGACGATCCGGGGCTGCCCGACGGCATCCGGCTGCTCCCGGTGACCGACGCGGCGGGCGCGCGGCTCATGGCCGAGGCCCACCTGTCGGCCTTCGGAGCGGACGACGCGGCGCTCAGCGAGCACCTCGCCCGGCGCGTGCTCGACCGGCTCACCGAGGCGCCGGACGAGATCGCCGCGGTCGTGGCCATGGCCGGGGACCGGCCGGTCTGCGGTGCGCGGACGGAGTTCCGACCGGGCACCGACTTCGCCGGCCTCTGGGGCGGCGGCACCGCCCCGCAGTGGCGCGGCAAGGGGATCTACCGCGCGACCGTGGCCCACCGCGCCCGGATCGCCGTCGCACGCGGCTACCGCTATCTGCAGGTCGACGCCTCGGACGACAGCCGCCCGATCCTGGCCCGGCTCGGCTTCGCCACGCTCTGCACGACCACGCCATACGTGTACCGGCCGTAGGACAGGAACGCACCGCCCTGCCGCCCGGAGCGGCCGCTCAGCCGAGCAGCTTGGCGATGGCCTCCGCGGTGTCCGTCTCACCGAGCCTCGGGAAGATCTTCTCGACGCTGTTGGTGTGGGCGTCGACGTCCATGTCGGTGACGGCGTCCACGGCGACGGTGACGTGGTAGCCGTGCTCGTGCGCCGCCCGCGCGGTCGACTCCACGCCGATGCTCGTCGCGATACCGGCGAGCACGACCTGGGTGACGCCCCTGCGGCGCAGCTGAAGGTCGAGGTCAGTGCCGTAGAAGGCGCCCCACTGCTGCTTGGTGACGACGATGTCGCCGTCCGCCTGCCGCAGTTCGGGCACGAGGTCCGCCCAGTCCGCGGGCGCCTCGCCCCCGCGCGTGGGGCCCTCGATGCGGCCCGGGGCGCCGCCGGTCACCCGTACCAGGATCACGGGCAGGCCGTGCTCGCGGAAGGCGTCGGCCAGGCCGGCGGCCCGTTCGACGATCTCCTGCGAGGGGTGGGCGGTGGGCAGGGCGGTGATGCCCTTCTGCAGGTCGATGAGGACGAGGGCGGTGGTGGGGTCAAGAACGGTCGCGGTCATGGGAATTGTGCCTTTCGGTAGCGGTGTCGCGGTTCCGCAGCGCGCGGTCCGTGACGGTCAGGACGATGAGGGCCAGCGCCAGAACGACGCCGACCGCGGCCATGAGGTGGAGCCCTCCGTCGTCGGCCCGCTGCCCGTAGGCGAGGCCGATCAGCCCGGACGCCGTGATGGCGCCGAGGTACTGGGCGGTGCGCTGGAGGCCCGCTGCCGCCCCGATGGCCTCGGCGGGCGCGTACTGCTGCACGGCAGCCTGGTTGCCGGTGCCCATGAGCCCCTGCGGGATGCCGAAACAGGCACCGGCCAGGAGCAGCACGGCCAGCGGCGTGGAGCCCGTGGTGCCGAGCAGCAGCGCGCTGCCGACGGCCAGGAGCACGGCCGCGACGGTGAGGGGTGCGCGAATGCCCTTCGTGCGCGCGCCGATCAGCGAACAGGCCAGCGCCGCGAGGGACATCGGCAGCATGACGAGTCCGGTGTGCAGCGACGAGTAGCCGCGCTCTTCTTCCAGCCACTGCGTGAAGCCGTACATCACGCAGTACACGACGAGGTAGCTGAGTCCGTGTCGCAGATAGGTGCGGGCGAGTGCATGGTTGGTGCCCAGCATGCGCAGGTCGATGAAGGGGTTCGGGTGGCGCAGCTGCCACCGGGTGAGCACGGCGGCGAGCAGCGCGGCGGGGGCGAGCAGCCACCACATCGGGTGGCGCAGGTCGAGCAGGAAGACGACGAGGCAGCTGAGCGCGCCGGTGAAGAGCAGTATCCCGAGCGGATCGAGCGTCCCGGCACGCCCGCCGCTCGTGCCGCGCGGTCGCTCCTCGCGCGGTGCGTCCTTGGGGATCCAGCGCAGGGCGCTGCCGTACGCGAGGAGCGCGACCGGCACGTTGACGGCGAAGATGCCGCGCCAGCCCGCGGTCGCGGCGAGGAGTCCGCCGAGCGTCGGCCCGACCGCCGCGCTGCCCAGTGCCGCGAAGGAGAGGCGGCCGAGGACAGTACGGGGGGTGGGGCGCCCGAGCCGGGCGGACTCGGTGCGCAGGACGGCCATCGCGGCCGGGTAGGCGGCGGACGTGCCGATGCCGAGCAGCAGCCGCGAGACGAGAAGCAAGGCGAAGCCGGGGGCGAGCGCCCCGACCAGACCCGACGCCACGACGACCACCAGGCCGCCGAGGAAGACCCGGCGCGGTCCGATGCTGTCGGCGAGCTTGCCGAGGACGGGCTGGGCGACGGCGCTCGCGAGGTAGAGCACGGAGACGAGCCAGGCCGTGTCGGCGGCGCCGACGCCGAAGTCGTGGCCGATCGCCACCAGGCCGGTGGAGATCATCGTGGTGTTGAGCGGGTTGAGCAGCGAGCCGATGAGCAGGGGTGCGGTGAGGCGTGCGCCGAAGCCCGGCCGCCCGTCCGCCGGGGCCCGGGTCCGGGTGACGGACGCGGCCCTCACTTCTGCACCAGTCGCTCCAGCAGGACGACGGCCTCGGCCAGTTGGCGCCGCTCGGCCGGGTCGAGCTCTTCGGCGACGGCCACCGACAGCCAGCCGTGCTTGGCGGCCCGCGCGTCGGTGAGGGTGCGGCGGCCCTCCTCGGTGAGGGAGACGACGGACTGCCGCCCGTCGTCCGGGTCGGGGGTCCGCTCGATGAGCTCCAGGGACTCCAGCGCGCTCACGGTCATCCGCATCGACTGGGGCCGTACGAACTCCGCACGCGCGAGGCCCGCGGTGGTCGAAGAGCCGCCTCCGTCGAGGCGGGCGAGCACGGAGCGCTGCGAAGGGCTGAGCCCGCTCATGGGCGATGCGGCGCGCAGCCGCCGCACGAGACGTCCGACGACGTTCGTGAGGTCGGCGGCGACCTGCTCCGGCATGGGCTCGTCTGGATGTCCGCTCATACGGGGCACCGTAGGAGATGGACAGGCAGACTTGCAAGTTTCCCTGCCTGACATCTCGGAGGGGGGGGCGCCGACGACGACACCCCCGCACCCCATGGAGGGGTACGGGGGTGTGACGGCGTACGGCGGCGCCCAGGTCCCTAGCGGATCGGCATCCCCGACAGCGTCCGGGCGATGACGAGGCGCTGGATCTCGCTCGTACCCTCGAAGATCGTGTAGATCGCGGCGTCGCGGTGCATGCGCTCCACCGGGTACTCGCGGGTGAAGCCGTTGCCGCCGAGGATCTGCACGGCCTGCGCGGTGACCTTCTTGGCGACCTCGCTCGCGTACAGCTTCGACATGGAGCCCTCGGCCGACTCGAACTTCTTGCCGGTGGAGGCCATCCACGAGGCGCGCCACACCAGGAGGCGGGCCGCGTCGATCTGGGTGCGCATGTCGGCGAGCTGGAAGGCGATGCCCTGGTTGTCGATGATCGGGCGGCCGAACTGGGTGCGCGTCTTGGCGTACTCCAGTGCCTCTTCGTACGCGGCGCGGGCCGTGCCCACGGCCATGGCGCCGACCGCCGGGCGGGACGCCTCGAACGTGGCCATCGCGGCGTTCTTCACCCGCTCACCGCCCGACTTGGCGCGCTCCCGCGCGCGGGCCATGCGCTCGTCCAGCTTCTCCTTGCCGCCGAGCAGACAGTGGCCGGGCACGCGCACGTCCTCCAGGACGACCTCGGCGGTGTGCGAGGCGCGGATGCCGTGCTTCTTGAACTTCTGCCCCTGGGACAGGCCGGGGGTGGCAGGCGGGACGATGAAGGAGGCGTGCCCCTTGGAGCCGAGCTCCGGGTCCACGACCGCGACGACGACGTGGACGTTGGCTATGCCGCCGTTGGTCGCCCAGGTCTTCGTGCCGTTGAGGACCCACTCGTCCTTGGCCTCGTCGTAGACCGCGCGGGTCCGCATGGCCGCCACATCGGATCCGGCGTCGGGCTCGGAGGAGCAGAAGGCGGCGACCTTCACGTCGTTCACGTCGCCGTACATCTGCGGGATCCAGGTGCCGATCTGCTCCTCGGTGCCGTTGGCGAGCACACCGACGGCGGCCAGGCCCGTCCCCATGATGGACAGGCCGATACCGGCATCGCCCCAGAAGATCTCCTCCGTAGCCATCGGGATGCCGAGGCCCGAGGGGTCGAAGAACTGCTGAGCATAGAAATCCAGCGAGTAGATCCCGAGCTTCGCCGCTTCCTGGATGATGGGCCACGGGGTCTCTTCGCGCTCGTCCCACTCGGCGGCCGCGGGGCGGATCACCTCGGCGGCGAACCCGTGGAGCCAGTCCCGGACCTCCTTCTGTTCGTCGTTGAGCTCCATGGTGAACTCGGCCATGACCCCTCCAGGACCTGCGATCAACTGCGGCGTTACTTGCGGTAACCGCAGTCTGTTACCGGCCAGTAGTCCATGTCAACTCCCGGCAGCCCGTTCGATACGCGCCGGCCGGCGGGTGTTACGTTGCGCGTGCGTCACCGATACAGCACGGGCGGGGAGAAACGATGGAGACCACGCAGCGGACCGATCAGCAACGGTCCGCGGAGAACCGACGGCGCGAGTTGCTCGAAGCCGCGGACCGGGTCGTGCTCCGCGACGGTCCCGGCGCGTCGATGAATGCCATCGCCGCCGAGGCGGGCATCACCAAGCCGATCCTCTACCGCCACTTCGGCGACAAGGGCGGCCTGTACGCGGCGCTCGCCAAGCGGCACACCGACGCGCTCCTCGAAGCGCTGCGCGCCGCGCTCGACGCCCCCGCCGAACGCAGGGAGCGCGTCGAGGCCACCCTCGACACCTACCTCGCGGCGATCGAGGCACGCCCCCAGGTCTACCGCTTCCTGATGCATCCGTCGGAGACCCCCTCGCCCGGCGAGCAGGGCTTCGACGTCGGCCTGCACTCCGCTCCCCTCCTGCGGCGCCTCGGCGAGGAGCTCGCCGAGGTCATCGAGGAACGCGTCGACCTCGGCCCGGAGAGCGCCCAGCTCGCCCGCGTGTGGGGGCACGGCATCGTCGGCATGATGCACGCGGCCGGAGACTGGTGGCTCGGCGAACGGCCGTGCCCGCGCGCACAGTTGGTGCGCAGCCTCGCCGACCTGCTGTGGGGACGCCTCGCCGCGGCGGGCAACCGGGTCGGGGGCCCCGGGTTCTGAATTCAGACGTTCCAGGGGGCCCTGGCGGCGGCCCGCAGCACCCTGCGGCGCCGCCAGCCCGTGACGCGGTCGGTGTAGACGCCGCCTCCCAAGTGGTCGTACTCATGCTGCAGACAGCGGGCGAACCAGCCCGTCCCGTGCACCTGGACCGGCTCCCCGCGCAGGTCGACACCTTCGACCACGGCGTGGTCGAAGCGCGTCGTGCCCGCCTCGAGGCCGGGCAGCGACAGACAGCCCTCGGGCCCGCGCACGGTCACTCCATCGGCCTCGACGAGCGTCGGATTGACCACATGCCCGAGGTGGCGGACGTCGTCGTCGTCCTCGCAGTCGTACACGAACACCCGCAGGCCCACGCCGATTTGATTCGCGGCGAGGCCCACCCCCCGTGCCGCGTACATCGTCGCGAACATGTCCTCGACAAGGCCCGCCAGTTCGGGGCCGAAGTCGGTGACGTCCTCGCACGCCGCGTGCAGCACGGGGTCGCCGAGCAGGGTCAGAGGTCTTACGCGCCCCGAGGCGCCCGGGATCGTGCCGTGTCGCATGGCGGCAAGAGTACGGTCCATGGGACGGAGCGGCACCGCCGAGGTGCCGAGGTGGTGCCGTGATTCGGGCTTGCCAGTGGATCTCGATAGGCTGAGCAACGAATCGATGCCGGGGGCAGGCGCGGCGCCGTACGCAAGGAGGATCTCGACAGATGTCAGGCAACACGGACCCGCTGTCGCCGCGGGCCAAGCTGGCCGTGACGGCGGGCAAGGCGGCCGCGGCGGTGTCGCGCGCGGCGGGCCGCGGCAGCGGATCGGTGATCGGCGGCAAGGTCGCGCTCAGGCTCGACCCCGAACTGCTCGGACGGCTCGCCACGCACCTGGACGTTGTCCTCGTGTCGGCCACCAACGGCAAGACGACCACCACGCGTCTGATCGCCGAGGCGCTGCGGGCCAGCGGCCCGGTCGTCTCGAACGCGCTCGGTGCGAACATGCCCGCCGGAATCACCTCGGCCCTCGCCGGCGGCTCCGACGCCCGGTACGGCGTGATCGAGGTCGACGAGAAGTACCTCGCGGGTGTCGCCCGTGACGTCGACCCGAAGGCGATCGCGCTGCTCAACCTCTCGCGCGACCAGCTGGACCGCGCCGCCGAGACCCGCATGCTCGCCGAGCGGTGGCGCGAGGGCCTGGCCGGTTCCAAGGCCGTGGTCATCGCCAACGCCGACGACCCGCTGGTCGTCTGGGCGGCCTCCTCCTCGCCGAACGTGGTGTGGGTGGCCGCGGGCCAGGAGTGGAAGGACGACGCCTGGTCGTGCCCCTCCTGCGGTGGTGTCATGCAGCGCCCCGGGGACGACTGGTTCTGCGGCGAGTGCGGCTTCCGCCGCCCCGCGCCCAGCTGGGTGCTCTCCGGCGACCACGTCCTGGACCCGCACGGCTCGGCCTGGCCGATCCACCTCCAGCTGCCCGGCCGCGCGAACAAGGCCAACGCCGCGTCGTCGGCTGCCGTCGCCGCGGTCTTCGGAGTGCCCCCGCAGGTCGCCCTGGAACGCATGTACCAGGTGCAGGCCGTCGCCGGACGCTATGACGTGGTGCAGTTCCAGGGCCGCGATCTGCGCCTGCTGCTCGCGAAGAACCCCGCGGGCTGGCTCGAGACGTTCTCGCTGATCGACCCGCCGCCGACCCCGGTGATCCTGTCCGTGAACGCCCGCGGCGCGGACGGCACGGACACCTCCTGGCTCTGGGACGTCGACTACACCCGTCTCGCCGGTCACCCGATCTTCGTGCTCGGCGACCGCAAGCTGGACCTCGCCGTGCGCCTGGAGGTCGCGAACCTGGACTTCCGGGTCTGCGAGAGCCTCGACGAGGCGGTGCAGCTCGCCCCGCCCGGACGCATCGAGACCATCGCGAACTACACCGCGTTCCAGGACCTGCGCCGCCGCGTCGGCAACTGACCCGCCCGGCCCCTCTAGATCTTCGTAGGGACAAATGAGCATGAGCGACAACAGCCTGCGGCTGGTGTGGGTCTACCCCGACCTGCTGAGCACGTACGGAGACCAGGGCAACGCCCTCGTCGTGGAGCGCCGCGCCCACCAGCGCGGCCTCCAGGTCGAGCGCTACGACGTGCGCAGCGACCAGCCGGTGCCCACCTCCGGCGACATCTACCTGATCGGCGGCGGCGAGGACCGTCCGCAGCGCCTCGCGGCCGAGCGGCTGCGCCGCGACGGCGGCCTGCAACGGGCCGTGGGCAACGGCGCGATCGTCTTCTCGGTCTGCGCCGGCTACCAGATCCTCGGCAACGAATTCATCAACGACCTCGGCCAGCGCGAGCCCGGCCTCGGCCTGCTCGACGTGGTCTCCACCCGCGGCGAGGGCGACCGGTGCGTCGGTGACGTCCTGGGCGACATCGACCCGCAGCTGGGCCTGCCCCCGCTGACCGGCTTCGAGAACCACCAGGGCATCACGCACATCGGCCCGTCCGCACGGCCGTTGGCGCGCGTCACGCTCGGCCGGGGCAACGGCACGGGCGACGGCACCGAAGGCGCGTACAACGGCACCGTCTTCGGTACGTACATGCACGGCCCCGTCCTCGCCCGCAACCCGCTGATCGCGGACCTGCTCCTGAAGCTGGCCCTCGATGTGAACGCGCTGCCGCCCACGGATGACCGGTGGTACGAGGCGCTGCGCAACGAGCGCATCGCCGCCGCGCAGCAGCCCGCGTGACACCCCGGCACGGAGCCCGCCTGACGCCCCGCCCGCACATGTGAGCGGGGCAGTCCAGCCCTCGGACGCCTGATGTGGCCCCGCCCCCCGCCGCCTATAGGGTGGCGGGGATCCAGCCGGACGACGTGGTCCGGTCATCGACCCACGTTGCAAAGGTATTCCGGGCAATGCGCATTGGTGTCCTGACCTCCGGCGGCGACTGCCCCGGCCTGAACGCCGTCATCCGGTCCGTCGTGCACCGCGCGGTGGCGGACCACGGTGACGAGGTCATCGGCTTCCACGACGGCTGGAAAGGCCTCCTGGAATGCGACTACCGCAAGCTCGACCTCGACGCGGTGGGCGGCATCCTCGCCCGCGGCGGAACGATTCTCGGCTCCTCGCGCGTACAGCCCGCGCATCTGCGGGACGGCGTGGAGCGCGCCAAGGGGCACGTCGCCGAA
Source organism: Streptomyces sp. NPDC046465 (assembly GCF_040646035.1). NCBI lineage: Bacteria > Bacillati > Actinomycetota > Actinomycetes > Kitasatosporales > Streptomycetaceae > Streptomyces > Streptomyces sp. NPDC046465. Next base: position 127,962 of record NZ_JBEYZK010000020.1, read on the forward strand.
CTCGGCCTCGACGCGATCATTCCGATCGGCGGTGAGGGCACCCTCAAGGCAGCTCGGCTCCTATCCGACGCGGGCCTGCCCATCGTCGGGGTGCCCAAGACCATCGACAACGACATCGCGGTCACCGACGTCACCTTCGGCTTCGACACGGCCGTCGGCGTGGCCACCGAGGCCCTCGACCGCCTCAAGACCACCGCGGAGTCGCACCAGCGCGTCCTGATCGTCGAGGTCATGGGCCGGCACACCGGCTGGATCGCCCTGCACTCGGGCATGGCCGCCGGTGCGCACGCCATCGTCGTCCCGGAGCGCCCCTTCGACATCGAGGAGCTGGCGAAGAAGGTCGGCGAACGCTTCTCCGCGGGCAAGAAGTTCGCGATCGTCGTGGCCGCCGAGGGCGCCAAGCCCCGTGCGGGCTCCATGGAGTTCGACGTGGGCGCCAAGGACATCTACGGCCACGAGCGCTTCGCGGGCATCGCCCGGCAGCTCTCCCTCGAACTGGAGCACCGCCTCGGCAAGGAGGCCCGGCCGGTCATCCTCGGCCACGTCCAGCGCGGCGGCACGCCCACCGCGTACGACCGCGTCCTCGCGACCCGCTTCGGCTGGCACGCGGTCGAGGCCGTGCATCGCGGCGAGTTCGGCAGGATGACGGCGCTGCGCGGCACGGACATCACGATGGTGCCGCTGGCCGAGGCGGTCGAGACGCTGAAGACGGTGCCCGAGGAGCGGTACGCCGAGGCGGAGTGCGTGCTCTAGCAGGTTGTGCTCCAGCCAAGTCGTCCGTCGTCGCACTACTTGCCCCCGGTCGTGTCAGCGGCCGGGGGCAGTTCTACTCTGGTGCCGACACACGTCGCACAATCCGCACGAATCAGGAGCCACTGGATGGATCACAGCGGGCACGGCATGAACATGGATCTGCCGCCGTTCACGCTGGGGCGAGGCCTGGAACTCTCCGCCGACCCCTTCTTCCTCATCAGCTGCCTGGTGGGCCTCGCCCTGTACGGGTGGGGCGTGGCGCGGCTCGTGCGGCGCGGTGACAAGTGGCCGGTGGGCCGCACGATCTCGTTCGTGCTCGGCGTTCTCACCGTGCTGCTCGTCATGTGCACCAAGCTCAACGACTACGGCATGGTCATGTTCAGCGTGCACATGTCCCAGCACATGGTGATCAGCATGCTGTCGCCGATCCTGCTGCTGCTCGGCGCGCCGATCACGCTGGCACTGCGGGCGCTGCCGGTGGCGGGGCGCGGCCGCAAGGGCCCGCGTGAGGCGCTGCTCTGGCTGCTGCACAGCAGGTACATCAAGATCATCACGCATCCCGCGTTCACCATCCCGCTGTTCATCGCGAGCCTGTACGCGCTCTACTTCACGCCGCTCTTCGACACGCTGATGGGCTCCAAGGCGGGCCACATCGGAATGATGGTGCACTTCCTCGCCGTCGGCCTGGTCTTCTTCTGGCCGATCATGGGCGTCGACCCGGGGCCGCACCGGCCCGGCTACATCTTCCGGATGCTGGAGCTGTTCGCGGGCATGCCGTTCCACGCGTTCTTCGGCATCGCCCTGATGATGGCGACCCAGCCGATGATCGGCACCTACATGCACCCGCCCGCCTCCCTCGGCATCGACGCCCTCGCCGACCAGGAGGCGGCCGGCGGCATCGCGTGGGCCTTCAGCGAGATCCCGTCCGTGGTGGTCCTGGTCGCCCTCCTCTTCCAGTGGCGCAAGTCCGAGGAGCGTGAGGCACGGCGCAAGGACCGCGCCGCGGACCGCGACGGCGACAAGGAGCTCGAGGCGTACAACGCCTATCTGGCCTCACTGTCCGCTCGCGGACGCTAGCGCCAGGGGCGCTTTCCGGGTCAGGATGGCCTTCGGACCGCGGCCTCGGCGCGATGTCGTCGCAGGCTGCCGGGAGGAGGCTGAGCGATGCCCAGTTCCACGAAGACCATGGGTGGGTTCACCATCGGAGGCCTGGTCATGGTGACGGCCTACACCGCAGCGCTCGGAAGCAACGGCTGGCTGTGGTTCGGCTGGGTGGTGGTCGGTCTGATCACCCTGGCCATGGTCCTGTCGCGCGGCACGCCCTGAGGCCTCCCCCGGAAGGCCCCTCCCCCAGCACCCCCGTACGTCCGGCCGGTCAGAAGCGGAAGACGTGACCCGTCTCCACATCCATGGCGCAGGCGTTCGGATACGTCTTGTGCCAGCCGACCGCCCGCCCCCGGTACGTGCCGGTGACGGTCGCGGTGACCGGCTCGAACTCCTTCGTGCACACGTGCGGGTCCCGCGGCAGCGCGTCGAAGTCCCCCCGCGCGTGAGCGATCGCCTCACAGGCCTCGGCCGCCCGCGGATGGTGCCCGGCGGGCTCGGGCGCGCAGCGAAGCAGCACGCCGCGGACCCAGGTGTTCTGGGCGCCCGAGACGGTGAGGAAGAGACCGCGCTGCGGGGCCGGGGCCGCCGGGGTCCCGTCCGCCGCCTGGGCGGGCACGGCCGCGGCGAGGGCGATCAGGGCGGCGGCCGCGAGGGAGAAGGGGCGCATGGGAGACCTCCGGGAACGTGGCGTCGGACGTACCGGTGCCGGTGCCACCACAGGGGCCGGTCCGGTGCCGGTGACGCTCCGTGGCGTCGGGGACGCCGGGAAGAGGCCAGGGCACCCCTCGTACGCGCCGCAGGGCCTGCCGCCGCGCCGACCGGTCCCCCGTGCGGGCGCACGCAAGGGTCCGAACGGGCTCTCGCGTCCGCGCTGTCGATTGGCTACTGTGCGTCGGCACCGGGACCAGGGGGAAGGCTGCAGCCATGTTCTACCTACTGCTGAAGCACGTGATCATCGGCCCTCTGCTCCGGCTGATGTTCCGGCCCAGGATCGAGGGGTTGGAGCATATCCCCGACAGCGGAGCGGCGATCGTCGCGGGCAATCACCTGTCGTTCTCCGACCACTTCCTGATGCCCGCGATCATCAAGCGCCGCATCACCTTCCTCGCGAAGGCCGAGTACTTCACGGGGCCCGGCATCAAGGGCCGCCTGACCGCCGCGTTCTTCCGCAGCGCGGGGCAGATCCCGGTGGACCGGTCCGGCAAGGAGGCGGGCCGGGCGGCGATCCGTGAGGGGCTCGGCGTGCTGCGCAAGGGCGAGCTGCTCGGCATCTATCCGGAGGGCACCCGCTCGCACGACGGGCGGCTGTACAAGGGGAAGGTCGGCGTCGCGGCGATGGCGCTCAAGGCACAGGTGCCGGTGGTCCCGTGCGCCATGATCGGCACGTTCGAGGCGCAGCCCCCCGGCCAGAAGCTCCCGAACTTCAAGCGGGTGACGATCCGCTTCGGCGAGCCCCTCGACTTCTCCCGGTACGTCGGCATGGACAACGAGAAGGCCGTGCTGCGAGCGGTCACCGACGAGATCATGTACGCGATCCTCGGGCTCTCCGGACAGGAGTACGTCGACAAGTACGCGGCGGTCGTGAAGGCCGAGGAGGCCGAGCGGGCCGCGGCGGGCACCAGGGAGCAGCGCAAGTTCCCGAGGATGCCGCTGAGCTGACGTGCCTCTGCCGAGAGCAGATATCGTTCCGGCGGCCATCCGCGGGGCCGTACGGTCCGATCATGAAGAACGCGATGGTGATCGGTGCGACAGGACAGATCGGGCGCGTGGCCGTGCGGGCGCTCGCCGAGGACGGCTGGGCCGTGACGGCGGCGTCCCGGGGCTCGGGCCGCGACGAACGGTGGCCCGAGGACGTACGAGAGATACGGCTCGACCGGGAGGACGACGCGGCGCTCGCTGGTGCGCTCGGCGACGGCATGGACCTCGTGGTCGACGTGGCCGCTTTCACCACCGCGCACGCAGGGCAGTACGCGGCCCTCGCCGACCGGATCGGGTCGGCCGTGGTGATCTCCAGCGGTGCGGTCTACGAGGACGGCCAGGGCCGCAGCTTCGACACCCAGAACGAGCCCGACGGCTCCCCCAGGTACCCCGTACCGATCCCGGAGACCCAGCGCACGGTGGCGCCCGGCGACGCGACGTACGGCACCCGCAAAATCGCCCTTGAGCACGGGCTGCTCGCGCTCGGCGAGAAGCTGCCGGTCACGCTGGTGCGGGCCGGGGCGATCCACGGACCGCACTGCCGCGCGCCGCGCGAGCTGTACTTCGTGAAGCGGAACCTGGACGGGCGGCGCACCCGCGTCCTCACGCACGGGGGGCTCAGCCGCTTCCATCCGGCGAGCGTCCACAACATCGCGGAGCTCATCCGGCTCGCCGGCGCGCGCCCCGGCTCCCGTGTGCTCAACGCGGGCGATCCGGACGCTCCCACGGTTGCGGAGATCGGTGCGGCGATCGACTCCGTGATGGGGGTGGAGGTCGAGACGGTGACGGTGCCGGGCGAGGCTCCCGCCCCGAACGTCGGCATCACGCCCTGGTCCGCACCGCACCCGGTGGTGTACGACATGTCCGCCGCGGAGCGGGAGTTGGGCTACCGCCCCGTGACGACGTACGCAGGCTCCCTCGAGGAGACCGTCCGTTGGCTCTCGGAGCACCTGGAGGGGCGCGACTGGCGCGAGGCCTTCCCGAAGATGGCGGCGAGCTACGACGTCTCGGTCGACCTCTTCGACTACGTGTCGGAGGACGCGTGGCTGGCGGGCCGCAAGCCCTGAAGCCGAAGCCCTGAGACCGGACTCGTGAGAACGGACTCGTGAGAACGGACTCGTGAGAACGCACGAACGGCCGGCCGCCACCGGGTTGACCCGATGACGCCCGGCCGAGCTCGTCCTTACGGCTTCGGCGTGGCGTGCGGGCCGCACGTGACGTCGGAGGCATCGACCTTGCCGGACAGCAGGTAGCGGTCCACGCGGTCGTTGAGGCAGGGGTTCACGAGGCCGGTGACACCGTGCGAACCGGCGCCCTTCTCCGTGAGCAGACGGGAGCCCTTGAGGCGCTTGTGCAGTTCGACGGCGCCGGGGTACGGCGTGGCCGCGTCACGGGTGGACTGAACGATCAGCGTCTTCGGCAGCCCGTCGTGCGAACGGATCTCCAGCGGGCGCTGCTGCTTGCTCGACCAGGTCGCGCACGGCAGGTTCATCCAGGCGTTGCCCCAGGTCATGAAGGGGCTCGTCTTGTGGATGCGGGTGTTGTCCCGGTCCCATTTCTGCCAGCTGCGCGGCCACTTGGCGTCCGCGCACTCGACGGCCGTGTAGACGGCGTTGCTGTTCTCCTGGGCGATGTTCCCGGCCTTGTCGGCCAGGTCGGGGCTGGCCGCCTCGATGAGGGGCTTCGGGTCCCCGGCGACGTACTTGCTCCAGTTCGTGGCGATCTCGACCCAGTAGGAGTCGTAGTACGGCGCGTTCTGGAAGTACCCCTGGAGCTCGGCCGGGCCGACCACGCCGTTCAGCGGCTGCTGCTTGACGGTGGCACGCAGCTTGTCCCACGCCGCGCGGACCTGGCCGTAGGTGGTGCCGAGGTGGAAGGCGGCGTCGTTCTTCGCGACCCACTTCATCCAGTCGATCAGGCGCTTCTCGAAGGCCACGTCCTGGTCGAGGTTGACCTCGTACCAGATCTTGTCCGTCGACGGGTTCACCACGGAGTCGAAGACCATGCGGCGCACGTGCGTCGGGAAGAGGTTGCTGTAGACGGCGCCCAGGTAGGTGCCGTACGAGACGCCGAGGAAGTTGAGCTTCTTCTCGCCGAGCGCGGCGCGGATGACGTCCACGTCGCGGGCGGTGTTGGGCGTCGTCATGTGCGGGAGGAGGCGACCGCTGCGCTCCTGGCAGCCGTCCGCGTACTCGGCGGCGAGCTTGCGCTGGGCACGCTTGTCGGCCTCGCTGCCGGGGATCGGGTCCAGCTTGGGCGCCTTCACGAACTCCTGCGGGTCGACGCAGGACACGGGCGCGGAGTGGCCGACGCCGCGGGGCTCGAAGCCCACGAAGTCGTACGCCTTCGCGGTCTTCTTCCAGAGCTCGTTCTTGGTGGTGACGCGGCGCGGGAAGCGCAGGCCGGAGCCGCCGGGGCCGCCGGGGTTGTAGACGAGGGCGCCCTGGCGCTCGTCCTTGCCGCCGGTGTTGCCGATGCGGTCTACGGCAAGCTTGATCTTCTTGCCGTTCGGCTTGGCGTAGTCGAGCGGGACGGTGACCCAGCCGCACTGGATGGGCTTCTCAAGTCCCCAGTCGGCGGGGCAGTCCTGCCAGTCGACGCCGGCCTTCGCGGCACGCTGCGCGGCAAGGGCGGCGCCGCGCGCCTCGCGGTCCTTGCCGGAACGGGCCGCGGTGGCACTCTTGCCACTCGCCGCGGCATCGGCGTTCGCCGTCGGAGCCGCGACGGCCCCGGCTATGAGTGTCGCCGCGACGAGAGCACCCGCCGAACCGAGCACCGCCGTCCGTCTGGTCCCTGGGGTCCTTCGCAAGTGGGGCCTCCCGCACATCGATTCGAACAGATTCGATCAGTACGGGGATCCTTGCGCCTGGGAGGTCGCTGAGAACAGACGCGGCGGAGCTTCTTTACCAATCCGATAATCGATCCGGTCGGTACCGGTGAGCGGCTATCGCCAATCGGAGGCCCGACCGCCTCGCCGGAATCCCGCTGGACAAACCGCGATCACTGGCGAGTCCTAGGGCAGCGGTCGCGCGGGCGTCACGTGCTCGGTGTGGACGACGGCATCGAACCAGTTCGCAAGTGATCCGCCGGAAAGGTGGTGGGCGGCGTCGTCCTGCGGGTCGTAGAACGGTCCGATCAGTCGCGTCCGGGTCGGGCTGTCCAGCAGCCGACGGACGGGTTCGGGTCGTGGGGTCCGCAGGTTCAAGACGTACCCTGCTCTGCCTGCGGATGCCGCGCTGAGAGCGGCGTCGACGAAGTCCGGGCTCGGAGCCGGCAGGGGCACACCGATCGAGCCGCGCGCCATGGTCAGTCCGATGGAACGGTAGTCCGGGCCCAGGCGTTCGCGGAGGTAGCCGCCCATGTTGCGGTGTGTCTCGGGGGGCTGGGACGGGGACACCGTGCGAGGGTCACCCACGGCGGTGTGCGCCATACCGCCCCAGTAGACGACCTTGTCGCCCGACTGCTCCTGCCACCCTGCCGCACCATCGGCGAGCGTCCGCTCCAGTGCGGCCAAGCCGTCGAGCTGCGTCACGTGCCGGACCGGCTCGTCGGGGAACTGCGCGAAACGCACCGGATCGTCGGCGTGGCGCTGGTTGTAGGACCGCATCCAGCCGACGAGGTCGAGGATCTCCCCGGTCTGCCAGAACGACCGCGCCCCGGCCAGCAGTGCCCCCGGATCGCCTTCACCGGTGGCGACGTACACGTCCAGGCCGAGCCGGGCCGCATCATCACCCTCCAGGGCCAGGGTCCTGAACCCTTCCTCCTCCACCAGCAGCCGCACGATGCGATGCGCCACCACCGACAACTCGCGCGTCTCCCGCGCGGCGGCTCCGAGCGCCACGATCCTGGCGTCGCGCACCAGCGGCGCGAGCGGCCGCAGGTCGTCCAGCGGCTCGTCCGACCTCCTGGCCGACAGCCCGTGGGAGTTCTTCTGAATCCACTCCGTCGCCATCTGCACTGCTCTGCCGCCCCTCGTCCTCAGCGCCCGCACTGTGCGGACCACTGCAAAGATCCTCTGACGAAAGATCCTCTGACCTGAAGCATGGTTGAGGTCAAGGGCGAGGCCGTTCGGGCCGCCTTCCGCTCGGGACACCTGCCGTCACTGGTGGCGGTCCTCCTTCGGGTCCCACCGGACCTGGGTGCCGTGCGGGGTCGTCGTGGCGAGGACGACGCGCCTTCCGAGCGGCCACATCTCGCAGACCAGGTTCACCACGCTGGAGTCGTCGTCGCTCGGCTCCAGCGAGATCCACGCCAGGGGGCGGTCCTCGTCGGTGGCCGCGCCGCGTGTGCGGATGACCTTCGCGAACCGGGCTCGCTCGTCCGGCGTGAAATAGGCGAGCACGATCGAGTGGAAGACCACCGTGGTCCGGCCGCGCGGCAGCTCCGCAAGGTTCTGGGAGACCCACGTGCACGCGTCCGCGGCGTCAAGGGACAGCTTCGGCGCCGAGCGGGCGACCTTCAGGGCGGCGTCGAGCCGCCGGCCGCGCTCGACGTGCTCGGGCCATACGAACGACCGCAGCAGGCCGTCGGTCCCCGGCGCGTGCGCGTCGATCGGGTTGAGGTCGCAGCCCCGGCGTTCCTCGATGTCGGACGTCGCGGCGGGCGGCTGCCCGGACGCGAAGTGGCCGACCAGGCGCAGGGTGGAGTCCGCCGGGCCCCACGAGGTGTCGCCGGACGCCACGAAGTAGCGGTCGAGCAGCAGGTTGAGGCCGGCGCTCGCCCCCACTTCGAGCAGCCGCAGAGGCAGGCCGGTGACCATCGCGACATAATTCATCGCCGCGGACAGGGGCGCCGCCCGCCCCACCTCGTTGGTCTGGACGGAGACGGTCATCTGGTCCCGGACGGCGTCCAGGTTGGCTGCCAGGAAGTCGAAGAAGGCGGGTACCGCCTTGTCGACGTCGGTCGCTCCGCCGAACGTCGGGTAGTACGCCTTGAGCCAGCTCGCGGACTGCGCCATCGCCACTCTGTTGACCGCGCCGAACAGCCGGAGACACAGCGCGGACTGGACCGGGTCCTGGCCGTCGGCGGTGAGCAGTTCGGTGACGGCCTCATCGGTGCCGAGCCGGCCGATCAGCTCCGTGAGAATCGCGGCATAGGTGGGTGAGGCGTTCTTACGGCACAGATCACGCTGCCATTCGCACCCGGCCCGCACCTGATTAACAGTCAACTTCATGTGTCCCCCTGATGCTCTCGAGGTACTCGGCCGAGTACCTGTAAGTACCGCAGAACAGCCGTATCGGACAGAGACCCGGTGGAGTCGTTGGGATGGTCAGCACAGCAACAGGGCTGCCTGCCAGGGCAGTTCGCCGAGCGGCGCCTGTGGATTCGTCGCGCAGTGCAGCGCGAGCGCCGCGCCCGCCGCCCCGTCGAGGAAGCCCGGCCGGTGGACGACCGACCCGACTCCGGGTGCGGCGGCGGGCCACAGGAAGGGGTGGGCCGGGTCCGCCGCGGCCGACAGGGCATCGGTCAACCCCGGGATCACCCGGGCCAGTTCCTCTCCCCCGGGCTCTCGGGCCATGAGGGTCACGATCGTGGTGAGTCCCGCCAGGCCGTGGCAGAGCGTGGGGTCGGCGAAGTCGCTGCGGTCGCAGGCTCGGGCGATCGCGGCCACCGCCTGCCGGTTCCATTCCGGTTCCTTCAGCGCCAGTGCGGCCAGTTGGAGGGCGCGGGCGACGCCGGGTGTTCCGTAGCACCAGCCGGTGCGCGCCTCGGCCAGCTCGGGGCGGGCTCCGGAGGCCGCGGTCAGTTCGGCGTCCAGCGGCACAATGTTGGGCCAGCCCGCGCCGTCCGGGCTGCGGCGGGCCAGCAGCCATTCGGTGATCGTGCGGATCGCCCGCTCCTGGCCGGGCACGCGGACGCCGGCGCGGTGGGCGAGGGAGAGCAGTGCGAGCGGGCCGGGGATGCCGTGGGCGAGACCGGCGTTGAAGTGCCCGCCGGGGATTCCGTCGGGTTCGCTGAACAGGATCGGGTCAGCGGTCCACCAGCCGGGCACGCTCCTGCCGCCCGGTTCGGTGACCGGGCGGGTGAGCGCGACGAGGTGAGCGAGGACGAGCTCGGTGGTCTCACGGTGCTCGGGCCCGGCCGCGAGAAGCAGGCGCCCCAGGCCGGAGAGACCCGCCACCACGTCGTACCCGGTCATCCTCGCCCCGGCCGTCCCGGCCGCCATCCGGGGTGTGTCCTCCTCGATGATTCGCCGGGCCAGCAGGGCGACTTGGCCGTCCAGTCCGGTGAGCAGCGCCGCGTACTCGCCGGGTTTGGTGACGGCCGTGCGGGCGGCGAAGGCGACCGCGGGCAGTCCCGCGTAGAGCCCCTCGCGTGCGGGCCTGGACACGCCGGTGACCGCCGCCGTCAGGTGCGCGTGCGTGGCGCGCGAGTATCCGGGTCCCGAGTATCCGGGTTCGGTGTGGGCGAGCGCCGCGAGGAGGAGCGCGACGCCCGCGTGGCCGTCCGCGAGGGACTGGGGATGCCACAGGGAACGGGCCTCGGCCAGCTCCGGGGTCTGCCCCGCGGCCACTTGCGCGGCCAGCGCGACCGGATCGGTGAGGCGCTCGGCGAGCAGCGTGACGGGGTTCTCGGTCATGATCGGGCCCTCTCCCGGTCGAGGTGGGCCTGGACCGCGCCGCGGGCCACGGCCAGGCTCTGCGCTTCGGCCGTACGGTCCGTGCCGAGGCGCCGGTTGCAGTGCATGTGGACGAGGGAGGCGAGCACCGCGTCCGGGGAGACGCTCAGCGCGCCCCGTTCCTGCTCCGCGCGCACCAGCCGCCCGAACCGTTCGGCCGCCGCGTGGTGCGGGTGGGCCTCCGGACCGTCCGGCGCGATGCGCGCGAGTGCTTGTCTCCTTCGTGCCGCGAACGCCTTGTGGTGCTGTTCCCGCTTGGGATACGTGCGGGTGAGCCAGTGCCGCCAGTCTCCGCCGTAGCCCCGGTGGAAGGCCGTTATCAGCCCGGTCACGTCGTGTGCGGTGGCCAGGATCCGGTCGCTCGTCGGCGCCGCGAGGCGCTCAAGGATCAGTTGGCTGTCCGCATGGAACACCTCTTCTGCCGCGCCGAGCAGCGTCGGCCCTCCGTAGCGCTCGGTCTCGGGCGCGTAGCTGTCGAGGCGCAGTCCCCGGGCGAGTCCGTCTGCGGCCAGTCGCTGTGCCAGGTCGTGGAGTTGGGGCAGCAGTACGCCGTTGAGCAGGGCCGGGTCACCGTGCAGGCGCAGCCGCAGGTGTGGGTCCGGGTCGGCGTACCGGATGAAGAACCACCGGTCGACGCCGCCCGCCTCGCCGGACGGGGAGGGCAGCGCGGTCAGGAAACGGTGCAGCGGCCCGGTCAGGAGTTCGTCCTGGCGCTCGGCGGAGGTGTAGATCGACGCGTACAGCCAGGGACCGCCGGGCGGGATCTCGCCGGTGCCCTGTCGGCTCGCGGGGAGTGCGGTGCGTACAAGGAGCGTGGCGCGTACGGGGAGTGTGGCGCGTACGGGGAGCGTGGTGTGCGTGGGCCGCACGGATCGAGGCCGCGGGTCCGAGTGGGGAGGTTGCGGTGTCAGGGTGACTACGGCTTCCGCCTCGTGGGCGCCGCCGGGGCCGTGCAGCCAGCCGGCGTCGGGGTCCTGGCCAAGGGGCAGCTCATGGACCACGGCCGCGCCCGTCCGCTCGCACTCGCGGCGCAGGATCTCCTGGTGCGCGGGGACGGTGAGGTTCAGCGGGATGCGGTGGTCGCCGAGGGTGAGCTGGACGTGGTCGGGCACGTGCCAGACCGCGCGCCACTCCGCCAAGGGCAGGCCGGTCGCTTCCAGGCGCCAGCGGGCCGGGGTGAGCAGGGTGCGACCGGTGCGTACGGCGGGCAGGAACGGCAGGTCCTCCGCGGCGCCCCACTCCCACAGTCGCCACTGCCTGCGGTTGAACGCGGCGGCCTCGATGAGGAAGCGCACCGTGTTGGGCGCGGTCAGTTCGCGGTTGAGCACATGCAGCGCCGACGGCGTCAGCTCGCGGCCGAGCGGGACGGAGACGATCCGGAAGCCTTCGGAGTCAGCGCAGACGGCGATGTCGTCGAGGGAGAGGTCGGTGACGCCGGGCGCGGCGGGGCCGGGGTGGGCGCCGATGACCAGGCGGCCGTCCAGCCAGGTGGGCACCTGGGCGACGTTGGCGTGCCGGTGGTGGGAGGCCTGGTGGTGGATCTGGACGGGGAGGCGCCCTGTGGCGTCCTCGCGGGCGGTGCGCACGGTCTGCCGGATCGACTCGGCCTGTGCGGGCTCGAAGAGGTGCGCGAACCGGCCCATGAGACCGCCGGACGCGGTGGCCGCGCCGTTGAGGACGAGCGTGAAGTCGCCCCGGTCCACCGCGGCCGCCGACGCCGCGGCGATCTGTACGACGAGTTCGATGGCGGGCGGCCGTACGCCGTCGTCGGCCACGTCCCGCTCGCCGGGCCCGCCGCCGTCCGCGGTCTCCAGCCTGCGCAGCCACTGCTCGTCCAGGACGACCTCGCGCGCTCCGCGTGCCTGCGCCTCGGCAGCCAGCCCCAGCAAGAGCCGCTGTCGTTCGGCTCCCAGCGGGGCGAGCCCCGGGTCCGGGCGGTGGCTCGGGGGCAGCCGGTATCCGGCCGGGGCGCCGAGGCCGATGTCGGGGTCGAGGAGTTCTTTCACGGGGACGTAGCGCCCCAGGCCGTACCGCTCGACGAAGTGCTGGTGGTACGAGATCAGGCGCCCGCGCCCCGGGGGCGCGAGGCGCCACAGCGCGGCGGCTGCGCGCTCCAGTTCGCGGGCCACCTCGTGGATGAGCACGACGGTGCCGTCCAGGCGCAGGTCCACCTGGACCGCGTGCCCGCCGCCCGCGGTGTCCTTGGGGTGGGGAAAGGTGCCGTCGACTGCTGCGGTGGCGCTCTCAAGTGCCGTACGCCAGGCGGCCCTGCCCTCTCCGAGCGGGGCGCGGAGGTAGTCGTCGAGGGCTGCGCGCAGCTCGGCGACGCGCCCGGCGGCGGGGGTGCCGGCCGGGAGCAGGGCCTCGACGTGTGCCAGCGGATCGGGGGCGTCCAGAGGTGGGCGCAGCTCCGTCAGGAGCACTTCCGCGCCGATGAGCTGGGCGACGAGTCGGGCCACGGCGCCTTCGGGTGCCCCGGCGAAGCGCGCTTCGACGTCCTTGACCAGGGCCTCGCAGCGTATGGGGTGGGCCGCGGCCTCCAGGACAGCGCGTACGACCGGGGTGTGGCGCAGTGTCCGCGACGTGGGGCGGTTCTCGCCCGCCGGGGTGGCGGCGTCCTGGCCGGGGCCGGCCGGGGCGAACGGCAGGACCAGGCGCCCGCCGCGTACGAAGCACAGCCCGTTGGCCACCACGCTCAGCCCCCGGTGCACGGCCGGGTCGCGCTCCCACTCGGCGATCAGCCGGGCCAGCAGGCCGGCGTCCAGCCGCGCGGCTTTGTGCCCCTCGCCGGTGAGTTCACCCTTGGTGGCCGCGCCGAAGGAGCCCCACAGGACGCCCGCGAGCAGCCCGAAGGGAGTGGGCCGGGAGGCGGCCCGCAGCAGGTAGCGGGTCACGGCGCGATGGGCCTTGCGCAGATCGGACGCGACGACGGGCGCGTCCGCGAGGACGGCGTCCAGGGTGCGGGTGAGCGAGGGGCTCGAGACCTCCAGGGCTTCGCGGAACCGTGCGTCGGCGACCAGTTCGGCGAGCTGGGCGCGGAGTTGGCCGAGTGCGTCGGCTTCGCTCCGTCCGTCGCCCGGGGCCGCGTCCTGCCAGGTCCCACGGACTCTCGGCCGTGCCAGGAGCGGCGCTCTCAGAAGCATTCCGTCCGCGCAGCGGAACACCGGTTCCGCGCTTTCGTCACGCCGCATCTGCGCTACTGCCCCTTACTGGATGGCCCATAAAACTGAGTTAAGAAACCCCAATTCCCCTCTCGGAGAATGGCGTCACACTACCCAGACACCCGCCCTGCCGTAACCCCTTGACTCCGTCCGCTATTCGAACCTAGATTCCGATCCCGTCACCCGAGGGTGGCGATTCGTTCGGTTTCACAGGTTCCACTGGAAGGAATTCCCATGCCCGAAAGCATGACTCAGGACCTCTTCGACATCGACCTCACCGAGACCGCCATCCAGGACGTCGCCCAGGACAGCGCCGCGGGCGCGATCTCCGGTGAGGAGTCCTGCTTCCGTACGTGCACGACCTGCTCGCTCTGCTGACGCAGGCCAGGTGAAGGGCCGGTTCCGGCAGTGCTGCGCACGGCCGGGACCGGCCCGTCGGCCCGTTTGGGCGGGCCGGGAAAACCGGGCGGGCAATATGCGTTGCCCTTTGAGGCACGGACCTCCGGACCAATGGGCAGGGTTTCCGGGAGTGCGACCGTACCGTTGAGACGTCGACGGATTAGCAGCGACCTTTCATTTCGTGCTGCACGCACACGCGCACAATGCGACCACATCAATAGACGGAAACGTCAATGTCACCCGCCGCTGACCCAGTGCTGAGCGACATGGAAGGCCACCTTTTACGGGTGGGAGCGCCGCCGCCTCGACATACGAGCGCCGCCGCCCGTCGATGACGAGGCGGCGGCAGGGAAACGGGACGGCAGGGTCAGCAGGCGCCGAGGTCCTGCCAGACGCCCCACTGTCCGGTGGTGCCGGGCTCCTCGCCCGTCGTCCACCACTTGGCCTTCCAGTTGCGGCCCTTGTGCGACACCTGCTGGCCACCGGTGTAGACCGAGCTCGTGGCCCAGGGGGCCGCCGTGCACTGGTTGCCGTTGCCGCCGGTGATGGTCAGGGAGTACGTCACCGAGTGGGCGGCCGAGGGACTCGCGCCGTTGACGGTGATCTCGTACGTGCCGTTGACGGCCGCCGCGGTCGTGCTGAGCGTGAGCGCCGAGGTCTCTCCGGCCGTCACCGAGTCGGGGCTGAGGGACGCGGTGACACCGGCGGGTGCGCCGCCGGCCGTGAGCTTCACGGTCTGGGCGGAGCCCGCCGTCACCGCGGTCTTCACCGTCGCGCTGACGGAACCGCCGGCCTTGACCGTCCCCGCGGCCGGGTTCGCCGTCACCGAGAAGTCGTCCTTCGGCGCGGTGTCGCCGCTGGTGAAGGGCGCGAAGATGCGGGAGAAGTCCCAGGTGTTCTGCTCGATGCCGGAACAGTTGTCCGCGGCGGCGCCGCCGGGGCAGCTTCCGTTGTCGCGTTGGAGTGCCCAGAAGGAGATCATGTTGATCCCCTTGGCGACCGCCCAGTCGTACACCTGCCTGGCGTTGGCGAGCGTGAATGTCTCGGCCGGTCCGAAGTCGTCGACGCCGGGCATCTCGGTGACGCCGATCATGCCCCAGAGCTGGGCCGGGCTCTTGCCCGGGTAGAGCTTGGCGAGCTGGTCGTACAGTCCCTGGGCGGCGGTCTTGGTGTCCTGCGCCATGTCGTGGGCGGCGTTGTCGTAGTAGTCGAACGTCATCAGGTTGGCGACGTCGACCCGCGCGCCGTTGGCCACGGCGCTCTTGAGGACGGCGAGACCGCTGGGAGCCAGGCCCCGGGTCGTCGTCGGCAGGGTGTACGAGATCTCCAGCTTGCGCCCGTTGGCGGCGGCCCAGTCCTGGACCTTCTTGATCGCCTTGTTCCGCCGATCGATACCGGCGGCGTTGTCGAGTGCGTCGACCTCGATGTCCATGTCGAGTCGGGGGATGTCGTAGGTCGTGATGACCTTCTGGTAGACGGCTGCTATCTGGTCGACATCCGTACAGCTGTCGGCGATCTCGGTTCCGGTGGTGTCCGCCGTGTAGCCGCCGAAGGACGGAATGACGTCCCCGCCGCGTCCCTGGATCGTCTTGATGTCGGCGCCGAAGGATGACGAGGCGACGGGCAGCGAGGTGTCGCCGTTCCAGTAGGCGGTGCAGGAGCCTTTCGTCGCCGTCTGGAGGAACGCCATGGTCAGGTGCTTGGCCCCGGACTGGGCGCTGAGTGCGGCGGGGCTCTCGCCTGTCCACGACTCGAAGTAGGGGGCGAAGACATGGGCGGGGAGCGGGGTCGCGGCCTGGGCGGGGGCGCCCGAGATCGCGGTCAGGCCCAGAGCGGCCGCTGCGGTGGCCGCCGCGGTGAGAGCGGCACGGAGGGAACGCATACGTCTCATGGCCATCCAAGAGGTGAGGAGGCGTCAACTGGGTCGTGACGCACTGGCGTTGCCCTACGAAGTAGCCCTGCGGTCATAGACATGTCAATGGTCTGAACCAAATAAGGACTAGACCAATCCGATGAGTCCTCCGCGCCCCGCCCGGCCACGCACTGCGCCCCGTAGCGTCGGGCCGCTGGTCAGACAGGGCCGCTCAACTCCGGCCCGGTGCGCACGGGTTGTCGTACCAGGAGAGCAGCCCCACAGGGCGAGCCCGCTGCCATGAGGTGGACCATGACCGCCATGCCCCTCACCGCCCGTCGCATGTTCGAGCTCCTGGAGCCGACCTGCCTGGTCACCTACCTTGCTGACGAGTGCGACGAAGGGGAGGGACGGGGATTCCGGCTGCTCAAACGGCATCGTCTCAGTCCACGTGGACGCACCGCGGGTCGCGGGCCCTTCGCACCCCTGCCGAGCTAGTCCCCGCCCCCACCGCCGTCTCCCCCGCCTCCATCGCCGCCCCCGTCCCCGCCGTCTCCCCCGTCTCCCCCGTCTCCTCCGTCGGAGCCCCAGCCGTCCGAGCCGCCCGGTTCGTTGTCGTCGCCGCCTCTGCCCAGATTGCTGAACCAGGGGCGGTCCCAGGCGTCGTCCGTGGCGATCGGTTCACCGGCTCCGGTGCCCGCGTGCGGGCGCTGGAGCCGGAAGCGGGCCGTGCCCGTGGTGTCGCCCAGGCCGAACGCGGTCGCGAAGGCGTGGGCCAGGACGGCGTCCAGTGGGTCCGGGCTCTCGTGGTGCAC
This sequence comes from Streptomyces sp. NPDC046465, assembly GCF_040646035.1. Taxonomy (NCBI): domain Bacteria; kingdom Bacillati; phylum Actinomycetota; class Actinomycetes; order Kitasatosporales; family Streptomycetaceae; genus Streptomyces; species Streptomyces sp. NPDC046465. The sequence goes on from NZ_JBEYZK010000020.1 coordinate 144,366, forward strand.
GGGCGCCAGGGGCAGCAGCACCGTGCCGGGGTCGAGGTCGGGGCGGCGCGGCGGCCTCTCTATCAGGGCGACCCGCCGCTCGTCGCGCAGCAGCCAGGAGCTCTTGCCGCTCTTGCGCCGCAACTCCCAGACGCCCTGGGGCAGCCGCGCCCGTACGTAGCTCTTGGACTTGCGCAGCTTCTTCTGCAGGACGAGGACGGCCGGGACATCTCCGACGGTCATCCGCAGGCCCTGCGCCTGATCGCCGGTGCTGCTCTGGAAGCCGTGCGGCGCCCGTATCCGTACGCGGGGAGCGCCCGGCCCCCACACGTCCACGCGCACCAGTCGGCGGTCCACCGCGACGCCCACCTGACCGGTCGGCCCATCGGCGTACCGTCGGGCCATCCACAGCGGCACGCCCTCCGCCCCTGCCTGCTCGGCCAGCGCGTTCAACTGCGCGGGGCCGCCGGAGTGCCGTATCGCCAACTCCCCGAGTCGCCGGGTGAATTCGGCTGCCTGGCGCACCTTCACGGGGAGGGTGGTGCCAGTGACCCGCGTGACCGGGACGATGCCGCTGCCGTCGACCAGGCCGTCCAGTGGGCGTTCCGAGCCGCCGCCGCCGAGCCAGTGGCCGCGCCGGAACGCCTCGGCCATGGCGGGCAGGTTCAGCTCGCTCAGCGGCGTGACCTTACCGCCACGACGCAGGTGTTCCTCCGTCAGCTCAACGGTCCGCGCCAGCGGATTCCACGACTGTTCCCTGTAGAGCACCTGGCTCATGTCCATCCCCCGTGTCCGTGCGGTACAGCGAACGAGCCTACCGACCCGTCATATCCCAGGTCGATCGCGGACCAGGCCGGTCAGCGGGCCGTGCGTGCGCCAGCCCAGGAACTCGTACAGTGCCCGCCCCTCGTCCGTCGCGCCCAGCACAGCAGCCGACGAGCCCGCTTCGGCGGCGACGTTCGCCAGCGTTCGCATGACCAGGCTGCCGAGACCCTTACGACGGTGATCCACCGAGGTCTCGATCTGATCGAACACCGCGGTGCGCCCGGGACCCGGCACGGCGACCTGCCCGCGGGCGGCGAACGCGCCGTCCAGCGTCAGGACGAGCAGCCGGGTGACACCGCCCCGCGTCCAGCTTCGTACCTGGTAACCGTCGGGGGTTTCGGCAACGGTCGGGCGCAGCGGTGCCGTCATCAGGAAGCCGTCGTCGTCGAAGCGCCAGCCGGGCGCCACCCACGGGGCGACGATCCCCGGCGGCAGGAAGACCTTCAGCCAGGTACCGGGCGCGGTGGCCGTCTCCGTGATTTTGCGGACCAGCGGCTCGTCGGCATCGGCCAGCACGTGCCGGGTGATGTGGCCGCTCAGCCCGACGTCGACGGTGAAGCCCCACGGCTCGACGACGGGCGGCGCGGCTCCACGCGAGACGACCCAGCCCTCCACCCAGGAACGTACGAGTTCGGCGTCCATCAAGGCCCTTCCGTAATGTGCAGAGACGATGACTGCACCTTACTCACCCCACATGCCGTTGGGGCGGCCCCTGTACAGGGGCCGCCCCAACGGCATGTGTCGCGGTCAGTGCTTGCCGACGTCCTTCGTCTTCTCCTTGGCCTCGCGCGCGTCGCCCTTCATCTGCTGGGCATGGCCCTTGGCCACGAGGCTCTCGTTGCCCACGGCTCGTCCGGCGGCCTGCGCGGCAGCGCCGGTGGCCTGCTCGAACTTCGCCTTGGCCTTCTCGTTGGCAGTCATCGTCCGCTCACGCTCCTTGGCGTCGACATCATGTGCTGACAGTCCGTCTGGCCACTCGAGCGCCGGGGAAACATCGACACCGCGATCGGATCATCCGCTCGGCCCTCGGCTAGGTCGGTCGGCAAGGTCGGTCGGCGAACCCCGTCGGCGAGGTCTGTCGGAAGAGTCATTGCAAGTTGCAGGTATACACCTCCGTTTCGCGGGTAACCGCGCCGCTACGGGGACGGCAAGCAAGTCCGAATTCGAAAGGGTGGGACTCAATGATCACCGTGGCGGCGCGGGAACAGGCCCAGGGCAACCAGGCTGAGGCGGATCTCGTGGAGCGTGCGTACACGGATCCCTCTTCCATCGCACCCAGGGATGCTCGAGAGGTAGGCAAGCGGTTGTTCGACCGCCTGACCCAACTCGAGGAGGGCACAACCGAGTATCAGTACGTACGCAACTGCCTGATCGAGATCAACCTCTCCCTTGTGCAGTACGCTGCCTCGCGGTTCAAGCACCGCGGCCAGCAGGAGATGGAAGACATAGTCCAGGTCGGCACCATCGGCCTGATCAAGGCGATCGACAGGTTCGAATTGACCCGGGAGGTCGAATTCACCTCCTTCGCTGTCCCGTACATCACCGGTGAGATCAAGCGGTTCTTCCGCGACACCTCCTGGGCCGTGCATGTGCCGCGCCGTCTGCAGGAGGCGCGCATAGAGCTGTCCAAGGCCACGGAGGAATTGCGCACCCGCCTGGGCCGTCTGCCGTCGACGGCCGAGCTCGCCGAGCTGATGCAGCTGGAGCCCGCGGAAGTCACCGAGGCGCAGAAGGCGTCCAACGGCTACAACGCGGTCTCCCTGGACGCGGCGGTCAACAGCAGCGACGACGAGTCCGACACGATGCTGGCCGACTTCATCGGTATCGACGAGCACTCCTTCGAACTCGTCGAGAACTTCCACTCCCTCGCTCCGCTGATCGCGGAACTCGACGAAAGGGACCGCACCCTCATCCACCTCCGCTTCGTCGAGGAGCAGACCCAGCAGACCATCGCCGACACGCTGGGCTGCTCGCAGATGCACGTGTCCCGCCTGATCAGCCGCGTGGTGGCCAAGCTCCGCGCCGGCCTCCTGACGACCGAATAAACAACCCGAATAAACAACACTCCCTTTCATCGGTCTCATATCGGCCCCATACGGGCCTCATCGGCTCAACGCTGCCCCCGTGCGAAATCAAGCGCGGGGGCAGTTTCCGTGCGGTTGATCCCTGTTTCACCTGGCTCACTGTGGTTACGTGTCCTGTTCCGGTCCTTGACTCGCGGGACCGGGCACAGAATCGGGCACAGAGAAGGAAGAAAGAACGCGTGGTGGGTCGGGTACGGAGTGGTTGGGCGTGGTTGTCGCGCGCGTGGAATTCGTCCGGGCACGAACGGCACACGAGCCTTCTGGTGGCGAAGAGTGTGCTGGCGTCAACGCTGGCCTGGTGGGTCGCCCACGACTGGCTGAACGCGACGTCGCCGGCGTTCGCACCGTTCTCCGCGGTGCTGACCATGAACATCACGATCTACAGATCCGTGTGGCAGACGCTGCGCTATATCGCCGCGGTCATCCTCGGTGTGGCGGTGCAGTCGGCCATCGGTTTCACGGCGGGGCCGGACCTGTTCGCGTTCATCGTGGTCGCTGTCATCGCGCTGGCGCTGGGACAGTGGTCGGCACTGGGCGAGCAGCGCTCGCAGATCGCCACAGCGGCGTTCTTCGCGTTCTCCACCTATGCGGCGGCCGGTACGAACTCCGACCGGGCGCTCCAGCTCGGCCAGATCATTCTGCTCGTCCTCATCGGCTGCGGCATCGGGCTGATCGTGAACCTGTGCATCGCACCCCCGCTGCGCTACCGCAGCGCCGAGTACGGCCTGCAGATCCTGGCCGCCGAGATGGAGTCCCTGCTGGACGACATGGCCGACGGCCTGAGCAGCGGGGACGTCGACGCCGAACGTGCCGAGCAGTGGCGGGCGGCGGGCGAACGCGTACAGAGCGCCGTGGGGCAGGCCCGTGACGGGCTGACCGCGGCGGAGAACAGCCTGCGCTTCAATCCGCGGCGGCTGCTGCCCGCGCACCGCGGCTACCTCACCTTCGGCCGCTACCGGCAGGCGCTGGACGCCATGGAGCGCGCGGTCTATCAGCTGGCCTCGCTCACCCGAAGCCTCGGCCGGTGGCGTGCGACGGAGGACACCTACAGCTACGCCCCGGTCCTGGAGTCGTACGCCGACTTCGCCGTCCGGCTGCGCGACATCGCGCACGTCATCGCGGAACTGGACAGCGACACCCTCACCGAGCAGGCCGGGGAGATGTGCGAGCTGGCCACCGTCGCGCAGGACCAGCTGCAGAAGGTGCTCAACGCGGCCCGGGAGAACGAGCTGCCCCTGGACGACGCCTCCCAGCCGTTCGGGGTCCTCGTCGTCGAGGCCACCCGCCTGATGGAGGAGTTCCAGAACACCTGCGACGTCCTGAAGGACACCGCGGAGGACTGAGAGCCGGTCTTTGAGTGGCGTTCGGTGCGAGGGTGCCGAGAACAGGAGCAGCGCGCCGCGGGCCGGGGTGAGCCGGTCCGCAGCGCGCTGTGGCGCCGGGCGCAGGGATCAGTGGTTGGCCGTGCCGTTGCCGGAGAGGGCCGAGATGTCGTCGACGAGGTGCGACAGCGGCTCGTCCTGCTTGGCCTGCGTGGAGTTCTCGGTGCACTGCTGGTTCTGCGGGGCCGAGAGGATCGGGATGTCCTGGACGGCGATCGGCACGAGGCCGACGAGGGCGCCCACGTTGGCCTTGACCGGGATGCCGAGGCAGAGCTTGTTCAGCGAGCTGCCGACCAGGGTCCCCTGCGGGCTCAGGTCCCCCTGGGTGGCGCTGTTGGCGAACGATTCCCCGGCGCCGTTGCCGCTGGCGCTCTGGGTGCCGGTGTCGTCGCCGATGGCGGCCGCACTCCCGGCGCTGCCGACCAGTGCGAGGGCGGCGAAGCTCAGGGCGAGGGGGAGATTACGGGTACGCATGTCACTCCAGTACAGAATGTCAGTTGACAGAACAGTTGCCAGAAGAGCCCAGTACATCCGGCAATGCACCGAAGTCGGGGCTTATTCGCCCGTTAGCGGAGTGTCGCGGGCGCGAGGCTGACGCCGCACGCCAATCCGTCGCGGCCCTCCGGCAGTTCAGATCAACGCGGGCCGTGGCTCCGGCTCCGGCTCCGGCTCCGGTTCAGGGCGGTCGGCCGGTGCCGGTATCGGCTCCCACAGCTTGATGGTCCGTGCGTAGCCGTAGATCACGGAGGCCGTCACCAGGAGGAGGAGGGGACCGGCCAGCCAGGGGTGCCGGGCCATTTCCACCGGCAGGTAGCGGTAGGACAGCAGGAGCGCGGTGAAGACCGCGGTGCCGTAGGCGACCTGCTGGATCGCGGGGCGGCCCCAGCCGTGGTCGAGCGCGCGCAGGCCCGTCTCGACCGTGAGCGCGAACACCACCCCGGCGAGCAGGTCGACGCCGTAGTGGTAGCCGAAGCCCAGCGTCGCGGCGAGCGTGGCGGTCAGCCAGAACGTCCCCGCGTATCTCAGCAGCCTGGGGCCCTTGCGGGAGTGGATGAAGATCGCGGTGGCCCACGCCGTGTGCAGGCTGGGCATGCAGTTGCGCGGGGTGATCCCGTCGTACGGGACCGGGTGCGGGACGCCGATCGACGGCGGCGTGTGCGGCCACAGATCGGCCACCGCCCACTCGACGCCACCGGTGCCGGACGTGCCGGGCCCGTACGCGAAGATCGGGCCGACCACCGGGAAGATCATGTAGACGGCCGGCCCGAGGAGGCCGATGACCAGGAAGGTGCGCACCAGGTGGTGGCGCGGGAAGCGGCGCTCGGCGGCCACGTTGCGCAGTTGGAAGATCGCCACGACGATCGCGGCCACGGCGAGTTGTCCGTAGACGCCGTCGAGGAGGCGGGTGCCGACCGGGCCGGTGGCCTCGAGTATCCGGCCCGCCGCCCAGGACGGGTTGCCGAGCGCGTGATCGGCGGTCGCCACGTACGGATCGAGCACGGTCGGCCGGGTCTTCGACGTGATGAGGAGCCAGGTGTCGCCGGTCTTGCGGCCGGCCACGAGGAGCAGGCCAAGGCCGACGCCCTTCAGGAGCAGGGCGCGTTCCGGGCCGGTGCGGCGCGTCAGCGCGAAGACCGCACAGCCGAGCATCACCCACAGTGCGCCGTTGCCGAAGAAGTGGTCCTCGGGCACGTCGGCGTCGACCGCCCAGCGCACCAGCACGAAGACGGCGTCGATGCCGATCGCGGCCCCGGCCGCGATGAACCGCTGCCGCCAGGTGAGCACCACCATCATCAGCGCCAGACCGCCGTACAGCGGCCCCGGCTTGGGCGGGAACAGCACCTCGCGGGCCTGGTTCGTGATCGGCCCCGGTACGCCGCCGTAGCGCCGCGCGGCGATCTCCAGGGCGATGAGGAACGCGAGGGTCACCACACCGGCCACGGCCCACAGGACCGTCTGTGGTCGACGGAGCGAGGGGGACCTCATTGCGCTGTTTATTCCTGAAAACACCCGCGACGCGATGGATATCAATTGTTCGACCGATTTGTTAGATGGTGGTGATGGTGGCGAGGACGAGCTGCTCGGGACGCCCGTCGAGACACCGATCATGCCATCGGAGCGGTGCGGGGCTGACGGCGGGCGTCCTCCGGCGAGGTCCACCCGGTGGCCGGTGCGAGACGTCAGCGTTTATGCGGCTGTTGAATGAGTGTCCTGTTCCGACTGGAGCGATAACTTCCAGGAAGCGCGGATTTCGGCTTGGATATGGAATTCTTCAGGCCGCTTCGCATTCCCTCTTCTGTTGATCTGGGAGTGGTGGGAGGATCGGTCTCCTTCGCCGCCCGGGAGATCGACAGGTGGGAGTGACCATGGCCAGCACGGTGCCCATCACCGCGGATCTTCCGGTCTTTCCGCATCTCGATCTCCATCTCGTTCTGACCGGCGGTCTGCCGCTCAAAGTGCAGGTGTTCAGCCGGACTTTCACCGAAGCGGCGCCGAAGCCCTTCGTGCTGACGGACCAGACGAACGGCAGTACGTTCCAGTTCTTTGCGCCCTATCACCCGACGGGGGAGCGGTTCAATAATCTTCCCTCGGTCAGTAGCGCCGGAATCGTGACGGCCACGGAGCCCGGGGTCTATCTCTTCCAGATCACCGTCGCGGGCGGATTCGGGGTGGTGGTCGGCAGACTGCAAGTGCACGAGAAGATCGAGGACTGGTGGTTCGGGAACAAATCCATCACGACGACGAAAGACACCGCTTTCGCGCACGCGCAGCCGTCGTTGTACGCCAGGTTCAGCGAACACCCCGCGGCCGGTACGGACGCGGTCGGCGACATCACCGGCCATGAGTACGTCGATCTGGCGTCACCGAGTCCGGCCGTCGTGATCGCCCCGCGGGGCAGGCTGCGGGGAACGGCGGAGTCGGCGGCCCCGGTGGTCATCACCGGAACGCTCAAGGGCACGGCCATCAGCAACACCCTGCCGGTCCGCGTGGCCGACCACGCGAAGTCGCGCACCACGCTCACCCGGGTCAGGGCCACGGACGTGGTGAACCACGAGGACCAGTGCAACATGGTCTTCGTCGCGGAGGGGTTCGAGGCCAAGGACGCCCGCCTCTTCGACAGCATTGTCCAGCGCACGGTGCGCGACATGTTCGAGAAGCCGCGGCACCAGCCCTACGGATTGCTCAGCAAGAGCTGCAACGTCTTCGCCGCGTTCGAGCCGTCCCAGCAGCCGCTCGTCACCTGCGGCCCCCGCGTCGTGGACAAGGCCGGGCAGGGGGGACTCGATCTCCTCGGCCGGCGCATTCCCGAGTCGAGCCGCAACGGCTTCGCGGACAACACCTACAGCGTCCAGGACCTGATCGAGCGCGTGGGTCTTCCCCAGCGCGGCGAGAGCAGGATCCCGGCGGCCCTGCGGACCCTCTGGAAGGGCCAGAGCCTGCCGGACTTCGTCGAGGGCAAGGCGACCGACCTGGTGATCGAGACATGGAAGCAGCACCAGGCCGAGGGGTTCATCGAGGCGTCGGACACGTTCTACGGGCTGTACTTGGGCCGCCGCCGGGCCGACGGAGGCAGGTTCAACGGTCACGGGGAGCCCGCCGTCCAGCCCCCCCGCGAGCGATACGCCGAACGCCCCGCGCCTCAAGGAATTCATCGACCGCGTCTACGAGTTCTACCGCAGCGACGCGCACCAGACACTGGAACTCGATCCGCGCAGGCACGCTCCCGAGGTGTATGCCAAAAGCAACGTGACGAATCCGGGAAACTACGTTCTCGGATATCTGGATGGCCTCCGTCTCGCGGAGCCGCCCAACCCGCCCATCGGCAAGAACTGGGTGCCCGACGACACCCGGTTCCGCAAGAGCCGGGGAATGGTCGCGATCATCGCGTACGACCCGCTCCTGGGCGGCACGGCCTTCAACAAGGGCACCATGACGGCCTCGACGGTGGGACGGCAGGGGAAAGTCGAATTCACCCCGGTGCCCGGGACAAGGCCGATACGGACCAGGACCGCCCCACCTCCCGTTCCGCCGGAAAAGCCCCTGGGGATCACCGATATCGATCACCTCGTCAACAAGGTGGCCCACGAGTTCGCCCACTCCTTCAACCTGGGCGACGAGTACGAGGACTTCGGGGGCGACCGGCAGGGGGACAACGACCCCACCCACGACCTGCCGTCCGACAATCTGGCGAAGCTCACCTTTCTGCACCAGGGAGCGCCCCCGCAGGCCCGGAAGCTCAATCCGGCGAAAATCAAGTGGTTCGAGGTGCCCCGGATGCGCGTCTCCGGAAAGCTGCTCGTGCCCTCCGTGCCGCTGGTGTCCGACATATTCGAGGTCACGGTCGGCACCACCGACATCGGCAAATGGGTCCAGGCGTGGAAGGACCAGGCCAAGGTCACCGTGCGCGACTTCTCGACGGGTTCCGACAACCGGCAGCTCCCGCTGAAGGCGGGCCCCGGCGACGTGCTGACCAACCTGACCATCGCCACCAGGCCCGACGAGAAACAGGGCACCCTCTTCCTCCAGACCCCAGGACCCCTCCCGCAGCTCCCGGTCTTCAAGAAGGGCGCGGTGGTCTTCGTCCAGCGGACGGACCTCACGGGCCTCCCGGTCTTCTTGGTGGACAAGAAGGTACGGGACTTCGTCGCCGACCCCGACCCCGCGAACCAGCGCAGCCACTCCCCGCTGAACAGGAACAGGGACACGACGAAGCCGTTCGGGAGCAAGGAAGAGGAGACAGACCTGCCGATCGGCGTACCGGGCTTCGTGCCGCCGAAGTTCGCGTACCAGATGGTGGGGATCTTCGAAGGCGGCAACCACTTCGCAGGCGGCTTCTACCGGGCGTCGGGCGAGTGCAAGATGCGCGGCCAGGACAAGGGCACGACCAACGACGCGGACCTACGGGGCATGTTCTGCTTCCTCTGCAAGTGGCTGATCGTCAACCTCATCGATCCCGCCCAGCACGCCCCGCTCGACGCGCACCAGTATCCGAGGGCGTGACATGGCTGAACAGGGCACCTTCGACAAGCTCCTCGCCGAGATCGGGCAGGCACTGCTGCCCCTGCGGGAGGCGGTCGCCTCCCCCCAGGCGTTCATCGGTCTCCTCCACGAACTCGGCTGGACGGTCACTGAACCCCCGGCCCCACTGCGCGCACTCGGCACCCAGGTCGACACGCTGTACGACAGCCTGCGCCGCCTCCTCGGCGAGGGCGGGCTCAACGAGGGCGCGCCCGGACTGCGCGCCGCGGTGCCCGCCAAGTCAGAAGGGGCGAACGCCGCCGATGCCTCCGCCGACGACGCGGCCCGCGTACTCGCCGCCGTCCAGGGCCTGGTGACCGCCGTCCGCGCCATCGCGAGCGCGCCCGACTCGGCCATCCCGGCGAACCTGCGGGCCGACGGGTTCCGCGAGCAGTTCCCCCGGCAGCTCCTCGACCATCTGGTCATCACCTACCTCCAGCGCTTCCACCCCTCCGTGGGGTTCGCGCTGCGCGCGTTCGGCGTCGTCAAAGCGGTCTACGTACCGCCCACGGGCAGCCGCCCCTCCCACACCCGCAGGACGCTCGACGTGACCGACGTCCCCAAGGTGCTCGACGATCCCTCACTCGTGCTGAAGAACGCCTACGGCTGGGGCGGGCCCGCCCTCGACTTCGACGAACTGGCCTCCCAGCTCGACAACCTCTTCCTGGCCATGGGCTTCGACGTGCGCGTCGCGGCGCTGTCCGAGGGCGCGGAGAGCGCGGTGCAGGGCCCGCGCCAGGACCCGCTGGGCCCCGCGGCGACCGCGCTCACCTTCGCCGCCTTCGACCAGACCGTGGGCGACGAGGAGGGCGAGGGGCGGGCGCGCGGCGCCGTACGGCTCGTACGCCTGCCGCCCGCCGCACCCGGCGGGGCGCCGGGGCTCGCGCTGCTCCCCTCGCTGACCGGCTCGCTCGGGCTCCGCTTCGAGCTGGCGTGCGGCATCGCCGTCACGGTCCGCAGCGGACTCGACCTCCAGGGCGGCGTGGCGCTCCTCGCCAGGCCCGGCGAGGGCGTGGACGTGCTCACCGGGTTCGAGTCGGGCAGCGCGCCGGTGCACGCCAAGGGCGCGATCGAGGTCACCGCCGAGAGCATGGCCGCCGACGGGGAACCGGTGCTGCTCCTCGGCACCCCGGACGGCACCCGGCTCCAGTTCCGCGCGCTCGCCGGTACGGGCGGCGTACGGGTCGACGGCGGCCGGGCCGACGACGTCGATGCCGATGGCAAGGTCGATGTGTTCGCCGAATTCGACCTCAAAGGTCTTGAGTTCGTCTTCCAGCCGGGCGCGGACGCCGACGGGTTCCTCGCCGCCGTGCTGCCCGCCGACGGGTTCCGCATCGGCGGCGACCTGACCCTCGGCGTCTCCCACCGCGACGGCCTCTACTTCCGCGGCACCTCGAACCTCGACCTCCAGATCCCGGTGGGCCGGCGGATCGGCCCGGTCGAGATCCAGAGCCTGACCGTCTCCGTCACGCCCACGGGCGGGGCCGTGCCCGTCGGTCTCGGCGCCACGTTCAAGGCCCGGCTCGGCCCCGTCACCGCCGTGGTGGACAAGACCGGCCTCACCGCCCTGTTCGACGCGCGCCCCGGACTGGACGGGAACCTCGGCCCGCTCGATGTCTCGCTCGGCTTCAAACCGCCCGGCGGCGCGGGCCTCTCGGTCGACGCGGGCGTGGTGCGCGGCGGCGGCTTCCTCGCCTTCGACGCCGCGCGCGGCGAGTACGCGGGCGCCATGGAACTGGAGTTCGCGGACTTCCTGGCGCTCAAGGCCATCGGCCTGGTCAGTACGAGGATGCCGGACGGGTCGAAGGGGTTCTCGCTGCTCATCGTCCTCACCGCCGACTTCGGCGAGGGCATCCAGCTCGGCTACGGCTTCACCCTGCTCGCGGTCGGCGGCCTGATCGGGCTGAACCGCGGCATGAACCTCCAGGCGCTCGCGGAAGGCATCAGGACGGGATCGATCGAGTCCGTGGTGTTCCCGCGCGACGTGATCGCCAACGCGCCCCGCATCCTGTCGGACCTCAACGCGTTCTTCCCGCCCGAACAGGGCACGTTCCTCATCGGCCCGATGGCCAAAATCGGCTGGGCCACCCCGACGCTGGTGAGCATCTCCCTCGGGCTGATCATCGAGATCCCCGGCAACATCGCCGTCCTCGGCACCCTGCGCGCCACCCTGCCGAACCCGAAGCTGCCCCTCCTCGACCTCCGCGTCGACTTCTTCGGCGCCCTGGAACCGGGCAAGAACCGGCTGTGGTTCGAGGCGCGGCTCGTGGACTCGCACATCCTGACACTGCCCCTCGACGGCGGCATGGGCATCCTGGTGGCGTGGGGCGACAACCCCGACCTGGTGCTCACGGTCGGCGGCTTCCACCCCTCGTACAAGGCACCGGCCCTGCCCTTCGCCGTACCCGAGCGGATCTCCGTCGACATCCTGCACCGCAGCAAGCAACTGATCCGCATCTCCGGCTACTTCGCCATCACCAGCAACACCGTCCAGTTCGGCTCCAAGGCGGAACTCCGCCTGGGATTCGGCAGCTTCGGCATCGAGGGACACCTCAGCTTCGACGCGCTGTTCCAGTTCAACCCCTTCCGGTTCGCCATCTCCATCAGCGCCGCGGTCTCGCTCAAGGCCTTCGGGGTCGGCGTGTTCAGCATCGACCTGCGCTTCCAGCTCGAAGGGCCCGCCCCCTGGCGTGCGCACGGCAAGGGATCCATCGGGTTCCTGTTCTTCTCCATCTCCGCCAACTTCGACATCACCTGGGGCGAGAGCCTCACCACCACGCTGCCGCCCGTCCTTGTCCTGCCGCTGCTCGCCGCCGAACTGCGCAAGACCGAGGGCTGGCAGACCCGGCTGCCCACCGGCAACGGCAAGCCGCTGGTCACCCTCCGCCAACTCCCGCCCTCCGACGACCTGGTGCTGCACCCCCTCGGCACGCTCTCCGTCCAGCAGCGGGCCCTGCCGCTCAACGTCCGCCTCGACAAGGTCGGTTCGCAGCGCGCCGCCGACGGCAGGCGGTTCACCGTCGCGCCCGCGCCGGGCAGCGGGCTCGTCCGGGTCTCCGACACCGGCGACAAGTTCGCCATGGCCCAGTACCAGGACATGAGCGACGCGGCGAAGCTGTCGAGCCCCGCGTACGAGACACAGGACACCGGCCTCGAACTCACCGCAGCCGCAGGCACGTTGGCGACCGCGCGGGTCGTGCGCCGCAGCGCCCGCTACGAGCTGCACATCCTCGACAGCGCGCCCGCCGCGAACGGTGTGCGCGGTGCCGCCGCCGAGAGCCCGGTGGCCGACCCGCCCGCGCGGCTGTCCGCCGCGCGCACCAAACGGTTCCACAGCGTCAGCCCCGCCGTCTTCGACGGGCTGCTGCAAGGGAGCAGCACGAGCAGGTCGCCGCTGTCCCGGCGCGAGGCGCTGCTGCGCCAGCCGTTCGCGGCGGCCGACACCGTGCGCGTCGCCGACCAGCGGTTCGTCGTCGCGTACGTCCGCAGCAACGTGCCCGCGCTGGCGCCGCGCACCCTCGGCCGCGGGTCCGCGGGCACCCCGGTGGACTTCCGCAACCAGGCGACGGCGGCCGACGCGCTCGCCGACTTCGTCGCCGCCGACCCGACGCTGGACGGCCTTCTGCACGTCATCCCCGCGTCGGAGGCGGCAGTGGCGCCCTTCGTCCCCGGCACCTGGGCGGACACGGGCACCCTGCCCACCCCGGCGGCGCAGACGGAGACGGTCATCCTCGCCACGGGCAAGGCGCTGATCGCCGGAGGCACCGGCGCGAGCGGTACGGCCCTCGCCGCGACGGCGCTCTTCGACCCGACCGCCGACGCCTGGTCCGCGTCGGTCCCGCTGGCGGCGGCCCGCCGTCTGCACTCCACCACCCGGCTCGCCGACGGCCGCGTCCTCGCCGCCGGCGGGCGGGGCGCGGACGGCACGCCCCTGGCCTCCGCCGAACTGTTCGACCCGGCCGCCGTGACGTGGTCGCCGTCCGCTCCGATGGGTGTGGCCAGGTTCGCGCACTCCGCGACGCCGCTGTCCGGCGGCCGGGTTCTCGCGGCCGGCGGCAGTGCCGCCCGGGGCGGGCAGGGCTTCGGCGCGCTCCGCTCCGCCGAGCTGTTCGACCCCGTGACGCGCGCCTGGACCGCCACGGCGCCGATGAACGACGCCCGCACCGGGCATCAGGCCGTATCCCTGCGCGACGGCCGGGTCCTCGTCGTGGGCGGCGCACTGCCCACGGGCGGTACGGGCGGTACGGGCGGCGACGCGGCGCTCGCGTACTGCGAGCTGTATGACCCGGCGAGCGGCGCCTGGACTCCCACCGGAAGCCTGCACACCGCCCGCAAGGGCCACCAGGCGACCCTGCTGCCCGACGGCCGGGTCCTCGTCACGGGTGGCGAGGCGGCGGTCGCGGCGGACGGCACGTTCGGTCCGCGCGCCCTCGCCTCCGCCGAGCTGTTCGACCCCGCCGCCGGGACCTGGACTCCCGCGGCCGCCCTGCCCAGCGGCCGGGCACGGCACCGCGCCCTGCTCACGCGCGCGGGAGACGTCCTGGTCATCGGCGGCACCACGGGGCCGGGATTCACGGCGGGCTTCCGGAGCGTCCTCGCGTACGACCCGGCGGCGGGCACCTGGACACGGATCGCGGGCCTCTCGCAGGGCCGGTGGTCCACCGCCGTCGCCGAACTCGCCGACGACCGCGTGCTGGTGACCGGCGGCATCTCGGCGGCGGGCGCCGCGGCGCCCGGCCCCGAGCCGCTGCGGCTCGCCGCCACGGGGGAGGCGCTCATCCCATGACCACCGCCCTGACGGGCCCCGCGGACTGTACGGACCTCAACGACGGCCCACCCGAGGAGCTTCGATGACCACCATCTCCGCCCGGGCCACCGGGTCCTGGGCGTCCGCGCCCGGCCTGCCCGAGGCCGCCACCTGGTACGGGCTGCACGACAACGCCGTGCCGATCTCCAACGGAAGCGCCGTGCTCGTCGCGGGCGGCGCCGACCGCACCTCGGCAGCCCTCGGCCAGAGCGCCGTCTACGACGCGACCGCCGGAACCTGGCTGCCTGCCGGATCCCTGAACACCCCCCGGCGGCTGCACACCCTCACCCTCCTCCCCAACGGGAAGGTCCTCGCCACCGGTGGCACCAGCGGCTCCGCGCCGGGCGCACCCGCACTCGCGACGACCGAGCTCTACGACCCGGCGACGCACGTCTGGACTCTCAGCGGCGCCCTGGCCGGACCCCGCGCGGGCCACAGCGCTGTCCTGCTCCCCGACGGCAAGGTGCTCGTCGCCGGAGGCACCACCGTCCGCTCCGCGCAGACCGCCAAGGCCCTGCGCACGGCCGAGCTGTACGACCCCGCGGCGGGCACGTGGTCGGCGGCGGGCGACATGACGGAGGCCCGTACCGGGCACACCGCCGTCGCCCTCGCGGGCGGCGCCGTCCTGGTCTGCGGCGGCACCGCGCCGGTCGGCACCGCCGACGACCCGGCCCTCGCGTTCTGCGAGCTGTACGACCCCGCCGCGAAGAAGTGGACGCCGACCGGCAGCCTGCGCACGCCCCGCAGCCACCACCAGGCCACCCGGCTCTCCGACAGCAAGGTCCTCGTCACCGGCGGCACCGCGCTCGGCGCGCCGGGCGGCGGCCCGTTCGACCCGTTCAGCCAGCGCACCGCCGAGGTGTACGACCTGACCTCGGGGGCCTGGAGCCCCGCGGCCGACATGCCCTCGGGGCGGGCCCTGCACCGCGCGCTCCCGTTCGGGCAGCACGGGGTGCTCGTCATCGGGGGCGCCGCCGACGACAAGGACGAGACCGGCTACCGCAGCGCCGTCCTCTACGACGCCACGACGGACACCTGGACCCCGGCCGCCGGCCTTGCCGAGGGACGGTGGGCCTTCGCCGCCGCCGCGCTGCCCGGCGGAAAGGTCCTCGTCGCGGGCGGCACGGCCCGCACCGGAACGGCCGCCGCCGACCCCACGCTCGCCGAACTGATGGCGAGCACGGAGATCTTCACCGCCGGGGGCACCCCGTGACCGCGAACGCGTACTCGTTCCTGCCCTGGCTGCGCGCCGGGATCGCCACCCGCATCACGGGCGACCCGGGCCCCGCCGCGCGCGCCGCCGTCCCGGTCCGGCTCCGCGTCTCGGGCGAGCCCCTCAAGAGCGGGCCGCTGGTCCAGGAGATCGAACGGAGCGTCCAGCTCTACGGCCCGGGGGACGTGACCGGCATCGACCCGCGCGCCGTCTCCCGCACGGAACCGCGGCCCGGCACCACCAACTACGAACCGAACTACCTCGCCCACATCGAGTTCTGCGACGAGGACTTCCCCTGGCGCTACAGCCCGGCCCCGCCCGACACCGCCACCGGCCGCCTCGCCCCCTGGCTCGCCCTCGTCGTCCTCGCCGCCGGGACCGGCGCGGCGAACGGCACGGCCCCCGAGTTCACCGAGCGCCCGCAGGGGAGCGGGCCCCTGCCCGCCATCGCCGTACGGGACACCGCCGCCACCCTGCCCCGGCCCGACCAGCTCGGCGCCTGGGCGCACGTGCACGTCAACGGCGCGCTCACGGGCCCCGTCGCCACCGACAGCACGGCGCCCGCCCTCGCCGCGCTCGCCGAAGTGCTCCGCACCAACGCCGACAACGCCTGCTCGCGCCTCATGTGTCCGCGCAGGCTCCGCCCGGACACCGCGTACGAGGCCTTCCTGGTACCGGCGTTCGAGACCGGCCGCCTCGCCGGGCTCGGCCTCGACCCCGCGGGCTCGCCCGGCGCCCTGTACCTGGCCTGGGGCCCGCCGTACGCGGGCCGGCCCGTCCCGGGGCTCCTGCCGTACTACCACCGCTGGCAGTTCACCACCGGCAGCACCGGCGACTTCGAGGCCCTCGTACGGCTGCTGCGGCCCCAGCGGCCCGACCCGCGCGTGGGGCGCAGGGACATCGACGTGCACCGCTCGCCGGGCCTCGGCCTGCCCGGCATCCAGACCCCGGCCGGACTCGGCGGCGTCCTGCCGATGGGCGGCGCCCTCAAGGTGCCGAAGGCGCCGGGCGCGCCGCCCGACGAGGCCGAAAACTGGGACAACTTCCACGACCGGCCGCCCCCCGCGGCCCCCTACCCGCACCCCTTCCAGCGCGCCCTGGCCGCCCTGATCGACCTGGCGGACGACTACCAGCGCCACGCCCCGGCCGCCGCCCACGCCGCGCTGGAGACACCGCCCCTCGCCGCGTCGTCCGACCCGCTCCTCACGCCCTCGCTGTACGGCCGATGGCACGCGCTCACCCCGCGGCTGCTGACCCGGCAGGACGGCACCGACGTCCCCGCGCCCGAGAACCGCAACTGGGTCCACAGGATCAACCTCGATCCGCGCTTCCGCGTCGCCGCGCACCTGGGCACGCAGGCCGTCCAGGACCGGCAGGAAGAGCTGATGGCCGCCGCCTGGGCGCAGGTCGGCGACGTCCTCGCCGCCAACGCCCGGATACGGGCCGCACAACTGGCCCGCGAAGTCGGGCACGTACTCCAGACCAAGCACCTGGACCCGGCCACGGGCACCTCCGCGGCGGCCCTGACCGCCGCCCCGTCAGGACGGTCGCTGCGGCTGACCGCGCCCGCGCACTCGCGGGTGACCGCTGCTGTGACCGCTGCCGAGGCCACCGCCCCGGGAGCCGCGCTCGACGGGCAGGCGGAGAAGATCGCCATCGGGTTCCGGGTGGCCGCGAGCCAGGTGGCGGGCGCGCCGCTCTCCCCGGCGATGCGGCGCATCACCCGGCCCGGATCACGCCTGATGCGGGCCCTGCCCTTCACCCCGCAGCGCCCGCCGGACGCGCTCGTCCCCCGCATGGACGACCCCACGGCAGCGGTGACGGCCGCCCCCGCGAGGACCACTCCGGCCGGGCTCGTCACCGTCGAACGGCTCGCCGCCGAACTGCACCCCGGCGCCCCGCCCGCCGACCCGGTCGACAGCCTGCCGCGCAGCCCCGACTTCCGCCTGCGGGCGCCCGGCGACCCCGCGGTGCCAGGACCCGGCGCCACCGACAGCCCGGAGGCGGCCCGCTTCAAGGGCGCGCTGCGCGAGCTGCACGGGAGCAGGAACGTCGCCGTCTCCGTCGGCAGGACCCCGCCGCGCGCACGGCTCGAAGTCGCCCTCGCCACCGGCTCGGTGCTGTCCGGGCTGCGCGCCGACACGACGGTGCCAAGGACGCTCCTCGGCTCGGTCGCCCTGCCCGAGCGGCTCCGCCCGTTCGCCGACGACTTCATCGAGG
Source organism: Streptomyces sp. NPDC046465 (assembly GCF_040646035.1). Taxonomy (NCBI): domain Bacteria; kingdom Bacillati; phylum Actinomycetota; class Actinomycetes; order Kitasatosporales; family Streptomycetaceae; genus Streptomyces; species Streptomyces sp. NPDC046465. The sequence continues at coordinate 161,895 of NZ_JBEYZK010000020.1, forward strand.
CGATGGCCTACCCGGTCTTCGACCTGCCCACCTACCAGCCCCTCCTCGACCAGTCGGTGGACGCGTTCGTCCCGAACCTCGGCCTGCTCCCGCAGAACTCCGTCACCCTGCTCGCCAACAACCGCGAGTTCATCGAGTCCTACCTCGCGGGACTCAACCACGAGATGGCCCGCGAGCTGCTCTGGCGCGAGTACCCCACCGATCAACGGGGCACCCCCTTCCGGCAGTTCTGGGACCCCCGCACCGCCCAGCTCAGGCCCGGCGAGAGCGCCGGACGCCGACGCGAGCGGTGCTACGACATCCCGCCGCTCCACACCTGGCCCACCACAGGACGCCTCGGCCAGAACGCCAACCACCCGGTCGGCGCGGGCCCGCAGAAGGAGGACCTGGTCCTCGTCGTACGGGGCGAGCTGCTCAAGCGGTACCCGACCGCCGCCGTCTACGCCCAGCGTGCCGAGTGGCCCCTCGGCGCCGACGGCCTGCCCGACCGCACCCAGGAAAGAGTGCCCGTCACCCTCCCCGACGAGGACAGGCCGCCGCCCGCGCTCGTCCGGCTACCGCTGTACGAGGCGAAGATCGAACCCGACATCACGCTCCTGGGGTTCGACCTCGACGCCGACGAGGCACGCGGTGACCCGCCCGCCGACGCGGGCTGGTTCTTCATCCTCAAGGAGCGCCCCGGAGACCCGCGGTTCGGGGTCGACGACGCGGCGCCCACCCCGGTGGAGGTGTGGAACGACCTGTCGTGGGCCGACGTCGACCCGCACGCGCGCGGCTTCCTCGAACTCGACTCCCAGGTCACCGTCGCCCTGGCCGGTTTCGACGGCTCCGAGGACGACCAGGAGAAGCGGGAACAGCGCGCCGAGGACGAGAACCTGCCGCTCTGGCACGCGGGGCTCAGCTCCGCTGATCTCGCCTACATCCTCTTCCAGGTGCCGGTCCTCGTGGCCGTCCACGCACAGGAAATGCTGCCGCGATGACGCACTCGACCACGCCTCCGGAGACCGTGCCCGCTACCGTGCCCGCGACCGCGACCGGGCTCAGCGACGACTTCCCCGTCCTCCTCGCCCCCGTACGGATCGAGACGCGTTTCACCCCGACCGAGCTCCTGATCCGGGTGTTCCCCGACGAATGGGCCGTCGACAAGTTCGAACCCCGGCCCACCCCGGCCGAGATCGCCGCACTCGACGCCTACTGGACGGCACGCTGGGCCGCGGCCCGCGAGCCCGCCGCGCTCCGCGCCGCCCGCCTCGAACTGGCCGGACGGATCGCCCCGGGGCGCGCCGCGTGGCTGCTCGGGCGACGGGTTCCGGCCAACCCCGCCGATGAGCCGCTCGCCGTCCCCGAAGGGACGACGGTGCTCGTCGTCGTGGGCCCCAAACCGGTGGCCGCCGCGGACCGGCAGCCGACCGTGACGTACTGGACCGCCGTCTGGCGCGCGCACGGCGACCGCCGCCTGCTGCGGCAGGCCGACGCGGCCCTGCTCACCGCGGTCAACACCGCCCGTGCCGCGGCCATCAGGGCCCTGCGGCCCGCCGGCATCGAAGGCGCCCCCGTCAGCACGGGCGACGCCGTGCACGTGGCCTTCCTGGTGCTGCCGCCGCCCGCGGCCGGTGACACGGAACCCGAGTCCTGGACCCGCGCGGCGCGCGCCCGGCTGCTGCCCGCCCGCTTCCAGGCCCTGGGATACGTCGACGGCGCGCAGGTCCTCTCCGCGACCGGCGCGCCCGTCCCCGAGACGCTGCCCGTGAGCCCCGACCCGGCCGCCGCCGACCAGATCTCCGTGGACCCGGCGACCGGAACCCTGCACATCCCCGACGAACTGCGCTGGCTCACCGACTTCGACCGCGCCGTCGCCGTCGGCATGGGGCTGCGGGTCCCGCTCGACGACCGCACGCGCGGCGGCCTCGACCGGCTGCTCGTGTTCGGCCTGCGCGCCCAGACCGACCCCGTCAAGTCCGCGCAGGACCTCTCCGCCCTGATCACGCAGCAACTGCGCGGCCCCGACGGCTACGCGCTGCTGCCGCAGGGCACCCCGACCAACAACACCGAGCGGCTGCCCGCGGGCCCGAGCGACACCGACGAGGCGGAGTCCGCCCTGCGCCCCGCGACGGAACAGAGGACACGAACGGCCGCACAGGCCGGTGACTGGACCACCGCGACCGACGGCCGCCGCTTCACCGACCTCCTCGGCCTGCCGCCCGCCGTCCTTGACGGCATGCCGCACGCGGACGGCACCGACCAGCGCGAGGCGCGCGCCGCCAACACCGCGCTCTGGCCCGTCACGTGGGGCTCCTTCCTGCAGACCGCCATGCACCCGGTACTCGACGCCGAGACGGTCCGCAGGACCAGGGACTTCTTCCTGCGCCACGTCTCGGGACGCGGACCTGTCCCGGCCGTACGCATCGGCAACCAGCCCTACGGCATCCTGCCCACCACCGCGTTCTCCCGCCTCACCTGGCCCGCGTCGGACGCCCATCTGCGCGGCCTCGACCGGCTCCTGAGCGCGGCGGCCGAGGACTGGCAGACGGCGGCAGCCCAGGTTCCCCATCTCGGCAAGGACACCGACGACCCCCACCAGCTCCTCCTGGACATCCTCGCGCTGCACCCCACGTCGGCCGAGTACCACCAGCGGTACGCGCAGAGCGTCGAGGACGTCTTCAACCGCGAGAACCTCGGCGGCCGCGGCGCCACCGTCCTGCCCGCCCTCGACCGGCTGGACATGCCGGGCCCCCTGCGCGCACTCCTGGCCAGGCTCGGGCACCACAACGGCAGCCCCGACCACGACCCCGACCTGCTGCGCAAGCTGTTCACCGAGTTCCAGCAGCCGCTCATCGCACCCCTGGTCGACGACCGGCCCCTGTCGGAGACCGACCCCGTGCACGCCTGCACCCCCGACGGCCGCAACTACCTGCGCTGGCTCGCCGACGAGGCGGCCCACGGCCTGGACACGGTCCGCCTCGAACTCGGCTTCACCGACGACACCCCACCCGCCACCCTCCTCTACCTCCTCCTCCGGCACGCCGTCCTCATCGGCTGGGCCGACGCCGCCCGCAACCTCGCCGTCGCCGCAGGCGTGGCCCCGCCCGACGAACTCACCGCCGACCCGCCGTTCGTGCACGTACGGATACCGGACCCCGGCCAGAGCCTGCCCAGCGAGAGCCGCTTCCGCAGGCTGTACTCGCCGGAGCGCGCCGTGACCGGAAGCCCCGACCAGCTCCTCGCCGACTTCATCCCGGGCACGATCGGCACCACCCCCGCCACCGCCGAACTCGCCGAACAGATCACGGCACTCGGCATCCTCGCCGACCTGCCCACGGCCCGCCTCGAACGGCTCCTCGCCGAACACCTCGACCTCGCCACCTACCGCCTCGACGCCTGGCGCACCGGCCTGGCCACCGCACGCCTCGCGGAGCTCAGGTTTGGCGCGAACGGTGCGGGACCGCCCCGTCCGGGCCTGCACCTGGGCGCGTACGGCTGGCTGGAGGACGTACGGCCGCGAGCGGCACAGCTCACCCCGGTCGCCCTGACCGGCAAGCTCGCGGAGATCTTCGCCGAGGGCGCCCCGCTCCTGCACGACCCCGGCAACTCGGGCTTCGTCCACGCCCCCTCGCCCGCCCACGCCCGGACCGCCGCCGTCCTGCGCGCCGGATACACGGCTAACGCCGACGCCGACAACCCGAGCACCTTCGCCGTGGACCTCAGCTCACAGCGCGTACGGATCGCCCTCAGCCTGCTCGACGGGCTGCGGCAGGGCCAGCCACTCGGCGCGCTGCTCGGCTACCGCCTCGAACGCGGCCTGCACGACCGGCACGACGAAGCGGAAGTCGACCGCTTCATCACCGCGCTGCGCGAACAGTTCCCGCTGCGCGCCGGGAAGATCCCCGAGACCGCTCCCGACCCCTCCCACCCCGTCCCCATCGAACAGGTCGAGGCGCGCAACGTCGTCGACGGCCTCGCCCTGGTGCGGCACGTGACCCGGACCGACGTGCCCGACACCTACCCGTTCGGCCTCGACGCCGTCCTGCCGCCCGCCGACCCGGGCCAGGCCGCGGCCCTGACCGCGGAAGTCCGCGCGCTCCTCGACGTGCACGACGCGCTCGCCGACCTCGCCGTCGCCGAAAGCGCCCACCAGGCGCTGGCCGGGAACACCGAGCGCGCCTCCGCGACCCTCGACGCCTACGCCAAAGCGGGCTTCCCGCCCCAGCCCGCCGTCGTCGAGACCCCGCGCGGCGGCACCACCCTCACCCACCGCTTCGGACTGCGGCTGCGCCCCGGACTGCGCCCCGACAGCCACGCCACCCCCAGGGCACAGGCCGAACCCGCCGTCGACGACTGGCTGGAAGGGCTGCTCCCCGACGCCGACGACGTCGTCGCCCGCGTCACCTGGAACGACCCGGTGAGCGGGCAGGCCAAGAGCCGCGTCATCGCCCTCGACGACCTCGGGCTCGAACCGATCGACCTGCTGTGGACGGTCCGCCCGGCAGGCGCCGAGGCGATGACCGACCTGGAGGACCGGATCGTCGGCGCCGTCCTCGACAGGGACCACCCCCGCCCCGACACCGCCCTCACCATCGCCCACACCGTCCCCGTCCCCGGCAAGGTCACCTTCTTCCAACTCGCCCCGCTCATCAGCGCGTTGCGCACCCTGCTCACCACCGCACGGCCCCTGCGCACCAGCGACCTCGTGCCCGCCGCGGGCACCGCGACCGTCGACCGCGCCGCCGACGACGCCGTGTCCCTGTCCCGCGCCCGCCCCGCCGCCGTCCGCGACTCCCTCACCGACCTCGACGAAGAGGCCGCCGACTTCGTCCACGACCTCTCACCGCTCTACCCGGCCCCGCCCGCGCAGCCGTCCCGGTCAGCGGTGCTCGCCGCCATCGACGGATTCCTCACCCGGTACGCCGAACTCGCCACCACGGCAGCTGGGTTCGGGATGGTGCGCAGCGGCTGGGGCGAACTCGTCCAGTGGCGCAGGAGCGCGTACGCCGACGTGCTCGCCGCCGTCGCCACCACCGCCTCGCGCATGGCACGGGCACTCGCCGACGCCGACGCCCTGCTCGCGCAGTACGACACACTGCCGCCCGCCACCTCCGACAACGAACGCTTCCGCCTGCTCCAGCAGGCCGAGCGCCTCCTCACCACCCGCCCCACCGACCCCCGGCCCAACCGGCCCGCACAGCTGCGCTCCATCGTCGGCAACCGCCGATCCACCTTCCGCAACCGCCTCCAGGCCCTCGACCAGCAGGCACGCACGACGAGGAGCACCCTCAGCGGGCTGCTCGCCGAAGTCGCCGGACACCTCCCGCTCACCGACCTCGACCCCGCCGGACTCGCCCTGACCCCCGTCGAGGACCGGATCGTCGCCTTCGGCAGGGAACTCCTCGACCGGGCCCGCGCGTTGCGCGCCGACATCGCCGCCCGGCTCGCCCCGGCGAACGCCGCGCTCGCCGAGTACGACCAGGCGGTGACCGGACCCGACCGGGTCGCGGCGGGCACCGAGGCGCTCCGGGCGATGCTCGGCCCCGAAGTCCTCGTCGTACCCGAGTTCACGCCGCCCGACGCGCTCACCGCCGAGTGGACCAAGGCGCGCAGGGACAGCGACAAGCTCGTGGACCACCTGACCCGCGCCCCGGTGGGCCGGGACTTCCCGCTCGACGACTGGATCCACGGCCTCGCCCGGGTCCGTGAGATGCCCCGCCAGTGGGAGCGCGCCGTGCTGCTCAGCGCCGCCCTGCGCGAGGACGACGACGAACCCGGACTCGCCCCGGTCCAGCTCCCGTACCGCCAGAACGACCACTGGCTCGGCATGGAGTTCGCCCCCGGCGCCGAGATCACCGAGGACAGGCTGCTGTTCACGGCGCACTACGCCGACGGCGCGGACGAGGACGAACCGCACTGCGGACTGCTGCTCGACGAGTGGACCGAGGTCGTGCCCGCCGAGCGCGAGACCACCGCGATCACCGCCGACATGGACCGCCCCGACTCCGAACCGCCGCAGGCGATGCTCCTTGTCGCACCGCCCGCACGGACCGGCAGCTGGGACACCTCCGACCTGGTGGCGGCCGTCCACGAGACCTTCGCGATGGCCAGGGCCCGCGCCGTGGAGCCCGCGCACCTGGAGCACAGCGCGTACGCGCAGCTGCTGCCCGCCACGCTCATGTCGGCGACCACCCAGCCGATCACCATCAGCACCGACCTCGCGACCGCCAACGTGCGCTGGAAGGCCGACCATGACTGAGCCACGCATCGCGGACCTCGCCGGAGCGCTCCGGGACCGCGCGCACCCCGCCGTCGGCGTCTGGAACCGGCTCGAAGGCAGGCCGCGCACCACCGACTTCGACCGCGCCCTGCGCGCGGAGGTCCGGGACGCGCTGTGGCTGCTGACCCGGCAGTGGCAGCTCGGCGAGTTCCGGGGCGCCGACGCGGGCTCGCCCGTCACCGCCCGGTACGCCGTGACCACCAGCACGCCAGGACGCTTCCGCCCGGAAGGCGGGCCGCCCGAGCCGCTGCCCGCCGACCGACCCCTTGAGACGGTCGCCGAACGGCGGCCGCTGCCTTTCGCGTTCGGCGCCGAACGCACCTCCTTCGACCTCCGTCTCGCGCTCGGCCGCCGCTGGCACAAGCTGGTCTCCGACTCGCCCGTCTTCCGCGCCCATGACGTGCCCGAACAGTTCACCGAGCGCTACCCGGTCGCGCTGCCCGACCCCGCCGACGAGGCCGACAGCGCGGTCGTCGCGCACCCGGAGGTCTGGGCGACGCTGCAGGCGCTCGCCGGGCGGCGCATGGACGGATACCTGCTCTACCAGCACCTCAAGGCGGGCGGGCGCGCCTCCGACGGCATCGACCTGCCCCGCCCGCACCGTGCGAACCTCGACGCGCTCGCGCCCCGCCTCACCGCCTGGTTCGACCAGTTGATCGACCAGCCGACCGGGGTGACCGCGGAGCGGCCCGATGGCGACGCCACCTGGAACGCCCGGCGCCTGGAGCACTCCTTCGCCGTCTCCGCACCCGCTCCCGGCGGTGGTGAGCAGGTCCTCACGGCCGCCGAGTACCCGGGCGGCGAACTCGACTGGTACGCCTTCTCCACCGACCCCGGCGGCACGCTCGGCGGCTCGGCACCGGCCCCCGTACCGGCCGGACGCACCGTGTTCCCGGCGCCGGTCGGCTTCGCCGGAATGCCCCTGCCGCGCTGGTGGGCGGTGGAGGACGGGAACACGAACTTCGCCGCCGTCACCCCGGACAGCACCGACCTGGCCCGGCTCATCTTCCTGGAGTTCGCACTCGTCTTCAGCAACGACTGGTACCAGTTCCCCTGCGACGTGCCCGCCGGAACCCTCGCCACCGTGCAGGGCCTCGCGGTCACCGACGTCTTCGGCCAGCGCCGCTGGATCACCCCGGCGGGCACCGGCGAGCGGCACGACTGGCAGCGCTGGTCGATGTTCACGCTCGGCGCCGACGGCGGGACCGGCCTGCTCCTGCCGCCCGGCACCCCGAAGGTCGCCACCGGACCCGCCCTCGAAGACGTGGCGCTCGTACGGGACGAGAACGCCAACCTCGTCTGGGGCATCGAGCAAACGGTCCAACTCGCCGACGGAGGCGGCCGCAACGGCGACGAAGCAGCCGCCGAACACCTCGCCCAGCGGCGCCGGTTGCACCCGCCGTCCCGCATCGACGACCCGCGCGCCGACGTGGCCTACCGGATCGCGAGCTCCGTCCCCGAGAACTGGATCCCCTTCATCCCCGTACACGTACCGGGCGACAGCAGAAGCGTGCAGCTCCAGCGCGCCGCGATGCCCAGCGAGGTGGACGGCACCACCCCGGTCCGCCCCCGCACGTCCCTCCTGCGCGAGGGCCTGGACGCGGAGCGGCCCTACTTCATCAACGAGGAGGAGATCACCCGCACCGGCACCCGGGTCTCCCTCGCCTTCAACAGGACCCGGTGGCGGGACGGCCGCGTCGTCGTCTGGCTCTCGGCCCAGCGCGCCACGGGCCACGGCGAACGCTCCAGCGGCCTCGCCTTCGACCTGCTCACCGATACACCTGTTCACCGTTGACGAAGGTGAACTCGACGCCGGTCCGGTGCACTTGAGTGAGGGGCACCTCGAAGGGGTTCCGGTCGACGACGATGATGTCGGCGAGCATGCCCCGTTCGATGCGCCCGACGAGGTGCGCCATCCCTTCCTGGCGCGCCGAGTTGACCGTAAACAGATCGAAGGCCTGGTCCAGTGTGATGGCCTGGGACGCGCCGAAGGAGTCGGCGCCGCCGCCCGGCTCCTGCCGGGTGACGAGCGTCTCGATGGCGGCCCACGGATTCACCGACGGCACGACGCACCAGTCCGAACCCGGCACGACAAGGGCGCGCCCTTCGATCATCTCCCGTACCGGCCAGACGCGTTCGACGGCTGCCGGGCCGACGGCGGCCGCGATGTCGGAGCAGATGGGGGAGGGGCGCCACAGATAGGGGGAGACTTCGAACGTCGCGCCGATCCGCGCCGCGCGCTCGATGTCGGTCTTCGCCACGAACGTGCAGTGTCCTACGTTGTGCATGCAGGGGCCGGGCCCGTTGGCCGCGCGGGCGGCCTCGACGGCGTCAAGTGCCGCCCTGACCGCGGCGTCGCCGGCCGCGTGGAACTTGACGGTGATGCCCATCCGGTCGAAGCGGGTGACCGCCCGATCGAGTACGGCGGGCGCGATGGCGAGCAGCCCGTGCCCGCGCCTCTCGTCGTCCTGCCCCTCCACCGAGCCCTGGTACGGCTCGATCATGGCCGCCGTACGGCTGTCGGTCGGCACCCCGTCGAGGAAGATCTTCACGCAGTCCGGCGCGAGGCGACCGCTCGCGTACCGGTTCCGTGTCGCGATCACCTCCTCGCACTCGGGGTCGTACGGGGACCACACGAGGCAGAGGCGCACCCGCTGCTTGACGGCTCCGCGCGCGGCGAGCCGGGTGTACGCGCGCAGCTCGGCCCGCGTCCCGGCGGTGAACCCGACCGCGGCTTCGGTGAACGACGTGATCCCGTAGGAGAGCATCTCCCCGAGGGCCCACTCCAGAGCCGCCTCGACCTCGTCGTCGGCAGGCTTGGGGGCCGAGGCGGCGAGGAGATCGGCGGCGGTCTCGCGCTGTATGCCGCTCGGATGCCCGGCGGCGTCCCTCTCGAAGTGGCCGCCCGCCGGGTCGGGCGTGCCAGGGCCGATTCCGGCGGCCGCGAGGGCCGCGCTGTTCGCCCACGAGCTGTGCCCGCTGGTGTCCTCCAGGAGGACCGGATTGCGGGGGGCGACGGCATCGAGCACGGTCCGGTCCGGGGCGGCGCCGAGCGCGGACGTGTCCCACTGCCCGCCGAGGACCCACGCGCCGGGGGCGGCACGGGACACGTGCTCGGCCACGATGCGGAGGGTGTCGGAGAGGTTCGAGCCCTGCGGCACCTTGCAGCGGCGTTCGCGGACCCCGGCGTAGATGGGATGCACGTGCAGGTCGTGCAGGCCGGGCAGGACGGTGCTCCCGTCCAGCTCAAGGACCCGCGTGTCCGGTCCGCGCCGCCGCAGCACCTCCTCGCGGCCGCCGACCGCTTCGATGACACCGGCGCGCACGGCGAGCCCTTCGGCCCAGCCCGACTCCGTCCTGACCTGCCCACCCACCAGAATCGTGTCGACGTACGGATCGCTCATGGCACTCGCCCTCCACCTGGGTGACTGGGACCGTGACGGGGTCGGCGGCTCTGCGGCTCAGCGGCTCAGCGGCGATTGATGAACCCGGCGTCCACGGGCAACGTCACCCCGGTGACATAGCGGGCTTCGTCCGAGGCCAGCCACAGGACGGCGTTCGACACGTCGACCGCCTCGACCATGTCCACCGGCAGGGCATTGGGCGCCCCCTCGGACAGGACCGGATCCTGGGCGACGAACTCGACCATGGCGGGGTCGGTGACCATCCGGGTGGCGACGCCGGTGGGGTGCACGGAGTTCACCCTGATGCTGTGCGGTGCGAGGTTGTTGGCGTACGTACGCATCAGCCCGACCACGCCGTGCTTGGAGGCGGCGTAACCGAGCCCGCCGTTGCTGGCCCCACCGATGCCGACCATCCCGGCGGTGGAGCTGACGATGACGATCGACCCGCCCTGCCCGGCGGCGACCATCGAGGGGATGGCCACTTCGACGGTGTGGAAGGTGCCGGTGAGGTTGACGTCGATGGCGTCGTGCCACGCCTGCACCCTGTCCTCCACGAGCAGCGGCGCGATCCCGGCATTGGCGACGACGACGTCGATCCGCCCGAACGCGTCGAGCCCGGCGTCGAACGCCTCTTGAAGCCCGTCCCGGTCACGCACGTCGGCCTGCCGCGCGACAATACGCCGCCCAAGACCCCGCACCTCCTCCACCGCGTCGTCCAACTCCTCCGGAGTCGACTGCGGATAGGGCACGGTTTCGACTGACCGGCAGATGTCCACGACAACGAGATCGGCACCTTCCGCAGCCATCCGCCGCAGATGACTACGCCCGAGCCCACCGGCCGCACCGGTAACGAAGGCGACTTTGCCGTCAAGTCGCCCTGCAACGGGCCGAGTTCCCTCATCCGACATGTCGAGTCTCCTCAGGGGAGAGCCGGTGAACTTCTCTCTGGATAGCAGGCGCCGTCGGAGATGCCGAGGAGGGATTCGGTCATGCCGTTCACACCGGCAGGTAGGACCGCAGGCGCTCGTAGAACGGGAACTGGTACGCGTAGTACGACGCCAGCGTCGCGTTGTTCTCCACTCTTTCCGGATAGGTGCGCGGAACGTAGTGGAAGCCCTTGCTCTTCGCCGCGTCCGCGTGCCATTCCCTGGTGCGGCTCCACTCCTCGCGGTTTTCGGGCTCCCACGAGAGGTGTGCTTCCGTGAAGTCGATGCCGACTCTGGCGCAGTAGTCCCGGACCACTGCCTCGGGCTCGGCGGCCAGCCTCTCCGCCGCGAAAACCACGGGGCAGTCTCCGATGCTCTCGTGCACGGTGCGGAATATTTCGAATTGGTTCTCGAAGCCGATCTCGGCGCAGGTGATGTCCGGCTTCATCGCGTAGTGCGAAGGAATCACCGCTTCGGGGTCCCGGATCAGGAAAGTGTGACAGCCGATCTTGGGGAACTCCGGGGCGTCGACGATGTCGTAGCGATACTCCGTCGTCTCCTTCACGAAAACCCGGCGGCGCGCCGCGATGTCCTGGAGCGCGTCCAGGAGTTGACGCTGGTCAGAGATCTTGTCTCCCTCGACGACGGCGTACCCCTGCACCACGAGGCTGGAGAACGGCTCGTGGATGACGAGGTGATCGCCCCTCTCTATCATCATCCTCAAGAAGGCGGTGGAAAGGCTTCGCGGCGGGCTCCAGAGGAAAAGGAGATTGTGCCCGTGATGTGGTGCGCCATTCATGCGGAAGCTCCGTTCTGCTGGGATCGCCCGTGGGATTTCGGCCACTCGTTCACGACTGCCGCTTGTGGCCTATGACCACGTGCTTCTCGCCGCTCGCCCGCCGCACCTCGCAGTCGCCGAATCCGGCCCGCTCAAGGAGTGCGATGAACTCGGCGGCCGTACGGTGCTTCCCGGCCATCTCGATGTGCATCACCAGGTTCATCGCGGCGGTGGCCAGCGGACCGGTGCGGTCGTCCTCGAAGAGGCGGTCCATGATGAGGACCCGGCCGGGTGCCCGGCACGCGCGATAGGCCTTCTGGAGGAGCGTGACGCAGGTGTCGTCGTCCCAGTCGGAAAGGATGTAGCCGAAGGCGAGGCAGTCACCCTGCGGGAGTTCGTCCGCGAAGAAGTCGCCGCCCACGAAGCCGAGGCGGTCGGCGACCGGACGTGCTTCCGCGTCCTCGCCGACCAAGGGGCCGACCGCAGGCATGTCGAAGACGGTGGCGCGCAACGCGGGGTCGGTGAGCAGCGCCGCCACGGCGAACGGGCCCGTGGCCCCGCCGACGTCCACCAGGTGCTTCGTCCCCGCCATCCCGGCGAGCGCGGCCAGCTCCTGCGACACACCGAAGCTCAGGTCCCACATGGCGCGCATGAAGTCCCGCAACGACTCGGCGTCGCGGTAGACATCGTCGAACGGCGATGCCTCCGTGGCCGGTTTTCCCTCGGAGAGGTACGTGTCGAGGCGGTCGAGCCGACCCCGGGTCTCCAGCGTGAGGTGCTTGATGAAGCCGCCCAAGTACCGGCTGTTGCGGCGGTCGAGGAACGGGACGGCGTCGGAGGTCAGGGAGTACTCCCCGCCCGCCGCGCGCTCGACGACGCCGAGGGACGTCAGGACGAGCAGCATGCGCTCCAGGGTGTCCTGGTCGACGTCGAGGCGCTCGGCGAGGCGCGGGGCGGTGGCCGGGCCGTCCTCGATGAGGGAGGTGAACACCCCGTGCTCGACGGCGGTGTGAAGCACCGGAGTGGAGAGGAGTCCGTAGACGGAGTTCTCAAGCGCACTGGGCATCATCGGTGTTGCTCCTCGATCACGTCGATCATGTCGATCTCTCGTACAAGTCGGGCTAGTTCCTGCGGATGGCTGACGTGCGCGGCGTGCCCCGCACCGGTGATCTCGGCGAACCGGCCGTGCGGCAGCAGCTCGGCGAGCCGCTCGGCCACTTCCCTGTGGTGCGCGGCCGACCGCGATCCGGCCGCCACCACGGTGGGGACCGGGAACGTCAGCGGGTCGAAGCTCGGCGCGTCGACCGTCGGGTCCGTCATCTCGGAGATGAGGGCCGCCCCGTCCGCCGCGAGGTCGGCGGGTTGTGCGCGTGCCAGATGCAACCGGCTTGCCGGGCCCAGGAGTTCGGCGAGTATGGCCCGCGTCGCCTGCTCCGGACCGCCCTCCGCGGCGGCGGCCCGTACGGTCCGCTCCCAAGGGTCGTCGGCGGGCCACCACGGCAGCCACCGCACCGGCGGCTCCACGGCGACGATCCCCGCGACACGCGATGGGTCCGCGGCCGCGGCGGCCATGGCCACCAGGGCGCCGTAACTGTGGCCGAGCACGATCGGCGGCACGTCGAGGTCCGCCAGGGCCGTACGCAGATCCCGCACGTGCACCTGGAAGTCGACGCCGGCGCCGCCGAGCGCGCGGGAACTGCCCCAGCCGCGCCGGTCGTAGCCGAGGGCCGGACGGCCTTCCAGGTGGTCGACCACACGGCGGAACGCGTCGCCGCGGTCCATCGAGCCGTGCACGATCATGACGGGCCGGGCAGCCGGAGTCGTAGTCGTAGCCGTAGCCGTCTTCCCGGTCCCGTCTCCCCATGTGCTGACCACGGGTCTCGCCCGCTCTGTGCCGGTCCCGGTCACGGTCCCGGTCCCGGTCCCGGCCCCGGTCTGTATCGCTGCGTCGTTCATTGAGCCGTTCACTGAACCGTTCGCCCCTCGCTCACGAGCTGCGCCAGTCCGGCCAGGGTCGGCTCGTCGAGCAGTCGCTGTATGTCGATCACCAGGCCGAAGCGGTCCTCGGCGGCCGCCATGAACTCGGCCATGGCCAGGGAGTCACCGCCTGCGGCGAAGAAGTCGGTGTCCAGCTTCACCTGGACCTGCGGCACCCGCAGGCACGACGAGAGCAGCTGGGCCAGCTCCCACGTGACACGGGTGGGGCCCGCGCCGGTGTCCGGCGTGGACACGGGTGCGGAGGCGGCAGGTACCGCGGGTTCCGGAACGGGCGTCGCCGTCCCGTACCGCTGCCCCACCGTCCCGTGAGACACCTCCCCGTTCGGCACCTTCCCGTTCGGCGCCTCCCCGTTCGGCACCTTCCCGTTGGACACCTTCCCGTTCGACGTCAGCGGCAGCTGCTCCGTGACGGTGAACACCGCCGGAATCATGCCGACGTGCAGACGCTCCGCGAGATGGCGACGTACCGCGGGCTCGTCCCAGGAGCCGGGCCGCTCGGGCACGACGAAGGCGTGCAGCCGGTTGTCACGCTCGACCGCGTGGCAGGAGGCCACCCCGGGCGCCCTCTCCAGCACGCGCTCCACCTCGTACAGCTCGACGCGCTGCCCCCGGATCTTGACCTGCCGGTCGCGGCGGCCGACGTACTCCAGGGAGCCGTCCTCCCGCCACACGCACAGGTCACCGCTGCGATACATCAACCGTCCCGGCCGCCCCGCGAACGGGTCGGGCACGAACGATTCGCTCATGAGGTCGGGGCGCCCCAGATAGCGGCCGACGCCGGTCCCGGCGATGTACAGCTCGCCCGGACTTCCGGCCGGAAGCAGCCGGTGCTCCTCGTCCAGGACGTAGACGCGTTTGCCCGCGACCGGGCGCCCGATCGGCGGGTCGTCCTCACCGGCGCACTCGTGCCAGGTGGACCAGACCGCCGCTTCGGCGGGCCCGTAGAGGTTGAGGAGCCTGCGGCCCGGCGCCGCCCAGCGGCGGACGAGCGCGCCGGGCAGCCGCTCGCCCGCGAAGGCCGCGACGCGCAGGTTGGGCAGCGGATCGTGCGCGAGCACCGACCACACCGACGGCGTCATGATGGCGGCGCTCACCCGCCGTTCGCGCAGCAGCCGCAGCAGCGGGGGGCCGGGGGTCAGCTGCGCCGTCCGCGCGACGACGAGCGTCGCCCCGCACAGCAGGGCGAGGACGACCTCGGATATGCAGCCGTCGAAGTTCAACGACAGGAACTGCAGCACCCGGTCCCGCGGCCGGATCCGGAACACCTTGCGCTGGGCGATGTGCAGGTTCGTCAGCGACTCGTGGCTGTTGGCGATGGCCTTCGGACGGCCGGTGGTGCCGCTGGTGAACACGACGTAGGCGGTATTGCCCGGCGCGACGCCGGTGATCGGCGGCGCGGAGGCGCGCACCGCCGGATCGAGGCGTACGACATCGGCGGGGACGCCCAGAGCCGTGATCCGGTCACCGGTGGCGTCGTCGGCGATGACGAGCCGCGCGGACGTCTGCTCCAGCATCGTCCGCAGCCGCTCGCCGGGGCAGTCGGCGGCGGCGAGCAGGAAGGCGCCTCCGGCCTTGGCCACGGCGAGGATGGCGACGACGAGCCGCACGGAGCGTTCCATGCTGATCGCGACGACCGTCTCCGGCTCCACGCCCAGGTCACGGAGCCGGTGCGCGGCCCCGTTGGCCAGTGCGTCGATGTCCGCGTACGAGTACGCGACGCCCTCGTCCTCGACCGCCGTGCTGTCCGGCGCCAGCCGGGCGCGCTCCTCGAAGAGCAGCTGCCAGCAGACCTGGGCGGCGCCGTCGTCGGCGCCGGTGTCGTTCCACTCGGCGACGATCTGGTGCCGTTCGAGATCGCTGACCGTCTTGACTGCGGCCACCACGTCGACCGTCGGGACGACGTCGACCGTCGGAACCGCTTCGACGGTCGGCTCCGTCTCGGGCGTGCGGCCGACGAGCACCGTCGCCCGGCGCCGGGAGCGCGTGTTGCAGTGCGGCCCCCACTCCACCGGGTCCGACTCCACCGGCGAGAGCCCGAACCGCTGGTAGCGCTCGATGAAGCCGAGGATCGCCCAGCGCGCCAGACGCTCGGCGAACGGCGCACCGAGACAGTAGTGCGGGCCGGAGCCGAAACCGAGGTGGCGGCCCTCGCCGCGTGCGATGTCGAAGGCGGTGGAGTCGGTGAACTTTCGGGGGTCGAGGTTGGCCGCGGCGAGCAGCACGAGGACTCCGTCCCCGGCCCTCATCCGCGCCCCGCCGATCTCGATGTCGCGCACGGCGTGCCGGCCCACGTACTGGCTCGACCCGTCGACCCGCAGCACCTCCGCCACGGCGGAGTCGACGAGCGAGGGGTCCTGCCGCAGCCGCCGCAGTTGCTCCGGGTTGTCGGCGAGCAGCAGCAGCCCGCTGGAGACGAGGTGCGTCAGGGTCTGGTAGCCGCCTGCGACCAGGACGAGCGCGTTGGCGGCGACGAGGTGGAGCAGCTCGGCGGCAGGCTCACCGGTGGGCCCTGCGGCGAAGTCGTCCCGCAGGGCCGTCGCCAGGACGGAGACGAGGTCGTCACCGGGCGCGGCGAGACGTTCGGCGGCCAGCGCGCGCAGCCCGGCGAGCGCCTTGTCGAGGAGCGGGACCGTCTCCAGGTCGGCTCGGCTGGGGAAGGTGGAGACGCTGCTGAGCATGCGCTCGTAGGCGTCTGCCCACTCGGTGAGTTCCGCGCCGCGGCCCGCCATGCCGAGCAGATGGGTCATCAGGTGCTCGGGCAGCCGCTCCGCGAAGTCCCGTACCAGATCGATGGTTCCGGCGTCGGGCAGCGTGTCGAGGACCCGGTCGGCGATCGCCCGCAGGGCCGGGTCCTGCCGGTCCATGGCGGCCGGTGAGAACTCGCCGCGCAGGGCGCTCCTGATCCGGGTGTGGTCGGGCGGGTCGTTGAAGAGGAACTGGGCGGACAGCATTTCGGCGGTCGGCACGATGCCGCTCATGCCGCGCGCCGCCAGGTCGTCGGGGGAGTGGTGGCGCGCGGACGAGAACGCCCGGTGGTTGGCGAGTATCTCGACCGACTCGGCGTACCCGGAGCAGACCCAGACGCCTCCCACCTCGTCGTAGAAGACGGGCGGAAGCTCGGAAATCGCCTTCCAGTAGAGCCGGGGGTCGGCTATGACCTCGGCGCGGCGCAGATTGTGGATGCCGTGCCGCGCACGGTCGTAGCCGGCTGCGGGACGGGCGGTCGGGGACACCACGCTCTTCCCCATCTCCTTACTTGTCGGCCATGCGCTGCGCGAGGCTGCGCGGGCGCATGTCGGTCCAGTTCTCCTCGATGAAGCGCAGGCAGGCCTCGCGCGTGTCGCTCGGGTGCGTGACGGTCCAGCCCGCGGGCACGTCCACGGTGATCGGCCAGAGCGAGTGCTGGTTCTCGTCGTTGACGAGCACCACGTACGTGCCGTCCGGGTTCTCGAAGGGGTTCGTCATGTCAGCTCCGTGAGGGGGTGATGGGAGGGGTTGGTGGGAGGTGTTGATGGTTGGAGAGGGTTCTGGTCGTTCGGATTCGGAAGGGCGCGGGAGAGGATCTCGCCCACCGGCTTCAGGATGTGCGGCAGCAGCATGTCGTCGTGGGAGCACGGGACTTGGTGCTCGTCGACCCGTCCGCTGACGTGTGCCGCCCAGGCGTTCCGGCCCTTGCCGGGAGCGGTCCGTGCCCCGTCCCGCCCCAGCTCCGCGGTGAGGACGAGCAGATCGCCGCGGAACGTGCCGGGTGCGAACGCCGCACCGATGCCCGCGTTGTGCCGCAGCGTGTGCGCGAACGTCCGCAGGTCGTCCGCCGTCAGGTTGGCCATCACCGCGCCGACCTGCTGGAAGAACGCGCTCAACGCGGTCGGTGTCAGCGGTTCACCGGCACGGACGGTGGTGATGGCGTCCGGATCGTAACCGGCGTTCGCGGCGATCATCCGCAGCATGCTGTCCTCGTCCGCGGGCACCGGCTCGGCGTTGCTCTTCGCCGCGGCAGGGAAGGCGTCCAGGAGGGCGAGGAGCGCGATCTCCTCGCCCTGCTCCTGCAGTTGAGTGGCCATCTCGAAGGCGACGAGACCGCCGAACGACCATCCGACGAGGTGGTACGGGCCGCTGGCCTGCACCGAGCGCAACTGCTCGACGTAGTCCGCGGCCATCGCCGAGAGCGTGGCCGGGGGCTCCGCGCCCTGAAGGAGCGTGCGGGCCTGGAGGCCGTAGAGCGGGTGGCCCGGCGGCAGATGGTCCTTGAGGTGGTAGTAGCCCCAGCTGTGACCGCCCGCCGGGTGGACGCAGAAGATCGGCGCCCGGTCCCCTTCCAGGTGCAGCGGCAGCAGGACGTCGCCCTGCGCCTTCGCCGCCCCGCGCAGCCGCCCGGCGAGCCCGGCCACGGTGGGCGCCTCGAAGAAGTCCCTGGGCCGCAACTGCGCGCCGAGCGCGGCCCTGATCCGACCGATCAGGCGCATGGCGAGCAGGGAGTGCCCGCCGAGGGCGAAGAAGCTCGTGTCGCTGCCGACCCGGGCGACGTCCAGGCCGAGGACCTCGGCGAAGAGCCCGGCGATGATCCGCTCGTGCGGGGTGCTGGGGGCACGGGTGGGGCCGGTGGCGCCGGCGTAGTCGGGTGCGGGCAGCGCTGTGCGGTCAAGCTTGCCGTTGGGGGTCAGGGGGAGGGCGTCGAGGGGGACGAGGGCGGTGGGCACCATGTGGTCGGGGAGCCGCGCGGCGAGAGCCTTCTGCACCTGGTCGAGCTGCACCTGGTCGAGCTTCATCTGGTCGAGGTCGACGGCGCGTTCGGCGGCCGCGTCAGCATCGGTTACGACGTAGCCGACGAGGCGTCGGTCGCCGGGCCGGTCCTCACGGATGAGGGCGACGGCGCTCGACACTCCGGGGCAGGCGGTCAACGCGGCTTCGATCTCGCCGAGTTCGATGCGGTAGCCGCGTAGTTTGACCTGGTCGTCGGTGCGGCCGAGGTAGCACAGGGTGCCGTCGCTGTTCCAGGACGCGAGGTCGCCGGTGCGGTACATACGGGACCCGGGCGGCCCGTACGGGTCGGCGACGAACCGCTCCGCCGTCAGCCCCGGCCGGTTCAGATAGCCACGGGCGAGCCCCGCCCCCGCCACGTACAACTCACCGGGCACGCCGGGCGCGACGGGACACAGCGCGGCGTCCAGCACGTACACCCGCGTGTTGGCGATCGGACGGCCGATCGACGGAGCGGCTCCGCCCTCGGCACGGACCAGCTCGGCGGCCGTCGACCAGATGGTCGTCTCGGTGGGCCCGTACACATTCGTCACCGACTCACCGAGACCGCGCAGCGTCTCCGCCAGGTCCGCGGAGACGGCCTCGCCGCCCACCAGTACGCGGCGCAGACCGAGGCCCGTCCCACCGGACGCAGCCGCCAGCTCCCGCCACAGCGAGGGCGTCGCCTGGACGACGGTGACCTCGGCGTCGGCGATCAGCTGGACCATGGCGAGCGGCTCGTTCGCCACCGTGGCGCCCGGCAGCACGACCCCGGCGCCGCACAGGAGCGGCAGGTAGATCTCGAGCCCGGCGATGTCGAACGCGACCGTCGTCACGGACAGGAACCGGTCCCCCTCCCGGACCCCGACGCGGCCCCTCATGTCGTCCATGAAGTTGGCAAGAGCCCGGTGGGGAATGGTGACGCCCTTGGGGGTGCCGGTGGAGCCTGAGGTGTAGATGACGTAGGCGGGGTGGGCGGGGTCGGGTGTGGTGTGCGGGTTGGTGGTGTCCAGTGCCGCCGTCTGTGCCCGGACGGTGGGGTCGTCGAGGCAGAGGGTGGGGGTGTTCTGGGGCCAGAGGGCTGGTGGGTTGGTGGTGTGGGTGAGGACGAGGGTGGGGTGGGCGTCTTGGACCGTGTGGTGGATGCGTTCGGCCGGGTAGGTGGTGTCGATGGGGAGGTAGGCGGCTCCTGCTTTGAGTACGGCGAGGAGTGCGGTGATGAGTTCTGGTGAGCGGGGCAGGGCGAGGGCGACGATGTGCTCGGGGCCGACGCCGCGTTCGGTCAGGAGTCGGGCGAGGCGGTTGGCGCGGGTGTTGAGTTCGTCGTACGTGATGGGGGTGCCGTCGGCGATGAGGGCGATGGCGTCGGGTGTGGCCTTGGCCTGTGCCTGGAACAGCTCGGGGACCGTTGTCGGAGGCAGGGGAGCGGCCGTGGCGTTCCACTCTTCGAGGACCCGGTGCCGCTCGTCGTCGGACAGGACGTCGACGGAGGCGAGGCTTCGGTCGGGATCGGCCGCGACCGTACGCAGCACGCGCAGCAGCCGCTCCACCAGCGCGGCCGTCGTGTGCTGCTCGAACAGATCGGTGCGGTAGGTGAGCGAGCCGGAGATCCCCTCGGCGGAACCGTCCTCGCCGTGCCGTTCGGCCAGGCTCAGGGCCAGGTCCGTGCGCGCCGCGTGGAAGCCCGCGGGCCGCACGGATGCCTTCACCCCCGCGAACTCCATCGCTGATCGGGGCGTGTTGTTGAAGGCGAGCATGACCTGGAAGAGGGGGTGGTGAGCCAGGGAGCGCGTCGGGTTGAGTGCCTCGACCAGGCCTTCGAAGGGGACGTCCTGGTGGGAGTAGGCGTTGAGGTCGGTCTCGCGGACGCGGTCGAG